>JBFWML010000006.1:0-65632 GCA_050251635.1 Campylobacterales bacterium | reverse complement strand
TCTTGGCTCCGGCCTTGATCTGCGCTAAAGCGGTGTCGAGATCGAACCGCTGGCTTGTTTGGTTCATGGGTCAATCCTTTGGGGTTTAAGATCCTATCGGACTGACACAGAATTTTTAATGGTCCCGTGGCAACTGTCCCCATTTATCCCATTTATCCATTTATTCTGACGCGCCGCTTTATTCTCTCTCGTTTTCCCTATTGCGTGGTTTATAAAACCTATGCCGGTGACTGCCTTGTGGTGGCCGTGATGCACCAGAGTCAGAAACCCGGCTACTGGAAAAAACGCCGTTAAGCGTCTCTGCCCCGCTCGATCATCAAGCGGTTCATCTCGTCCACGCTAACAGCCGCGTGATCGCTCCGGTAGCTTGCCGGGATATAGTCGCGGTAGGCTTTGGGGGCGATATCCGGTAGCAGCAGCCCTTTGGTTTTGTGGGTGCGGATAGTGTAAATCCCCGCTTCGTGACCCGCCAGAAAATAGGCGCGGTTTTCGGGGGTGTAGGCTTGATCCCATACGATCGCGCCGTCGCTGGGGCAGACATCGGCGCATTTGGGAGCGGCGCAGTCGGCGCATTCGATGCACTTTTCGGGGTGGACATAGGTGTGTTCGCGTCCGCTATCGGCGGCGGAGACGATCGCCGTGGCCGGGCATTCGTCTATGCAGGCGTCGCAGTTGATGCATTGGTCGGTCATCATCACGGCCATAAGAACTCCTTGCGTTTTGGGCCATTATGCCCGCCTTGGTTGCGGTGCGGTGGCGCAAAAATCGGCAGCTCTATTTTAGAAACGATAACCGTTTTCATATTAATACAGCTCGGTCGTGCTACAGTGGTTTTCCCAAAATCCACCCAAGGAGAAACCATGTTGTCCAAGAAGATGCTGACGCAGCTCAACGAGCAGATCGCGCTGGAGATGTACTCCTCCAATCTTTATCTCGCCATGAGTTCGTGGTGCGCCCACAAGGGTTATGAGGGGTGCGCGGCCTTTTTGTACGCCCACGCGCAAGAGGAGCTGGCGCATATGCACAAGCTTTTTAACTACGTGAACGAAACCGGAGCCATGGCGATCGTGCCCGCCAGCAACCAGCCGCCCAGCGAGTTTAACGCCCTTAAGCCGCTGTTTGAAACGGTGTTTAGCCACGAGCTTTCCATCACCAAAGCCATTAATGTGCTGGCCGACACCGCGCTGGGGGAAAAGGACTATTCGACCTTTAACTTCCTGCAGTGGTATGTGGCCGAGCAGCACGAAGAGGAGCGGCTTTTCAAATCGGTGCTGGATAAGCTGGAGATTATCGGCGTGGACGGACGCGGCCTGTACCACTTCGATAACGAAATGGGCAAGCTCTCGTCCAAGTAAGCACAGTCGCCTAAGACTTTTGCCTTAGGCGACCCACGCGGCGATCGTAAAGCCTATCAACGCCATCGCATAGGCGACGATCGTCGTAAAGACAAAGAGGTAAGCCACATATTTGCTGCCGCCCGCTTCCTGACGGAAGACCACCGTGGCGGCCAGGCAGGGGTTGTAAAACATCACAAACATCACAAAGGCAATGGCCGACGGCAGACTGATATTGGCCTGCAGGGTTTCAATGAGTGTCTGGCTCTCTTCGGTCACATCGTCGCCCACGGAATAGAGCACGCCCATGGTGGAGACCACCACCTCTTTGGCGGCCAGCCCGCTCACCAGCGCCACGCCCATGCGCCAGTCAAAATCCAGCGGGGCAAAAACCGGCTCGATCGCCATGCCCGCTTTGCCCAGATAGCTGTTTTCCATCTGCGCCTCGGCCAGCGCCGCGCCTTCAAGGTTGGGGTTGTCATAGGCCGGATAGTTGCTGGCAAACCAGATCAGCACCGCTGCGGCCAAAATAAAGGTGCCCGCCTTTTTCATATACATGACCGCCTTGCCCCACACCACCGTCCAGACCAGCAGCAAAGAGGGCAGGCGGTAGCGAGGCATCTCCATCACAAAGGGTTCGTCCGGGCCTTTAAGAAAAAAGGTTCGCAGCACCTTGGCCATGATCAGCCCCACCAGCGCGCCCAGAATATAAATACCAAACAGCACGTTGCCCGCCATGGCCGCCGGGAAAAACGCGCCGATAAAGAGCACATACACCGGAAGCCGCGCACCGCAGCTCATAAAGTTAATGATAAACAGCGTCACCAGCCGATCGCGGTCGTTTTTGAGCGTGCGCGCCGCCATAAAGGCGGGAACCGAGCAGCCAAAACCGCTGACTAACGGCACAAAACTTTTGCCGTGCAAGCCGAAGCGGTGCAGAAAACCGTCGAGCAAAAAGGCCGCGCGGGCCATATAACCGGTGGTTTCCAAAAGCGCAATGCCCAAAAACAAAATCATAATGTTGGGCAAAAACATCAGCACCGCGCCCACGCCGCCGATAATGCCGTCGGCCAGCAGTCCCGCCGCGCCTTCGTGGGTAACGGCGGTGCGCACCCCTTCGGCCATCGCGCCAAAAAGCGCCTCCAGCCACCCCATGGGAATTTCGCCCAGCGTAAAGGTCATCTGAAACAGGCCCCACATAAAAAACAAAAAGATCGGAATCCCCAGCACCGGGTGCAGCAGCACGCGGTCGATCCTTTCGGTGAGCGCCTCCTTTAAAGGCGGCACATGGCGGCGCACCACCTCCAGCGCGGCTCCCCGGGCAAAGGCGCGGTGTTCAAGCAGAAAAATCTCGTGCAAATCGCGGGTGTTGTAACGCAGATAGAGCGCCTCAAGGGCTTCGTTAATGACCGGCTGCAGGCGGCTAAGAAGCGGATGATCGTGAATGAGGTGGTAGGTTTCGGGTTTTTGGGCCATGAGATCGAGCGCGATCATGCGCGCATCACGTTTGCCCAGCACCGCCGCGTCCTCGCCGCAGGATTTTAAAAACGCCGCGATTTTATCCGCCCCCTCTTCGATCGTGTCGGAGTAGATCAGTTTAGAGGCGCCCACGGGGAATTTGTGCGCGTCGGCCATGCGGGCGACGAGCGTGTTCAGCCCTTCGCCGGTGCGGGCGGAGACTTTGATGGCGGGCAGGCCCAAAATCTCCGAAAGCTGCTTTGCGTCAATCTCAATCCCCTCGCTGCGCGCTTCGTCCATCATGTTCAGTGCCACGAGCGCGGGTTTGTTCAGGTGCATCAGTTCGGCGGTCAGGGAGAGGTTGCGCTCCAGATTGGCGCTTTCGATCACCTGCACGATCAGGTCGTATTCGCCGCTTTCCAAAAAGGCGCGGGTGACCTTCTCTTCCTGCGAATAGGCGCTTAAAGAATAGGTCCCGGGCAGGTCGATCACCTCAATGATTGTGTTGCCCGATTTAAGCGTGCCGCTGGCCTTTTCCACGGTGACGCCGGGGAAGTTCCCCACGCGAACCTTCGCGCCGCTGATGGCGTTAAGCAGCGAACTTTTACCCACATTGGGCTGGCCCACCAGAGCCACGCGCACCTTATTCATGCGGCTTTTTCCACTTCGATCGCCTTGGCTTCGCCTTTGCGCAGGGCCAGCCGGCCGCTAAAAAGCATCACCTCCACCGTGGCGCCGCCGCCGCTTTTGGAAAGCACGGTGACCTTTTCGCCCTGGCCCAAGCCCAGCGAAAGCAGTCGGGTTTTGAGCTCGCCTTCGCAGTGGAGGGTTTTGACAAGGGCGTTTTCGCCTTTTTTCAGATCGGATAGAAGCATTTTATCCCCCTTTGCGAGATAATGATATTAGTTATCATCCATTAAGTTGGTTAAAAAGCCGCTGAAGTGTAAATAGTAATGAATATCAAAATAGTTGAAATAGGGCGCTCTTTTTGTTATGATTCTTGTTATCAAATAAAAAAAGGCTTCACATGAAATTATCGGGATGGGTCTTGAGTATGCTACTGGGTTCGCTGGCCTTGGCGCAGTCGGTGGACGAATTGGGAAAACTGGAGGTGAGCGGCAACGCCGATGCGCAGATGGAGAATAGTTTTTTGCTCGATACGATCGAGCGCACCGAGGTGATTAGCCGCGAGCGGATCGAACACAAACAGGCGGGCACGCTGGCTGAAGCCATCGACAAAGAGCCGGGGGTCAACGTCTCCACCGCGTGCTCCATGTGCGCCATCAAGCGGGTGCAGCTAGGCGGCCTCAAGGGTGAACACACCTCGGTGCTTTACCACGGCGTGCCGCTGCACTCCACGGTTTCAAGCTACTACGGCATGGACGCGATTCCTGCCGTGGGGATGGAGCGCATCGATATCGCCCGCGGGCCGGGCGCCTCGTTAAGCGCCCCCGAAGCGATCGGCGGTACGGTCAACATCATCCCCCGTCAAGCCCACAAAAACGGCGTCGAGCTGGATTTAAGCGGCGGCGAAAAAGGGTATCGCAACTACGCGGTGGTCGGCACCGCCGTCAGCGATGATCGCAAAACCCGCGCGGTGGTGTGGGGCAACTACAACTTTATCGATCAAGAGGACAACGACAATAACGGCGTCAACGAAGCGCCCGCGCTGGCCAACCACGCCGTTTCGGCCCGCCTGACCAAAGAGCTGGGCAACGAAGCGGGGCAGCTTGATTTGATTGTCAACCGTTTTCAGTCCAACGTCTTTGGCGGCCCGATGACCGATCGCTACAACTGGGCGGTGCGCGAAGGGGACGAAACCAACGTTGCCTTTGAGGGCGGCAACGTCAACAACAACTATACCGGCGATGCGATCGCCACGCTCGAAAAGATCGAAACCGCCCGCGAAGAGGTGCTGGCCCGCTGGATCAAACCCCTGGGCGATAAGCAGCTGATTCTCACCGCCGCCGGGGCCGATCAGATTCAAGATTCCATGTACGAAGGGCTGGATTACTACAACAAAGACACCACCCACTTTGCCGATGCGCGCCTGCGCCAACCGATCGGCGACAGTCATCTAATCGCCTACGGGATTGACGTGAAGCAGGAAAAAATGCGCTCCAAATCCAGCGCCTTTAGCAGCGAGCCCTCCGACGGTTTTGATTATCAGGCGATCGGCGTTTATGTGCAGGATGAGTGGCTGGTGACAAACGCCTTTGAGCTGGGCGGCGCTTTGCGGGCCACGCAGATCACTACCGACTGGATCGACCAGACGGCCAAGAAAAACGAGATCGACAAAACGCTAATCGTGCCGCGTCTGCACGCGCGCCTTAGCCACAATGAACACCTCACTTCGCGCCTGTCGGCGGGGATGGGGTATCGTTCACCCTTGACCTTTTTTGAATCCGAACACGGCATTATCGGTAACGGCGGGTTTGGCGTGGCGATCGATGCGATCGAGGAGTCGCAGTCGTTGCTTTATTCGCTGAGTTTCGACGGCCACGAAAGCAGCGTCACCGCATCGATCGGGCAGACCAACCTGAAAAATATCGCCTATATCAACGAAGAGAGCGGCACGCCGACCCTGACGAACCTGAAAAAAACCGTCTGGGTGCGATCGGCGGATGTGGTGGGCAGCTATCAGCTAAGCGATGCGTTGACCCTTTCGGCGGGCGTCGAGCTGTTTGAGTATGACGATTTGTACAAAGCCCATCAGGATGTGGCGGCGATCGAACAGCGGGTTAAGGCCGGAGTTTATTACGAGGCAAACGGCTGGTCGGCCAATGCGGATGTGACGTGGATCGGCGAGCGGGACTTGAGCGAATACGGTTACGGCGATCGCTTTAACGACGATGCCGCGAGCGACCCTAAGGGCACAAAATCCAAGGCCTTTAGCATTGTGGATGTCAAGGTTTCCAAGGCGCTGGATAAGAATCTAAGCCTTTATGCGGGGGTCAAAAACCTCTTTGACACCCTGCAGACCGATGACGAATCGCCGCTCTTTTACGATGACGCGGGCGAATACGACGTGGGTCATATCTGGGGCCAGCTGCGCGGTCGCATGGCCTATGCGGGGGTACAGGCAAAGTTTTAAGCGTTACAATCGGGCATGAAAATTTTTCTGCTCGAAGACGACCCGGTTTTAGGCGATATTTTGGAAGAACACCTGCAAAAGCAGGGTTACGCCGTCACCCGCGAAAGCGACGGAACGGCGGCGGAGGCGGTGCTGCTTAAAGACCGCTTCGATCTGCTGCTGCTGGATGTGAGCGTGCCCGGTATCAGCGGGTTTGAGCTGCTTGAGGGGCTTCGCCGCACGGGCAATACGACTCCGGCTATCTTTATCACCGCCCGATCGGGCTCCAAGGATTTAAAAGCCGGGTTTGATCTGGGCGCGGATGATTACATCCGAAAACCCTTCGACTACGAAGAGCTCGATGCCCGCATGGCCCACGTCATCAAAAGCCGCCATCTGGATCAAAGCCATATCACGCTGGCCGAGGGGGTCGTGTTTATGCCGGGGCTTAACCGCCTGCAGGTGGGCAAGCAGAGCGTGCCGCTGCGTAAAAAAGAGGGCGAACTGCTGGGCTATCTCATCAAAAACGCCGGGCGCGTCGTGGGCACGGAGGAGCTGCTGAGCAACCTCTACGCCTACGACGAACCCCGCGACGCCGCGACGCTTCGCACCTACATCAAAAACCTGCGCCGCCTCATGGGCAAGGAGCTTATCCGCAACGTCCGCGGTCTGGGATACGCCCTTGAGCCGCTATGAAAAAAAGGCGCTGCTGCGCTTTTTAGCGCTCTATGCCGGCTCGACGCTTTTTTTGATCGGCGTGATCGCCTTTATGGCGGCCAGCATGGAGCAAAACCGGCTGGTGGAGAACCAGCGGCTTTTGATGCAGCACCACGCCGCGCGCATCTCGGCGGCGGTGATCGATGCGCATATGCTGGGTTTGGAGCGGCTGGAGCTGCCCAAGAGCGATCGCTTCAAAATCGGCCTTTACGATGCCGCAGGTCAGCCCATCTACACCGAGATCGACGTGCCGTCCTTGCAGCTTAAAAGCGATTTTTTCAACCACAACGGGCGGCTTTACTGGGTCGATACCGGCGCGCGGCTGCACTGGGGGGTGAAGTATGTCGTGGTGGAAGAGAACAGCCTGCAGACGCTTTTTTCCCGGCTTCGCTGGACGATCGCCGCCTTTTTAACCCTGACGACGCTCTTTGTCTGCGCCGTGGCCTTTTGGCTCTCAAAGCTCTTTTTGCGGCCCATCAAAGAGGAGATGCAGCGGCGCGACCGCTTTGTGCAGGATACGACCCACGAGCTGGCCACACCGGTGTCGTCGCTGCTGCTCAGCCTGAAGGACCTGCAGTGCGACGATCCGAAAAAAATGGCCCGCATCACCGCCGCGGCGCGGGCGATCGCGGGCAGCTACGAAAACCTCACGCACCTGTTTATGCGCGATCAAAGCGCCCGCGCCGACGCGCCGATCGATCTTGCGGCCCTGATCAAAGAGCGCATCGGCTGGCACGAACCGCTCGCGGCGGTCAAAAAGGTGACAATCCAAAGCGATCTACACCCCTTCGAGTTTGCCATCGATCCCAACTTAGCCGCGCGGCTGGTGGATAACCTGCTGCAAAACGCCGTCAAATACAGCCACACGGGCGGGCGCGTTCATGTGGCGCTTGCAAAGGGCGTGCTGCGGGTAAAGGACGAAGGGGTGGGGATCGATCCGGCCGAGCGGGAGCGGATTTTCAAACGCTACCAACGGGCCGAGGCCAACCGGGGCGGCTTTGGGATTGGGCTGGATATTGTGCGCGGGGTGTGCGAAACCTACCGCATCGGCATCGACGTGCGCTCCAAAAAGGGCGAGGGGGCGGAGTTTATTTTGCATTTCCCTGATTCACACTAATTACACAATAAGAAGTTATATTAATTACGCACCCTCAAAGCGGCGGAAGTTGCATTCGAGGGTTGCATGACTGCTTTCCTTGACCCTCCTTTATGCGAAGCCGCCTTCGGGCGGCTTTTTTATTTAAAGCCGATCGCCCCTTGCCGTTCGTCGAAAAAAATCTGTTTTGTGCCGTGGTAGCCGGAGTCGATCAATGCCTCTTTGTCGGGCCGGTTAAAAAACCGCCAGCCGATTTTGTGCTCCCCTTCGATGTGGCCTTCCTCCAGCGCGATTGCCGTTTCCAGCGTTTGCGCATCGAGGGATTCTAAAAAGAGGTGCTTTTGCAAAAGCAGCTTTTTGACCGTTTCGAGCCGATCGCCCATGCGCGCAAGCGTCTGCGTGTCTTCGCGGTAGCGCAGCACCATATCGCGGGTGGAGGAGGGCAGGGTGTTGAGCGTGAGCCGCCCCTGGCGAATCTGATCAAGGGCCTGATGAATGGCGGGTTTGCTCTTTTCCAGCAGCCGTCCGAGGGACTGCATCTTGGCCGAAAGGGCGCACTCTTCTTCCTGTAAAAGCCCTGCGGCTTTGGCTTCGCTTTGGCCTTCGTGCAGGCTTCTAGCGTCGATATACAGATGATTGGGACTGCCGCGCAGCGCGTCAACGCTCAGATGCTTATGCGCCCGCAGGGTCGCGCCGCCGCGCAGGGACTTAACCGCGATCGTCTCGGCGGTAATATCGCCGCCGATCATGCGGCCGACCTTGACGCTCAAGGCCCGTTCGATCCGCCCGCCTTCGAGATTTCCCACCCGGATATGGCCCCCCAAGGCTTCGCCCCGCAGAATGTTGATCTCCATCTCGTCGGCCTCGATGCGCGCGCTTTGGTGAACCATCCCGTCGATACGGACGTAGCGGGCCTGCAAAAACGCTTGCGATCCGACGCTGCCCTCGACGACGATGCGCTTGGCCCGCAGTTTCATGCCGCTGCCCACCGCCTCCTCTTCGGGGCTGCTGCCTTTAACGTGGATGCTCACCTCTTCGTCCGGGTCGGTCTGGATATGGCCCGTGTCCTTGAGGCAGATGCGCGGCACAAAGAGCACCTGCTCGATTTTGAGCACGTTGTTTTCCAGCGAAACGTAGCCGTTTTCCTTGGCGTAATAACACCACAATTCATCCCCGTGGCGCACCTCGATCGTGCTATCGTCCACCCCGAAGCCGGGCAGACAGGTGGCCTGCGGGGTTGCGGCGGGAATGTACTCGCCCCGGTAGTTGCGGCCCGGTTTGCCCTCAAGGGGCGGGCGGTACTCCACCAAACAGTCGCCCGCCTTGACATTTTGACAATAGTGCCGCTCGGCGTGATCGACCCGGTCGTTTTCGCCGCAGACGATCTCGTTTTTGTACACCAGTCTCAGCGAATCGTTGCGGGCGGCCACGGGTCTGGGCCAGCGGGCAAGCACCACCTTAAAGGGCGCCTGCAGCCGCCCGGCCCGATCGGCCGCGGCAGCTTCGATCAGGCCCCGGATGCTCTCTTGCAGGGGTTCGTCGAGCAGGTCGATGAGCATGCCGTTTTTGAGCTTGAGTTTGTTGAAGTAGGCCAGCAGCAGCGCCTCTTTATCCGCAAGGGCCGGCGCGATAAAGGAGCCGGGCAGCACAAGGGCTTCGGCGTAGCTTTTGGTGCCGTCGGCGCGGATTTTGAGGGCGAATTTAAAGCCGCTCGGACAGGCGGCGGGCTGAAAACGAACCTGATAATGCTGCCTAATCTGCGTACCGGCATCGAGTAAAAACGCGCTCTTTGGCGCAAAATCCAGCGGCGCAAATTCGTCCATTTGGGCGGTTTTGTAGAGGGTGGCGCACTGGAGCAGCTCGAAATCGACGGTCTGCCTATGCACCCGCTCCTCCTGCGCGATGCGATCGAGCTCGGCGGCCACATCGCCGGTTTTTAAAACGATCTGTTTTTGAAAGCGGTTGAACATCTGCATCGCGTCCCCCTTCGGCCGCCCCTTAGCGCGCCATCTGCGGCGTTGCGGCCGGCCTTCCGATAAAGTACCCCTGCGAATAGTCCACGCCCAGATCGCACACGATCTTCTGAACCGTTTCGTTGTGGACATATTCGGCCACGGTCACGCTGCCCAGCGCTGAGGAGAGCTTGACCACCGTTTCGATCAGGCGGCGGCTTTTGGGGTCTTTGTCCAGATGGCGCACAAACCGTCCGTCGATCTTGATCGAGTCGAACTCCAGCTCGATGAGCCGTTCGAAGTTGGCGTTTTGCACGCCGAAGTCGTCCAGCGAGAGCCTAAATCCCGCGCCCTTAAGCTCCAAAACGGCGGATTTGAGCACGCTCAATTCTCCCGGCGCGATGGTTTCGGACAGCTCCAGCGTCACCCGGGAGGGGGCGACTTCGTGGCGGCGGCAGCGCTCCAGCAGCCAGCCGCAAAAGGCTTCGTTGCGCAGATCTTCGGCGCTGAGGTTTAATGAAAGCCCCAGCTTCGTGCCCCGAAAACGGCTCAGGCTTTTTTCGAAAATCATATAGGTCAGCGTCGGCAGCAGGCCGCTAAGCCGCGCCGCCTCCATAAAGGTTTGGGGCAGGTAGGTGGTCTCGTCGCTTTGCAGCCGCGCGAGACATTCGTACTGCGCAATTTCGCCGCTGGCGTTGTGGCGCAGGGGCTGGAAATAGGGCACCACCGCGTCCTGCTCCAGCGCTTCGCGCACCCGGTCCATCCAGCCGAGATTGTGGCTGTTGCGCGCCAGCGCGCCGCATTCGGGGGTGTGCAGGCGCGTATGGCCCACGCCGCCCTTGCGCCCCTCTTCCAGAGAGGCCAAGGCCTTGGAGACCACGCCAAAACCGGCCCCCGTGGCCACCGAAGCGCTCAGCGCGGCAAAGAGTTCGCGCCCCTCCACCTCCAAGGGCAGCTCCTTAAAGGCGGCCTGAAAGGTGTCGCACAGTTCGAGCGCATAATCGGGCCGATCGCCGGGAATCAGCAGGGCGTAAAGCCCCTCGGAGAGATAAAAAAGCGAAAGCGTGCGGGGTTTGAGGGCCGCCAGACGGTCGCCGGCTTTTTGGATGAGGGTTTCCGCAAAGCCGAAGCCCTGAACGCAGGCGTAGGTTCTGAGGTGTTCGAGGCTAATCATCAAAAGGGTGTTCTGCCCTTCGAGCAGTTCGAGCGACTCCAGCAGCGACGCGTGGGCGGGCAGCGTAATACGTGCGGACATCAAAACCCCCTTGATGTTAAGACGGATAGGAGAAATAATCAGATACAATGTAATTTTTACAATGCTTTTACAGAGTGGGAGGCAGACACCCCTTGCCTCCCACCGAAAAACTATAGCAATGTATTGTATCTTTGTCAATACCAAAGGGCGAAATTTTGGAAAAATTACATCAAGATGATGAAGAAATCCGGTTTGAGGGGATTTTGGAGCGTCTCAAGGAGATCCTTCAGGTCGGCTCCGATCGTCAGGTCGCGCTGGCTTTGGGGGTGGCTCCCGATAAGCTGGCCTACTGGAAAAAGCGCAATACCATCCCCCTAAAAACCCTTTTTGCCTTTGCCAAAGAGCGATCGGTGGGGCTTGGATGGCTTTTGAGCGGCGAAGAGGAGAACCGCCCGCTCAGCGGCGCGCTGAAGAAGTTTGATCTCTCCGGTGAGGAGATGGAGGAGTTTTTCGCCCGCATCCCGATCCATGTCGATAGCGACGGGAACGGAAGTGATGACAAAATGTCAACATCCCAGGGAAAATTGGCCCGGGAGCACCTCTTTTTTCCGGTCCATTTTCTCTATCTGGTGCTCAACGATATTTACGAAAAAGAGAACCTCGAAGCGATCTATATCACCCATTCGAGCATGGAGCCGACGCTGCGGCGGGGTTCGCTGGCGATTATCGACAATCAAAAGACCGCCCTCGAAGACGGCAAAATCTTCTTCTTCGCCTATGGCGAACAGCTCTACCTTAAGCGCGTGCTGATCGACATTGTCAACCAGACGGTATTTCTCAAAAGCGACAACGACAAACACCCGCCCATCGCCATCACCGATCCCGCTAAGCTCAAGGAGCTGCGGGTGATCGGTAAGGTGATCGGCTATATCGGACGGATGGACTAGGCCCGGCGGGCCTAGGTTTTGAACTTCGCCAGCTGGCTTTGGAGCTCTTCGGTCAGGTGGTGGAGGTGTTCGGCGGCGCTGGCGATCTCTTCGACGCTGCGGGCGTTGGAGGCGGCCAGACGGTTGATGCCCTCAACCGATCCGATAAGCCCCGTCAGGTTTTCGGCGACGCGGGCGGCATCGTCGCTAAAGCGCACCGCCTCCTGCGCGCCGCGGCCCACGACCGAGGCGGAGTCTTTGAGCATCTCCTCTACGTCGCGGGAGGTGTGGGCGAGTTTTTTGATCTCTTCGCTGTTGTCGTGCATGGCGCCGGAGAGATCGGCGATGGACTGGGTGATGATATTGACGGTCGCGTCGGTCTCGGCCAGACTCTTTTGGGTGCGCTCGGCCAGTTTGCGCACCTCGTCCGCCACCACCGCAAAACCCCGGCCGTGTTCCCCCGCCCGCGCCGCTTCGATGGCGGCGTTAAGAGCCAGCAGATTGGTCTGATCGGCAATTTCGTCAATGACGGAGAGCACCTGCTTGACCTGATCGGCGTTGTTGCTCAGCTGGCCGAGTTTGGCGGCAAGCTCGTTCTCCACCTCGACGGCCGCTTCGACCTGAGCGCCCAGCGAAGCCATCTGTTTACGCGCCTTGGCCAGCACCGCGTCGGCTTCGCTCAGCATTGTGCGGTTGCGCCCGATTTCATTCGTGAGCTGCTGCAGCTCCTCTTTGGCTTTGCCGCCCTGGGAGACGACGGTGGCGATGGTGCGGGCCTCCTCTTCGGAGCGTTCGCCCACCTGCGCGCTGGTTGCGGAGAGCTCCTTGGCGATGGAGGCGTTTTCGCCCGCGATCCGCTTAGCCGAGGTGACGGCGCCGCCCATCGACTCCATCAGCTCGTTGACGCTGAGCGCAATCTGGCCGAATTCGTCGCGGCTTTGGCGATCGATGCGGCCCTTGAGATCGAGCGTGCGCGCGCTTTGGGTGATGGCGTTGCGGATCGAAGCGGTGATCGAAGAGACGTTGCGGCTAACGGGCAGCAGCAGCAGGACGATAAAAGCCGCCGAAGCGATGGAGATGACCGGCAGCAGCCACATGCTCGACTGCACGCTCGAAAGCGGCACGCTCACCCCCACCGCGCCGCGGAAATCCCCCACCTTCCAGTCGGTTTTGGGGCTAAAGCCGTGGTTGTTGTGGCAATCGACGCAGCCTTGTTTCATCACGTCGGCCACGGCGTAGCGCAGCAGCGGCTGGCCGCCGTCGGTGAACATTTCATAGTAGGGTTTGGAGGGGTCTTTTTTGAGCGCTTCGAGGGAGCGTTTTTCGAACTCGTCGAGTTTAAGCTCGCGGTGGGTGAAGGGGTGCAGACTGTACAGCCGCAGCGTAACGCCGGGCAGATCCTTGGCCACCGCGTCGCCCACCATGCCCACCAGCGTCGCCGCCGGAGGGATGGTTGCGTCCATTTTGTCCCAGTCGTGGTGGGCGATGACGCCGCCCTGTTCGGCCTTGGGCACAATTTTCCCGGCGTAAACGACGCGGGTTTTGGAGGCCTGATTGACCATGATCGACGCGGTCGAAAGGCCGCTTTGCAGCACCACTTCGGTTTCGATGCGCGAGATGGCGTACAGCGTCAGCGCCACCGCCACGATGCCGCCGAGCAGGGCGGGAAGAACAATTTTTTTACCCACGGAGAGGTTGGTTGTGATGCCGGCCACGTTGGCGTCCTTTGCAGAGGTTACAAAAAATCAAAAAAAGCGAAACATCAGGCCCATTAAAGCGTAAAGGAAGCGTAAAAATTAAAGTCTGACTGCCTGATTTTTAGACCAAAACGCAAAGTGTATCAAAGCTTTTTCTTACGACGGGCGGGCTAAACTCCGCCATTTCGACCGAAGGATGACCGATGAATACGCTGAAACGTAATTTGCTTTGGATGGGGCCGCTTTTTGTAACGGTGCTGCTTTTTTTCGCGCTTTTTTCCGGCGAGAAGATTTCCTGGGAGTCGCGTTACCAAAATGCCCTCGATCGCGCCGATCGGGAGGGGAAGACGGTTTTGATGTTTGTCAGCAGCGAAAGTTGTCCGTGGTGCACGCGGATGAAACGCGAAACCCTTTCGGACGCGCGGGTGATCGAGGCGATCAACGAGGGCTTCGTGCCGCTGTTTTTGGAGGCCCCCGCCGGACGGGAGGAGTTTGCTAAAAGCGGTTTACAGGTTGACGGCGTGCCCGCGACGCTGTTGATTGACGCGCAGGGGCGGGAGTTTGGCCGCATCGAGGGCTTTTTGGCCCCCGAGGCGTTTTTGGAGCGGTTAAGTCTTTACCGTTAGGTTCTAAACCGTTCGAGCTTGGTTTTCAGCTCGGCGGTCAGTTCATCGAGGTGGCCCGCCGCCGCGGCGATCTCTTCGACGCTGCGGGCGTTCTTTGCGGAGGTTTCGTCCACCTCTTTGATCAATCCCTCGGTTTCGTTGACGCGGCGGATCAGCCGGGTCATCTCTTCGGCGCCCCCTTGGGCCAGACCGGCGGCATCCTGCATCGCCTTGGCCACGCCGCCGATATCGCGGGTGGTCTCTTCGGAACGGTCGCTCAGCTGCGCGATGGCCCGCGCGCTATCGTTCATCTCTTCGCTGGCATCCTGAACCGACTGGGTAATCACATTGAGCGTGGCGTTGATCTCCGTGAGCGCCTTTTGGGTGCGATCGGCCAGATTGCGCACCTCGTCGGCCACCACCGCAAAACCGCGTCCGTGTTCGCCTGCGCGGGCCGCTTCGATCGCGGCGTTGAGGGCCAGCAGATTGGTTTGATCGGCAATATCGTTGATGACGGTGAGGATATTGCGCACCTGATCGGCCTCGCTCGAAAGGCGGCTGAGCTTGTGGGCCAGCTCGCTCTCCTGCGCGGAGTTCTGGCGGATTTCGTCGGCCATGCGGGAAATCTGGGTTTGGGCGTTTTGCAGCCGCGCGGCCGCATCCCGCGTCGCCTGTTGCACCTGGGCGGTTTTGTCCGAAGCGGTCTGGGCCAGCTCGCGGGTGGTTTTCATCCCTTCGGTGCTGACGCGGACGTTTTTGAGCGCGCTTTCGGTGGCCGCGCCGATCTGGCGGGCGGTGGCGCTCAGCTCCGCCGCGACCGAGGCGTTTTCGTTGGAGGCGGTTTTGGCCCCCTTGAGGGTGTGGTTAAAGCTTTCGATCAGGCGGTTGATCCCCTCGGCCATCTCGCCCAGTTCGTCCTGGCTTTCGACGGGCAGTTTGCGGGTGAGATCCAGATTGTCCGCAACGCTCAGGGTTTGCGCGTGCATCCGGTGAATACCGCCGGAGATGCGTTTGGCAACCACGATCAGCAGAAAAATAATCAGCAAAATCGCGCCGCCGACAATCAGCTCCAGCGTTAAAAAGCGGTTATGCAGCTGCGCTTCAAGCTTGGAAAGGGGCACCGTAACCCCCACCGCGCCGCGAAAATCCCCCACCTTCCAGTCGGTTTTAGGACTTTGGGGGTGGGCGTTGTGACAGGCGACGCAGTTGGCGCCCATCACGTCGGCGACGGCGTAGCGCAGAAGGTGTTCGCCCCCTTGGCTGATAAGCTCGTAGTAGGGCTGTTGGGGATTTTTTTCCAGCGTTTGCAGGGAGGTCCGCTCAAAGCCGTCCAGCTTGAGGGTTTGATGGGTGAAGGGGTGTTCGCTGTAGAGCCGAAGCGTGACGCCGGGCATCTGTTTGGCCACCGCGTCGCCCACCATGCCCACCAGCGTCGCCGCCGGCGGGATGGCGCCCTCTTTGTGCGTCCAGTCGTGTTCGACCTGCGCGCCGCCCTCCATGGCCTTAAGCGTAATCGCGCCCGCGTAGATGCTGCGCATTTGCGACGCCTGCGTCACCATCACCTGCGCGACATTCAGGCCGCTTTCGATCAAAAGCGCCTTTTTGGCGTGCAAAGAGGCCGCCACCGACAACACAATCGCCACGATCCCGCCCGCAAGCACCGGCAGCAGGATTTTCCACTGCACATTTAAACCACTCAAACAATTCCCCCTGTGGTGATTTTAGTCGCTTTTATTAAGCATAAAGAGTTCCAATATTAATACAGACCGATTAAAAAAGCTCTAAATCCTCCTCGCATTTGGCACCCGAAAGGTGCTCTTTAAGCACGGCGATCGCCTGATTGCAGTCGGCGAGCAGGCTTTGATCAAGAAAGTGAATATCCGCCGCGTCGCGGTGAACGAAGATCGCTTCGCGCCATCCGGTGAGGTTGTTCACCAGCGCGCTGAGCAGCACCGAAAGCTTTTTCAGCAGCTTTTCGTCCAGATTGCCGAGCGTGGCCAGTTCGGTGGTAAAACCCATCAGGCTGACGGCCACATTGGAAAACTCGTTGACAATCATCAGAATCGACGCGTAGCGGCCCAGCAGCGCATTGAGGTGCAGCAGCGCCTCTTTGGGGTGGTGGGTGTAGCTGATCTCCTCTAAGAACTCCTGCATATCCTTTTCCAGCAGGCGCAGGTCTTCTAAATCATCGGCACCGAGCGGCGAATCGGCCAAAAAGGCGCGGGCGCTGAGGGTTTTGGCGGGGGCGGCCGCCTGCTTGAGGGCGGCGGCAACCGGCGCGGCGGCGGTTTTGGGCGCGGTGAGGCTGAGCACAAAGGATTGGCGTTTGCCCTCGTTTTTAATATAGAGCCGATCGGCAATCTCTGCGGCGGAAAAACCGATTTTTTCAAAACAGAGGTTGCGGGCGAGGTGATCCTTGGGCCGCACAATCAGGGTGTCGTTTTCCCGGAAAAAAAGCGCCCCTTCATGGTAGAGCAGTTCGTGGGTGAGCAGGCGGTTTAAGAGCCGTCCGTAGAGGCTTTGATCCTCCTTGGGTCGGTCGGAAACCATGCGCAGAAACTCCCCTTGCGCATACTCCAGGTCCGCCGGACTTTCGACGCTGACGGCGGGGTTGGCGTAGAGTTCGCCGATCTGGTCGTGCACCCCTTCAAAGCGTCCAAAATGCGCCGCCTTGCCGCCCGCATTGCCGCAGACGCGGGTTTCGTGGCAAAAGAGCGCCCAGACGATCGCGCTTTCGATCGTCGCATCGGCGGCGGCGTTTAAAAGGGCCGAAACGGGCCGGGCGAATCCCATTTCGTCGTAAAGCCGCACAACCCGTTTGGCGTCACCGTCGCATACGGCGCACGAAAGCAGCCGCGCGGCCTGCAAAATATCCTTTTCGGCCTCGGCATCGACCTCCAGCGCGCGGCAGATCTGGTGGCCCATATTGACCATGCGGCCGGCGCTAAGGCGGCTGTTGCTAAAAAGAATCATCGATCGGATAAAGCGCGCGGTGTAGCTGGTGGTAAAGCGGCCCCGGCGGTTAATCAGCGCGGTGACCTTCTCTAAAATCTCCTGCTCAAAAAAGGGCTTGCGGATAAAGCCGTCGGCCTTGACCCGCAAACTCTCTTCCCGCAGCGACTCCTCTTCGCTTAAGGTCAGGTGAATCAGCGGAATTTCGCGGGTGAGGGGGTCCTCTTTAAGCAGCCTGGCCGCCTCTAAGCCGCCCAGCCCCGGCATATGAATATCCATAAAAACCAGCGCGGGCAGGGCGCTTTTGCACAGCTCGATCGCCTCTTGGGCGCCGGAGGCTTCGATCAGTTCGTAATCGCCGCCCTTGAGCGCCTCTTTGATTTTGCCGCGGATATAGTCGTTGTCGTCGGCAATGAGAATCCGGGTTTTCACGCGGCGCTTGCTTTGAGTTTGTCGAGGCTTTCAAAGAGCCGGTCGCTTGCGCCCTCCATGCGGGTAAAGTTCTCCACGATCGCGCCGCGGTTTTCCACCACCCGCGCCTTGGGCACGATAAAGCCCATGTTGGCTTCGGCCATGGCGTGCACCTGTTCGCCGGCGGCCCTGGCTTCGCGCAGCGCCGTTTCGGCCTTGAAGCGGGTTTTGGCCACGGTGTCGATCCAGCGGCCCAGACGCGACTGGGCAAAGCCCCCGTCGAGATTCTCTTTGGGCTTGGTGTGGAAAATGGACGAGTAGATGTTGGACTTGAAGATGATGTGATCGAGCTTGGCCAGCGTAACGTGGGTGAGGTTTTCCAGCGCCCCGGCTTGATGGGCGGTTTCGCCCGCGTCGTGGTTAAACCCTTCAAGCGTGCCTCTAAACTCCTCGATCGACTCGCCCGAGGCGCGGGCCAGTTCGGTCATGCTCTCCGCGCCGTTGGAGATATCTCCCGCCTCCTGCTGCAGCGTCTGGATCGACACGGCGATCTCTCCCGTGGCCTTTTGGGTGCGCTCGGCCAGCTTGCGCACTTCGTCCGCCACCACGGCAAAACCGCGCCCGTGTTCGCCCGCCCGGGCCGCCTCGATCGCGGCGTTGAGGGCCAGCAGATTGGTCTGATCGGCGATGTCTTTAATCAGGTTGACCACCGAGGTGATCTCGCGGGTGCGCTCATTGAGGCTGATAATGCTTTCGCCCGCGCGGTCGATCCGTTCGAGCAGCTCGGAGAGATTGGTTGCCACGCTGCGGATGCCCTGAAGGCTCTCGTTGGCTTTATCGGCGGTGTCGCGGCTGCGCGAAGCGATGTTTTGCAGGTTTTGCATGCCCTCTTTGAGATCCTCTTGAATCACCATCAAACCGCCGCCGACCCCCTTGCCGATATTGCCCAGCTCGGCATTGACCTTGTTGCGCTCGGTTTGCAGGTGGCTGCGCTCCATGGCTTCAAGCCCTTTGCCCATCAGCTTGGCGTTGTAGGCGAACTGCCCGGCGAAGCCCTGCGCAATAAGGTGGCGGTGGAAGCGCCCTTCGCCCGCCGCTTCGATCGAAGCGCGCACTTCGCGCATAAAGACTTCGAGCTGGTCAAGCAGGTTGTTTAAACTCCAGCAGGCGCGGCCCAGCTCGCCCCCTTCGTCAATGCCTGTGATGCGGTTTTCCAGTTTGCCCTGCTGCGCCTCTTCGGCCAGCGCCGCCAGCTTGGAAAGCTGCGTCTGGGTTTTGGTGATATGGCGGTAGATCAGGCCGATCAGCGCAAAGTTAACGAGCGCGCCCAGATAGACCCAGTGAAAGCCCGCCACCAGAATTTCGATCAGCACGCCGCCGGCAAAGGTGCCCAAAAGCACGGTGTTGAGGAGTTTCGCCTTAGAGAGCGAGGATGTAGGACTCATAGGTGCCTCCGGTTTTTTCGATTTCCTGCATCAGGATTTTTTTGGACGCTTCCATGCCGCCGCCGCGTTCGGCATCGAGCATCTTGCGGTAAAGGGCGCTCACCTTGGCGACCGCTTCGCGCGAGGGCTTGCGGCGCACCGAGTGGTAGCCAATCACGCTGCCCGCATCGTCAAAGGAGGGGGTGACCTGAGCCAGCACCCAGTAGTAGGCCCCCTCTTTGGTGCGGTTTTTGACATAGGCGAAAATCTCGCGCTTGCTCTGCACCGTTTCCCACAGCAGTTTAAAAATCGTTCTGGGCATATCCGGATGACGCAAAATGCTGTGGGCTTTGCCCAGCAGTTCCGGCTCCGTGTACCCCGAAATGCGGATAAACAGCTCGTTTCCGTAGGCGATTCTTCCGCTGAGATCGGTTTTGGAGACGATAAATTCCCCGTCCCCGAAGGTAATCTCTTTATCAATAACCGTTTTTTCTGACATGGCCCACCCGTTCCCCTCTTTTTGTGATGGAATTGTGACCATGCTGTGTTGATGGACGGCTTAAAAAATTGCACGAATAATCCACATTGGGGCGGCTAGGATGGGGGCGAAAAAATTCCAAGGAGCGACAATGAAACGGTTATTCAAGGTGCTGCTGGCGGTGGGTCTGAGCGCCACGGCGGTGTGGGCCAACTGGCAGGCGCAGGGCAAGGCGGGGGGTTACGAGGTGAGCATCCAGACCGCAAAAGCCCCCGTTAGCGGCGCAAACGACTGGGTGGTTAAGCTCACCCAAAACGGCAAACCGGTCGAAAACGCCAAGGTGGATTTGAAGGTCTGGATGCCTGCCATGCCCCCGGCGATGCCCTATATGGAAACCAAGGGCGCGCTTGCGGCCAAGGGCGGCGGCGAGTACGCGGGAATGGTGGAGATTATCCACGGCGGCACCTGGCGCGTGAACGTGAGCATCGAAGCGGACGGCAAAAGCGCCGAATACAAAACCAGCCTGAGGTTTTAAATGCGCGCCCCCGCTTTTTTGCTGCTTCCCTTGGCCCTGTGGGGCGCGAGCTTGGAAACGCTCAAGCAAAAGGCGGCGGAGCATCCGCAGGTGGTTGCCGCCCAGCAGCGGCTTGAGCGCGCGCTTGCCGAGGCGCGTTTAATCGGACGCTGGGAGAACCCGATGGTGGAGTTTGAACTGAGCGATATTATGCTCTCCGATCCGCTCGATCGCTCCATGGCCGGGCAGATGAGCGCCGTTTCGATCGCGCAGAAAATCCCCGCGTGGGGCAAGCTGCCCAGCCAGCAAAACCGTGCGTTGGCCGAGGCCGAAGCGGTCAGGGCCGATACGGAGTCGATCCGCCGTGACGTGACGCGCCAGGCCTTGGCGAGCGCCTATGGGCTGGAGGCGGCCAGGCAGGAGCAGACTATTTTGCGCCAAAGCCGCGAGCTGGCGCAGGAGCTGGTGCGGCTGGCGGGCGTTTATCAGGGCACGGCGCGGGGCGATCACCTCACGCTGGCCCGCGCCGAGCTGTTTCGGGACGGGCTGGATTTGCGCCTGCACGATGCGCAAGCGGCGATTGAGACGCAGCTGGCCAGGCTGGAGGATTTAACCGCCCTGCGGCCTGACCGCGTGCTTTTGACGCTCGCGCCGCAGGGGGCTTTGCCCGACACGGCGGCGCTGATTGAGCGGCTGGAAAAAAACAGCCCGCAGCTCAAAGCCGCGCGGGCCAGAGCCGAGGCGGGCCGCTTTGGCGCTCAGGCGGCGCAGGCGGCCAAAAGGCCCGATCTCACCGTGCGGCTGGGGTATGCCAATGTGACGGAAAGCGAGGATTATCTCTTTGTGCGGTTCGAAGCGCCGTTGACCTTTTTGGGGCGCGAAGGGCTGGCCCACCAAAGCGCGCGCGCTCAGTTTGGCGGTGCCGCCAGCGCCGAAGGGGCCTTGAGGCGCGAACTGACCGGGCGGCTTCAAAGCGCCCATGCCGCCGCAACCGCAGCCGCCGATCGCTACGCGCTGATCGAACACAAACTGCTGCCGCAGGCGAGGCACCTGTACGACTTGGCCAAGGCTCGCTACGAAAGCGGCGGTTCGGGGTTGGATGAGGCGTACCGCACGCTTTTGGAGATTTTGGATCTGCAGCTGCGCGCGGTTAAAGAGTCGCTGATGTGGCATGAAAACAGGCTGATGATTGAAGCGTTAACAGGGGAGGGCGTATGAAAAAGGTTCTTTTGTGGGCGGCGGCGATCGGCACGCTTTGGGCCAACGACCCCGCGCGGGTGGTGCAGAAGTTTAACGTCAAAATGACGGAAGTTCAGGCGATCGACTACGCGCCCACGCGCCGTTTTTACGCCGTGGTGACCCCCGACGAAGCGCGGGTGGCGGAGGTGAGTTTGCGTTTTGACGGGTGGGTTAAGACCCTGCACGCGGCGCAAAGTTACGCAGCGGTCGAAAAGGGGCAGCCGCTTTTGAGCGTGTACAGCCCCGAAGCGACCGCTGCGCTGGAGGAGCTGATCAAAAGCGGCCACAGCGAAGCGATGCGGGACTCCAGCCGCCGCCGTTTACGGCTACTGGGGGTGGATGAGGCGGAGATTAAAGCCGCCGAAAAAAACGGCCGGGCCACCGAAGAGATTGCGGTGCGATCGCCCTTGAGCGGCTTTGTGCTGGAAAAAAAGTTTAACCCCGGCGCTTTTGCGCCTGCGGGATCGACGCTGGTGAGCGTGGCGGATTTGAGCACCGTGTGGATCGAGGCGCGCGTTTGGCCCCATGATTTGCCCTTTGTTTCGCAGGCGAAAAAGGCCGAGGTGTTCAGCCCCGGCATGGCGGGCACCAAAAGCGCAACGCCGCTGCTGATTGCGCCTTCAACCGGAGCCGATCAGACCGTGATCGCCCGTTATGCGGTGCAAAACCCCGACGGCGCGCTGAAGCCCGGCAACTTTGCCGAAGTGGCCCTTTCCCTGCCGCCGCGCAAAATTCTGGCGCTGCCCGCCTCGGCGGTGATGCCGCGCGGCGAGCAGTTCTACGTCTTTAAAAAGAGCGACTTCGAGGGCGAATATGATCCGATCGAGATCGAAGCGACGCGGCTGGATAGCCGTTTGTATGAGGTGGTTTCCGGGCTGGATGAAGGCGATCAGGTGGTCAGCGGCGCGTTGTTTTTGTTTGACAGCGACGCCGAAATTAATATGTTGTACTGACCATGATCGAAAAAATCATCGAATGGAGTATGCGCAACCCCCTGATGGTTCTGTTGGGGGTGGCGCTGAGTTTGATGGCGGGGGTGTGGGCGGTTAAAACCACGCCGTTAGACGTGTTGCCCGATCTTTCGCCTCCGCAGGTGATTGTAGAGGCCAACTGGGCGGGGCAGTCGCCGCAGGTGATGAACGATCAGGTGACAAACGTGCTGGTCACGCGGCTTTTGTCGGTGCCGCAGGTGGATACGGTGCGGGCCTTTAGCTCCTTTGAGACAGCGATGATCTACGTCATTTTTAAAGACGGGGTTGACCTGTATTTCGGCCGCGAACGGGTGCTGGAAAAGCTGGCGGAACTTTCGGGCCAGTTGCCCGCCGGAGCCAGCGCCAAAATGGGGCCGGATGCGACGGGGGTGGGCTGGGTGTATCAATACGCCCTGACCAGCCAGACCCGGACGCTGGATGAACTGCGCACCTTGCAGGACTTCTTTATCCGCTACGCGCTTTTAAGCGTGGACGGCGTGAGCGAGGTCTCCAGCGTGGGCGGGTTTGTCAAGGACTATCAGATTGTGCTGGATCAATCCCGGCTGGTGCAGTACGACACGGCCGTTGATGAGGTAGCGCGGGCCGTGCGCGAAAACAACAACGACGTGGGCGGCCGCGTGGTGCTGGAAAACGGGTTTGAGCACATTGTCATTGCGCGAGGGTATGTGCGCGAGCCTGAGACGCTGGAAAATCTGACCGTCAAAACCATCAACGGCACGCCGCTGAAAGTGCGTGACTTGGGTCATGTGGAGGTGGTTCCCGCCGGGCGGCGCGGAACGGCGGACTTAAACGGCGAAGGCGAAGTGGTGGGCGGCATTGTGGTGGCCCGTTTCGGGGAAAATGCCTACGCGGTGATCGAACGGGTGAAAGAAAAACTCGCGGGCATTATTCCTGCCGATGTGGAGCTGGTGACCACCTATGATCGCAGCAGTTTGATTGACGCGGCGCTGGATACGCTCAAACGGGCGCTGACCGAAGAGAGCCTGATCGTCATGGCGATTATTGCGCTGTTTTTGCTCCACTTTCGTAGCAGTCTGATTATCATCGTGACGCTGCCGATCACGATCGTTTACACCTTTTTATTGATGCGGCTGGCGGGGGTGGAGAGCAATATTATGTCGCTCGGCGGCATTGCGATCGCCATCGGCGCGATGGTGGACGCGGGGATTGTGATGGTGGAAAACGCCCACAAAACCCTGCACCATAAGGGCGAAAATATCACCGCCAAGGAGCGGTTCGAGGCGATTTTGCATTCGTCCAAACAGGTGGGGCGACCGATCTTTTTTGCGCTGATTTTGATTGTGGTCTCTTTCCTGCCCGTCTTTGCTTTGACGGGTCAGGAGGGCAAACTTTTTAGCCCGATGGCCTACACCAAAACCTTCGCCATGCTTGCGGGCGCGGTGCTGGCGATCACGCTGGTGCCGGTGATGATGGTTTACCTGCTGCGCGGGCGGATTAAAGGCGAACTGGAAAACCCGATCAACCGCTTTTTTGTGACCGGCTATTCGCCGATGCTCAAAACCGCGCTGCGTTTTCCCAAAACGGCGTTGCTTGTTTTTGCCGCAATTTTTCTGGCCGCGCTGCCCCTGTACAATCAGATCAAATGGGAGTTTATGCCGCCCCTGAACGAACGATCGGTGATGTATATGCCCGTCACCGGAAGCGGCATCGGCGTGGATTTGGCCCGGGAGCTGACGCAGGAGACCGATAGGCTGATTAAGAGTTTTCCCGAGGTGGAAAACGTATTCGGTAAAGCGGGGCGGGCGGACACCAGCACCGACCCCGCGCCGCTGAGCATGATCGAAACGATTATCACCTTTAAACCCGAAAGCGAGTGGCGCGAGGGGATGACGTGGGACAAACTGCTGGACGAAATGGAAGCCACCGTGCAGCTTCCGGGACTGATCAACTCCTGGACATGGCCCATTCGCGGGCGGATCGATATGTTGCTGACGGGTATTCGAACCCCGATGGGCATTAAACTCTACGGGCAGGATTCGGCGGAGCTGGAACGGCTGGCCAAAGCGTTTGAAGCCAAACTGGCGGGGTACGCGGGCACGCAAACCGCTTTTGCGGAGCGGAGCAATCAGGGGTATTACCTAGCGCTCGATACGGACGAAGAGCGCCTAAGCCGCTACGGCGTGACCAAAGAGGCGATTTTTATGGCCCTGCGCGCGCAGATCGGCGGCGAACAGGTCTCGACGCGCCTTGATAATCTGGAAAATTACCCCATTACGATCCGGTTGGCGCAAGCGGATCGCGGCGATGTGACGGCGCTGGGGAATGTGATGATCAAAACCGCGCTGGGCTGGCGGCCTTTGCGCGAACTGGCCGAGGTGCGGCATGAGCGCAGCCCGGCGGAAATTAAGACCGAAAAAGCGCAACGGGTGGCGTTTATTTTTATCACGCCGCGCCCCGGCGTGTCGCCCAAAACCTACGAGGAGGAGATGAGCCGTCTGCTGGGTGAAGTGGCGCTGCCTGCGGGCTACCACTACGAATGGTCGGGCCAGAGCGAGTACCTTAAACGCGCCATGGAGAGTCTGACCTATATTGTCCCCGTGACGCTGGTGCTGCTGTGGATGCTGATTTTTCTGGCGCTGCGGGACTGGAAAAACACGCTGATTGTGTACCTGACGCTCCCCTTTGCGGCGATCGGCGGGCTGCTGCTGATTTGGGGGCTGGATTACGCGCTGAGCATCGCGGTGATCGTAGGCTTTTTGGCGCTGATGGGCATTGCGGCGGAGACGGCGATTGTGATGATGATCTACCTCGACGAAGCGGTATTGGAGGCCAAAGAACGCCTAGGCCGCGCACTGACGCTGGATGAACTCAAAACGGCGGTTTTCGAAGGCGCGGTGCTGCGCGTGCGGCCCAAACTGATGACGGTGCTCTCGATGCTGATCGGCCTGATTCCGCTGATGGTTATCGAAGGGGTGGGCAGCGAAGTGATGAGCCGCATCGCCGCGCCCATGATGGGCGGCGTGATCAGCTCCACGGTGCTGACGCTGCTGATTGTGCCGGTGATTTATTTGATGGTGCGCAAATCGAGAGCGGCAGCCGCTTGACACGCTGGGCATGTTTATATAGAATCGGACAGATTTATATAAAGGAGTGCGCATGACCACCTTGGCTATCGGCGAAATCCAGAAGAATATCGCGCTTTTTAAAAACCTTGAGGAACCGGCGGCTATCGTCAACAAACGCACCCATGAGACCTTGGCGATTGTGTACCCCGCCCGTCAACAGGTCAGCATCGGCGCATTGGCGGGCAAGTACCAAAACCGCATAGCGGCCAAGAAGCGCAACATTCCCTTCGAGCAGGCGCGAAAAGAGGCGTGGGAGAGGATGATCGGGGACAAATATGGTTCACCTGCTTGATACGAATGTGATCATCCGGTTTCTCATCGGCGACGATCGCGCGTTGTTCGACAAAGCGCAGACGATTTTTAAACAGATCGAAGCGGGCGAGCTGGCGGTGGTGATTATGGAAAGCGTCTTGATGGAAGCGCTGTTTGTATTGACGAAGTTTTACGACATCGATCGCCGCGAAGCCAGCGACGACCTGAAACAAATCCTTTCACTAGCCTTTGTCTGCAACCCCGACAAACCGCAATTAACCGAGGCGCTCACGCTTTTTGCCCACAAAAACATCGACTTTGTGGACGCGCTTTTGTGCGCTAGAAAACGGTATGAAAACAAAGGGATTTTGAGTTTTGACCGGGATATTAAGCGGTGTGATGGTTGAAACGGTTTTGCACCGTTTGAACAACCGCGTTTTGCTACAATTTGTCCAAAACGGCAAGCAGGTCAAATAAATGGATCGTCAATTACGCGAACGTTTTGTGCTGGATTACTTGGGTCGTCAAAAGAGCAGATTGGCGGATAGATACGGCGTTTCGCAGATTATTCTTTTTGGCTCCACGGCGCGGGGTGAAGCGCGGGAGGATAGCGATGTGGATATTGCCGTGCAGACCGATCTGGCCGACTATTTCAAACTTTTTGATCTCAAAGAGGAGCTGGAGCAAGGCTTGGGCGCTCCGGTTGATCTGATCAGGCTTCGAACGCGCATGAACCCGGCGCTAAAGGCGCGGATTGAGCGGGAGGGTGTGCGTGTTTGACAAGGCGCTGGCGGTTTCGATTTTAGATCAGATCATTGGCACCCCGCCGTCATTGCGGAGAAAAGTAGTCTGACACCGTTTATATCTTCAAAGGGGTTTGATGTTTTCTTGGCCTAGATTATTTTCATCTCTTTTTATCATGTTGGCGCTAGTTTTGGTTTTGGCGACTGCCATGTTGATTGTATTCTATGGATTTGTATCAACGGAACCTCTCCGTGATACGCTTGCTCTCGCAGGTGTTGTGACTGCACTAGTTTCTGCGGGTTGGTCTCACTATAATCGATCTGTTGAGCTGGCTAATAAAAAAGAAGAGATTGAGGTAACCCAAAGGCATCAATTAACAAAAGAGATTTTTAGTGAACTGTTGACACAAAAGATAAAAATGTATCAGAATATTTCAAAGATTATCCAAAATCGTAATGAGGATATCAGGAGACCAAAGACCATTGATATCGAAAACGAAGAAGGTCTTGACGGTGAAAGAATTGAAGAAGCATACGAGGTGCAATATCGGTCTTTGGAAGAAATTATTGGAGAGTTGCTCGCAAACAGAACGATAGTAACGCGTGAAGTATTCAATAAGTTTGAATTTTTGGCGGCAGAAAAAGATAGAATTTTTTGTGCATATGATGATGCAGAACGAGATGGTTCATTGGAACAAAATGATTTGGTTGATACCAGAGAAAACATAAAACAGAAATTTATTGAAAATAATCAAAAAAGAATAGATGAATTGTATGATTTGCTTGAGAGCGAAATGGACAAAATCCGCTTAAAACTAGAGGTTTTGTAGTATCTGCTGTCAAGCGAATTTCTTTTGATCGCGCAGTGTCGTTACCACTATTAGGGCCGCGCTACCCCTCCGCCCTTGCCTTCAAAGCGGCGTTCATCGCCTCAAATCCCGCGCGGGTGGCGTCCAGACTGTTCTTGACCAGCGGCAGCAACAGGCCGCTGAAGGTTTCGCTGTGAATCAGGTGGCAGCCGTTTTCGGCGGGTTCGATCGTAAAACTATGACGGCCGTCAAAGAGGCCGGGAATCCACAGATGGCCCAGCCATTCCAGCTTGCGGCCCGGCGCGGCTTCTAACACCGTGGGTTTAAAGGTCATGGCCCCTTTACCCGGCGGCTGGATGCGCACAATCAGCTTGGCCCCCGCTTCGGCTTTGCCGGAAATCTGTTTGATAAACGGGTTCCATTCGCCGTAGCGGGCAAAATCGGTCAGAATCGCCCAAATCCGTTCGGGGGTGGCGCGGATCAGAATTTCGGTGTTAATCTGCATGGAGTGCCTTTAGGTGCAATCCGCAAATCCTAACTTTTTGCCCTTAAAAAGGCGCAATTTCGTACCGTACCGATCGCCCTTCGCCCGTTGCAACCAAACACCCCTTGGCAACCAGATCGGCCAGCTCTCTAAAGGCGGTGGCGCGGCTGGCGTGGGTGAGGGATGCGTATTTACGGTTATTCAGCCCGCCCTTGAACTCTTCGCCATCATCCAGCAGCCGGTTAAGCGCCTTTCTTTGCCGCTCGTTTAGCGGCGTAGGAGCGTGGCGCACCCAGAAGCGGGTTTTAAAAAGCACCTTTTCCAGCACCGCGCGCGCTTCGTCCAGCGTGGCTAAAAACACCTCCAAAAACCAGACAATCCACGCCGTCACGTCCAAGCCGCCTTTTTGGGTGGCTTCCAAAATGCGGTAGTAGTCGCTGCGGCGTTTCATAATCTGCGCCGAAAGCGCGTATAGGCGCACGGGCTTTTTTTCGTCCCGCGCCAAGGCCAGATCGCTCAGCGCGCGGGCCAGCCGCCCGTTGCCGTCTTCGTAGGGGTGCAGGGTGACAAACCACAGGTGGGTTAACGCGGCGCGGATCAGCCCGTCGGTTTCGTCCGGGTTTTCCAGCCACGCTAAAAAAGCGGTCATTTCGCGGGGTAGGGTATTTGACGGCGGCGCCTCAAAATGCACCTTCTCGCGCCCGATCGCGCCGGAGACAACCTGCATTGGTTCCGTGCCCGTTCGCAAATGGCCTGCCGCAATCCGCTTTAACCCCGAATAACCCGTGGGAAAAAGCGCGGCGTGCCAGCCGTTTAGCCGTTCTGGCGTCATGGGTTGCGCGTAGCGGCCCGTGGCGTCGAGCAGCACTTCGATCAGCCCGTCCACCTCGCGCGGCACGGGGGTTAAAGAGCCCTCCAGCCCCAAGCGTCTTAGCAGGGACGATCGCACCGCTTCGGGATTTAGGTTTTCGCCCTCGATCGCCGCCGTTTGCAGCCCTTCGCTTAGGCACAGTTCCAGTTCGGCGCGAAGGCGATCGTCATCGCGCAATAGCGCCATGCGGCCTATTAGTTCGCCTTGGGCGCGGCGGGCTTGCAAGAGCAGGGGCGTGACGCGCTTTTCGTCCCACTCAAAACGGGGCCAAGCGGGCTGCTGCCAAATCCACATGATGCGTTTACCTCGCTAATCGCTTCAATATATGAAGCGATTATAGCGGTTTATTGCTTCACGCGCAAAAGCGTTTTGTAATGCCGCGCACCCCACAGGATAAAGAGCAAAATCCACAACCATGCCGACAGGTGCAAAAAGCCCGTCATTAGCGGCGATCCGGCGGTTTGGAAGGCCGAGGCGATCAGGCGCACCAAAATGGCGGCTTGGGCCAGCAAAAAGATGCCCACGGCAAAGCGGTCGGCTTCGATTTTTTGGCCCGAATGGCCCAAAATCACGCGGGTTCCGAAGCCCACGAGCAAGGTTAGCAGCGTGCCCATGGCCGCCGCGTGGAAGGCCAGTTTGCCCGTATCAACGCCGCTGATCGATTCAAAAACCAGCAGCCCCAGCCCCACTTCCAGCCACACAATCCCCAGCGGCAGAATCCAGAAGATCGCGGGGGCTTTTTTCCACACATCCAGCGTGTAAAGAAAGTAGCCCACCGCCCCAAATCCGGCCAGCGATCCGGCGGCGATCAGCAGCGGCACATCGACAAGGTATCCCAGCGCAATCGTCCAGAACGCCGCCATAAAGGGCGCAATAAACCAGACCGGTTTGTCGGCGGGCGCTTTGCCAAACCACTGGGCGTAAAAGGCGGGAATCATCCGCTGCGCCACCACGAATACCACCGGAACCAAGTAGAGCCAGAACGCCGTCATGGTGTTGAGCCAGACGCTCGCCGCGCCCAGCGTGACGGCCACGGCCAGCCATTTGCTTTCGTGTTTATAGTTAAATTTCCCCTGCGCAATGGTTTGAAAAAAGGTCGCCGCCGCTAAAAGCAGCGCGGCGGAAACCAGCGCTTTGCCCGCAACGGGGGCGATAAACAGCGCCGTAATCAACCCCGTTTGCAGCAGCGCCCACACGCTCAGGTAGCGGCTTTGGGCGATGGGTAAAGCGTTGGTGTATTTGGGAATGACGGTAAACAAAAAGCCCATAAAGGCGCTGCTAAACACGCCGTGAAAAAGGCCAAAACCGTGAAACAGCGCAAAGTCGATCGGCTTGCCGATCAGGGCAAAAAAGGTCGCCCCCATCGTGACGATCGCCCAAAAGAGGGCGGAAACAAAAAAGAGCTGGTGGGGCTGATCGCACACCCGCTCTTTCCACGGTTTTTTCTTCGGCGCGGCTCCCCATTGCATGGCAGGCTCCTTGTTGATTTTGGCTATCATAGCCGCAAAGAAGCGCATATTTATTGACCGCGGTCAATTTGGGGGAAGAAATGCTTAACCGTCTATTGGAACAGTTTGAAGAGGAGCGGGCCGAACGCAGCAAAGAGCCGCCCGCCAAAGCGGCCCAAACCCGCGCCGACATCAAGCCGGGGCTAAAGGTGAAAATCGTGCAAAAAGCCCACCAGCAAAGCGGCCGTTTAACCGAAGGGATTGTGCGCGAACTCTTAACGAGCGCCGCCTTTCACCCGCGCGGCATCAAAGTGCGCTTAGAGACGGGCGAAGTGGGGCGGGTGCATTCGATCGGGTGATGGGTTTTTTGGCATCCATGTTTAAGCTTGGGTGATTTCCGTAAGTTATAATCGCGCCATTTTGTAACACCGGAGCCCTTTTGGAACACGAACTCACGCTGATTACCACCATTGCCGCCGCCTTCGGGTTTGCTCTGGTTGCCGGTTTTGCGGCGGCCAAACTCAAGCTGCCGCCCTTGGTGGGCTATCTGCTGGCCGGCGTGGTGATTGGCCCCTTTACCCCCGGTTTTGTGGCGGACGCGGCGCTTTCGCAGCAGCTGGCCGAAATTGGCGTCATTTTGCTGATGTTCGGCGTGGGGCTTCACTTTTCGGTGGAGGATCTGCTTTCGGTTAAACGTATCGCGCTGCCCGGCGCGATCGTGCAAATCGGCGCGGCCACGGCGCTGGGCACCGGGGTGGCGACGCTGTGGGGCTGGGATTTGGGCGGCGCGCTGATTTTCGGTCTGGCGCTGTCGGTGGCCAGCACGGTGGTGTTAATTCGCGCGCTGGAGGATCGCGGGATTTTGGAATCGGTCAACGGCCGCATTGCCATCGGCTGGCTGGTGGTCGAAGATCTGGTGATGGTGATGGTTTTGGTGCTTTTGCCGCCGCTGGCTTTTTATCTGGGCGGCACGGCCGTTGCCGAACCCGCAGCCGATCAAAACCTCTGGCTGCAGCTGGCGATCACGCTGGGCAAGGTGGGGGTGTTTATTGCGCTGATTTTGGCGCTGGGCAAGCGGTTTTTTCCGTGGATGCTCTGGCAGGTGGCCCAGACCGGGTCACGGGAGCTTTTTACCCTGTGCGTTATTGCCGCTGCGCTGGGGATTGCTTATCTTTCGGCCCACTTTTTTGATGTCTCCTTTGCGCTGGGCGCGTTTTTTGCGGGGATGGTGATGCGCGGATCGCATTTAAGCCATCAGGCGGCGGAGCGTTCTTTGCCCCTGCGCGATGCCTTTTCGGTGCTCTTTTTTGTGGCGGTGGGGATGCTGTTTGATCCCTTTATCTTGATTCAGATGCCGCTGCATGTGCTGGCGGTGGTGCTGATTATTATGCTGGGCAAGTCGATCGCGGCGTTTTTGCTGGTGGTTGCCTTCCGTTATCCGGTCAACACGGCGCTGACGGTTTCGGCCAGCTTGGCGCAGATTGGGGAGTTTTCGTTTATTTTGGCGGGCATGGGGGTGGCTTTTGGACTGCTTTCCATCGAGGGCCACAGCCTGATTTTGGCCGGGGCGCTGATTTCCATTGCCCTAAACCCGCTTATTTTCAAAACCATCGATCCGATCCAGCAGTGGCTGCGCAGCCGTTCCAAACTGGCCTGCTCGCTCGAACGCCCCGGCGATCCGCTCTCGGTTTTGCCCAAGGAGGCCGATGTGGCGCAACTGGAAAACCACGTTGTTCTGGTGGGCCACGGCCGTGTGGGCGCGCGCATCGCCACGGCGCTGCTGCAAAGCGCGACCCCCTTTGTGGTGGTGGAGATCGACCGCGAAGCGGTGCTGGCGCTGCGCAGACGCGGAATTTTGGCGCTTTATGGCGACGTGACCGATCCGGCCACGCTGGTGCAGGCCCACGCCTTTAACGCCAAAATCGTCGTCATCGCCATGCCCGACACCTTTGAGGCCAAACAGATGATCGCGCTGGCCAAAGAGCTCAACCCTAACGTTGCGATCGTGGGCCGCACCCACACCGAAGAGGGGGCGGCGCTCTTAAAAAGCGAAGGCGCGGACGGCGTTTTTGTGGGCGAACAGGAGCTGGCGCAGAGTATGGTCCGCTTTATCTTCAGGCGGCTGGAAGCCTAGTCAAAGCGGGTGCGGTAGCCGCAGCGGCGGCAAAGCGGCTCGATCAGCTCGCCGCGCTTAAACCCGTCGCGCAAGCGTCTGACGCGCAGGGTTTGCAGCACCTCTTTAAGCGTTTGATCCGCCACGTTCCCCAGTTCGATCGCGCCGCTTGAATCCAGACAGCAGGGCACCACGCGCCCGTCGCTAAGCACCGCCAGCTGGCCGCTTGCGCCGTGGCAGGTGCCGCGCTCGGCCACGATCGCGCCGTGCGGATCGGGCCATGCAAACAGCGCGTCGTACACCAGCCGCACGCGGGGGGCGAGCTGTGCAAAATCCTCTCGTTTTTCCACCGCAAACGATCGGGCCAAAACCGCCAACACCGCGTTATTAAAAGCCGCCGTTTCGTCTTTGCCGTCCAGATTCCAGAGCCTAAAGTTGGTAAAGATGCGATCGGTTTGCGAAGCGGTTTGGGCGTAGGCGATCAGCGGCGCTAAATAGGCTTCCAGCGCGATTTTCTGCGGATTGGCCGCAAAACTCGCCACGGAAAAATTAACCTGTTTGATCGCCGGGTGCAGCAAGGCGGGGTAGCGGCTTTCGTTCACCAAATGCCCGGCGGTGGTCAGCCCGACCTTCAGGCCGTGATTGGCGCAAATATCCAGATAATCCGCTAGATTCCCGACCGTGAGCGGATCGCCCATCACATGCAGCGATACCTCCCGCGTAAGCGAAGCCGCCTGCGCCGCCGCCCGCTCAAAAAGCGCGATCGGCATGGGTTCGCCCGTCTGTTTATGCGGCGGACAGAAGCTGCAGCTCAGCCCGCACTTGGGGGTGATTTCGAGGTAAATGCGCCTCACGCCTTCTTTTCCAGCGGCAAGCGGATAACAATACGCGCCCCTTCAGCCGCGTTTTCGGCGCTAATCGTGCCGCCCATGCGCTCTTCGACAACCATTTTGGTCAGGTACAATCCCAGCCCCACGCCGGTAATCAGCCCTTCGCCCCGGCCCCGTTCTTTGGTGGTAAAGAAGGGGTCAAAAATATGTTCAATGGCGCCCGGCGCGAAACCGCCGCCGTTGTCTTCGATCTCGACGCGCTCAAACCCCTCTTCATACAGCAACCGGACGGTGATCTGCCCCGTTTCGGGCCCGCCGTTTTTCTTGCGCCGCTCTTTGATGGCATCGCGGGCGTTGATAAGAATGTTAAAGACCGCCTGGCGGAAATCCGCAGGAATGATCCGCACCCACTTTGCGTTTTGGGGTTGGCAGCGGCACGCCGGAAGCGGCTTTGCATCCTCTTCAAAACAGAAGGCGACGGTGCGGATATTCTCCACCTCCAGCTCGGCTTTCAGCAGCTGATGGGCCTGCTGCAGCTCCTCAAGCACGCAGCACTGCTGCTTTTGCGATTCGGTGGCGATCAGGCCGCGCAGACTGTCGATGGTGTCGGACATTTCGCGGATTTTGCCCATGCTTTTTTCGATCATCGTCTCCAGCCGCGTCTCGTCCAGCGTACCCGCGCGCAGTTCGTCGCGCAGCCCCTGCACCTCCAGGGCCACCACATTCAGCGGCTGACGCCAATGGTGGGCGATGGCGGTAATCATCTCGCCCATGGCCGCCACGCGGGACTGGTGCAGCATGGTCCGTTCGCTCTCCTGCCGCCGGGTCACCTCCGTAACCACCCGCTCCTCCAGCTCGGCGTTGAGTTTTTCCAGCGCGCGCCTCGCTTCGCGCTCTTCGGTGATGTCGGTTCCGGCGGCCAGCACGCCCGCAAGGTTGCCCGCCGCATCAAAGATCGCCGTACTGCGCCAGCTGATGAGCCGCTCTTCGCCGCTTGCGGTCAGAATGGGGTTTTCATACAGCAGCGGTTCCTGCCGTTTTTCCCACACCTCCTGCGCAAAAACTGCCTTGACCTGTTCGCGCTGACCTTCGGGCAGAAAGCGGTCAAACCACGGCTGACCCACAATATCCGCCTCCTCAAGCCCGACCAGCCGGGCGGCGGCGGGGTTGACCAGCCGGACGGTTCCGTCTTGATCCAGCGCCACAATCATCACATCCACCAGCTGCAAATAAAGCTGCGCGCGCTGTTGCGCCTCGTTTGCCCTTAAGAGCAGTTCGTGATGCAGACTCACATCGGCCAGCGTGCCCACCATGCGCGTCACCCGGCCCGCTTCGTCCCGCTCCATCACGCTGCCGCGATCGAGCACCCATTTGTAGTGACCGTCCTTGCAGCGCAGGCGGTGTTCGTTTTCGTAGCGGGCTTCGCCCCCTTGGGTGCAGCGGCGAATCTGTTTGTCGGCCTCGGGCAGATCGTCGGGATGCACGCGGCTTTCCCATGCTTCGTAGGTGTCCTCCAGTTCGTGCGGCGCGTAGCCGATCAGCGCTTTGTAGCGATCGGAGTAGTGAATCTCTCCGGTTTTGGGATTCCACTCCCAAACCCCCTGCTGCGCCCCTTCGAGCGCTTCGTGCCAGAGGGTTTCGCGCCGTTTGAGCGCTTCGATTTCGCGTTGAAGATAGAGGTAACTGCCCCCCAGAACCGTCAACCCAAAGAGCCACAGCGCCGCATAGGCGAGGGCGCTTTTGAGGTTTTCTTTCGCCGCCAAATCCGCATAACCGCGCCACGGCACCGCAATGGAAACCCCGCCGATCACGTCGCCGGTTTGGTAACCCTGCGTGCGGTGGCATTTGAGGCAGTTTTCGCTGGCGATCATCGGCCCCATGTAGCGCAGATGGGGTTCGCCCTGAAAACCGGTCAGCTCAAAATAGTCCGCCCGGCCCGCCTTGAGTTTTTCCAGCGCGGCGGCCTCCCATTCGTCGGGCGCATTGAGGGCGCGAACCGGTTTGAGGCTGGTGAGCTTACCCTTGATGCCGTACTGGGTTTCGGGCAGCTCGTGGACCTGGCGGGTCATGTAGGCGGGGTTAACGAGGGTGAGTTGCTTGCCGCCGGTGGTATTGACGTCGCGGTCTTTGATGTGGGAAAGATTGGGGTTGGGGGGCGTGGTCGCGGTGATGGGCACGTAAACGCCGCCGTGGTGGGTGCCCCACTGGCGGTAGGCGACATCTTTGTTGTAGCTCGATCGCGCTTCGGCGACGGCCAGCTGGCTGTGGGTGCCGTGACGATCGCGCACGCCGGCGAAAAAGAGCGACAGAACAATAATCGTCCAGATTGCCGTAATAAAGCCGAAAGCCAGTCCTGTCCGTCCGCCCATATCTTCAATCCTTGAATGTTGGCCGATTATAGCACCTCCTTGTAATGGTGCGGCCCCCGCTTTTGGGTAAGCTAACGTCACTCTAAGGGGGTAAAATGAAAAAAACGCGGATTGTCGCCACCGTCGGCCCGGCCACGCAGGGTTATGAGCAGATTGTGCGGCTGATCGAAGGGGGCGTGGATGTGTTCCGGCTCAACTTCTCCCATGGCAGCCACGAAAACCACGGCGAACTGATCGAGCGCATCCGTCAGGCGGCGCGGGAATCGGGCCGTCCGGTGGCTATTTTGCAGGATATTTCCGGCCCCAAAATGCGCATCGGCGATCTGGCCAAGCCGCTCGATTTGGAGCCGGGCGATCGGCTGGAATTGGTCAAGGATGCCGCGCTCATCGAAAAGCCCCATCAGCTAAGCCTGACCGATCCCGAAGCGCTGGAGGATCTGCAGCCGGGGGCGGCGGTCTATTTTGCCGACGGCACCATCCGGACCCGGGTGAGCGGCTGCGACGAAAGGGCGGTGCACCTTGAGGTGTTGACCCCCGGAACGCTCAGTTCGCGCAAGGGGGTGAACTTCCCCGGCGTGCGGCTGCGCATTTCGGCCATTACCCCCAAGGACCGCTCAGACATCGCCTTCGGCGCGAAGATGGGGGTCGATATGGTCGCCATCAGCTTTGTGCAAAGCGCGGAGGATATGCGCCAGGCCCGAAGCCTGCTGCACGCCGCCGCAAGCCGCGCGCTGCTGCTGGCCAAGATCGAAAAGCATGAAGCGGTCGAGGAGCTGGAGGCGATTTTGGCCGAGAGTGACGGGTTGATGGTGGCGCGGGGCGACCTGGGCGTGGAGGTGGGGCTGGAAAAGGTGCCCGTTATCCAAAAAAAGGTGATCGCCGCCGCCAACGCGCAGGGCAAACCGGTCATCACCGCCACGCAGATGCTCGGCAGCATGGTCCATTCGCCCTTTCCCACCCGCGCCGAAATCAGCGATATCGCCAACGCGGTGCTGGACGGCACCGATGCGGTGATGCTTTCGGACGAAACCGCCGTGGGGGCGCATCCCCTGAAGGCGGTGGCGGTTTTGTGCGAGACAATCCGCGAAATCGAATCGATCTATCCCTACGGACGGCACACCGATCGCGCTCTGGGAACGGGCGAAGCGGTGGCGGCGTCGGTGGCGCAACTGTCGTGCAATGTGGGGGCCGAGGGGGTCATTGTGTTCAGTTTTAGCGGCCAGACCGCCTACAAAATGGCCAAATTCCGCCCCAAATCCCGCCTCCTGTGCGTCACCCACGACGAAGCGGCCTTTAGGCGGCTGGGTTTGTGCTGGGGGGCGGAACACACCTTTACGATGCCGGTTTTTGAGGATAACCACGCCCTGATGCGCGACTTTATCAAAGAGGCGGCCGCCCGCGGACTGATCGCGGTGGACAAAACCTACATCGCCGTCATGGGCTACCCCGCCGGAACGCCGGGGCAGGCCAACGTCATCCGGTTAATCACGCCGGAGAATATTGCGATGTTGCTTGGGGAAGGGTGATTGCACTTTTTTTAATCAGAACCGGACGCGCTCCGATGCCATGATCGGGCTAAGGAGTGCAAAATGGAGACGGAAACCCAAGCCGAAATCGAAGCGTTGTTGATCTTTTACGCCGAGGACGATCATGGCCGCAATGTGCTGGCTGCGCGGATTGCGGCGGCGGCCTTTGAGATGCGCCATCTGTATCAGGATTTGGGTCTGCCCTCCCGCGCCCAGATGAACGCCTTGATGAAAAAGCACTATCCGGCGCTGGCCGCCATGAAGCCCGAAACGGTGCGCTGGAAGAAGTTTCTTTTTGACTGCATCGAGGCGGTGGCCCCCGCCTGCGCCGCCTGCGGCGATCAAGCGCACTGCTTTTCTTGCGAACTTGAGTTGGTTAAAAATTAATCAACTAAGCTGCCTACACCCTCCGCCCCCGACTGTACAATGACTCCATCTTGAACATAAAGGAGTCACGATGGAAACGTTTGGCGATACGGCTTACGTTCTGAACACCTTCCTGCTGGTGTTCGGCGGCGTGCTGGTCATGTGGATGGCAGCGGGTTTTGCCATGCTGGAGGCGGGTTTGACCCGCACAAAGAATACGGCGGTGATCCTCACCAAAAACATGGGGATTTTGGCCATCAGTTCGGTGGTTTATTTCATCATCGGCTTTAACGTCATGTACGGCGGCATGAGCGGCCTGATGTTCGGCGGCATGGAGGCGGGCGAGAGCTACGGCATGAGCGCGGACTTCTTCTTTCAGGTGATGTTCGTGGCCACGGCGGCTTCGATTATCTCCGGGACGGTGGCCGAGCGGATGAAGATTGTTCCTTTCTTTCTCTTTGTCATTGTGCTTTCGGCGATCATCTACCCGATGCAGGGCTCTTGGACTTGGGGCGGCGGCTGGCTGAGCGAAATGGGCTTTAGCGACTTTGCCGGTTCGACGATCGTTCACTCCGTAGGCGGCTGGGCGGCTTTGGCTGCGGTACTGCTCTTGGGTGCCCGCAAAGGCAAATATGTAGACGGCAGAGTCCGCGCCATGCCCGGCTCTAACCTGCCCTTGGCCACCTTGGGTACCTTTATTCTGTGGATGGGCTGGTTCGGCTTTAACGGTGCCAGCCAGCTTGCTATGGGCAGCAAAGAGGACGCGGACGCGGTAGGCCTGATTATGGCCGGAACCCACATGGGTGCTTCCGCCGGTGCGGTGGCTGCGATGATTTTGTCGAAGATCATCTACAAAAAGATCGACCTGACCTTTGTGCTCAACGGCGCGCTGGCCGGTTTGGTCGCTGTAACCGCGGGGCCGAACCTGGGCGTGGGTATCAGCGTGATTGAGGGTGCGATCGGCGGTATGCTGGTGGTGTTGGCGGTTCCGCTGTTTGATAAGATGAAAATCGACGACCCCGTGGGCGCGCTTTCGGTTCACCTGGTTGCGGGTATCTGGGGCACCTTGGCGGTGGGCATCTTCAGCCCCGATGCTTCGTTTATGACCCAGTTGACCGGCGTAGCGGCTATCGGCGCCTTTGTCTTCGTGGCTTCGGGAATTGTATGGTATATTCTCAAGCTCGTTATGGGTATCCGCGTGGGCGAAAAAGAAGAACACGAGGGCATGGATCTGCATGAGACCGGCCTTGAGGCTTACCCCGAATTTATCAAGAACGCCAAATAAAGGAAGCTGCCATGAAAAAAATTGACGCAGTCATCAAACCGTTCAAACTCGAAGAGGTCAAAGAGGCGCTTCGCGAAGTGGGCATCAGCGGCATGACCGTGAGCGAAGTGAAAGGCTACGGCCGCCAGCAGGGCCACACCGAGCTCTACCGCGGCGCGGAGTATGTGGTGGATTTCCTGCCCAAAATCAAGCTGGAGATCGTCGTGGGCGACGACATGGTGGATAAGGTGATCGACACCATCACCAACAGCGCCAAAACCGGCAAAATCGGTGACGGTAAAATCTTCGTCACCAACGTCGAAAAAGTGGTGCGCGTGCGCACCGGCGAGATGGGCGAAGAGGCGGTCTAAACCGCCTTTTCTTCCACGGGTTGCTTTCAGGGGGAGGGCGGTCTTCGGGCCGCCCTTTTTTGTTTTTGGCCCCTTTGGCTACAATCGTTTATGTTCGATCTTCAAACGCTTCTTCCCTTTTTCCAATATACGTTGCAGGCAATTGTTATGATGGCCGCCATCACCAACCCCTTTTACGTGGTGCCCAGTTTTATCGCTATCACCGCCGATTACAACAACGACGAAACCCGCGTAATCGCCCGCAAGGTGGTGCGTAACGCCTTTTTGATTCTGTTTTTTTTCCTTATTACCGGGGAGCTGATCTTCTATGTTTTCGGAATCACGATCGGCGCTTTTCAGGTGGGCGGCGGGATTTTGCTGCTGCTGATCGGGCTGAATATGATCTTTGAAACCCAGCAGGCGCGCCAAGCCAAGCGCGCCGCGTGGGAGCAGGACGCCAACGAGCGCGACGATATTACGCTGGTGCCCCTGGCGATTCCGCTACTTTCGGGCCCGGGCACCATTACCACCGTGCTGGTGCTCAAATCCAGCGCTCCGGCGTGGTATTACCTTGCGGGCGCGCTGCTGGCGATCGCGCTGGCGCTGTTTGTGGTTTACCGGGTTTTTGTGCACTCCAAGCTGATCAACCGGATGCTCGGACGCATGGGGATTGCGGCGGTGACGAAGATTATGGGGCTTATTTTGGTGGCGTTGTCGGTGCAGTTCGTGGCCAACGGCGTCAACGCCCTCTTTTTCTAGGGGATAATCCGGTAGATGCGCACCCAATCGACCTCTAGCGGGTAGCGAACCGCCGCGTAGGGGTTGACCGCCGGAGAGAGGGCGGTGCTGTAGCCCTGCGGCCAGTCGGTTTCCGGCGCCCAGATGCGCAGCCACACCTTCATGGGGATGGCCGCCGCAAAGCTGAGGGCGCTTTCGTGCAGCAGCGTGCCGTCCAGATACCACTGGGCGTTGGGGTGACGGTAGCGAATCTCCAAAACGTGCCAGTTGCGCCGCGAAAATCCGCCGCGGCTTTTGAGCGTCCAGAGACGATCGGCCGCGCCGTAGTTCGGGGTGGCGGGCTCGTTTTTCCAGTGTTGCAGCAGCAAAAACGAAAGGGTCTGGTTGCCCAGATAGGCCGCGCTGATCGAGTCGTAGCTTCCCAAGCCGTTTTCGCCGCGAAGCCCCATTTCCGCCACGACGCCCGCCGCGTCGCTGCCCAGCCGTAAGCGGGCTTGCACGGCGATTCCGCCCGCGGCGCTAAAGGCGTTTAGGCTTTCAATCCCGCTGCCGGAGACTTTGGAGAAGAAGTTTTGCTGGTTGTAGGTGTCAAGATTTAGCGTCACCTTGCCGTCGCTGAAGCTGAGCAGATTAAAAAAGTCGCTGCGTCCCCGGCTGCCGCCAAGCAGCGTCCATTTGGCGGTATTGAGCGGCCCGCCCAAAAAGCTCTCTTCGCTGATCAGCTCCGTGGTGACGCCCGTCGGGGGCGTGTTGCCGCCGCCGTCGCTCGCGCCGCTTACCCGGCTGATGGGTTCGCCGCCGCCGCAGCCGGCCAGAAGCGTCAACAACAGCACCGCCGTCCATCCCGCGCGAAACACCCAAGCCGCCCTTTTAGTTAGAGTCGATCGGGTAGTATCGGCAATTTAGAGGGGTAGCTGTAATGTGACATCGAGTCCTTCGGGGCTGTTTTTCAGCAGGATTTTTCCGTTCATCCCGCCTTCGATGAGGCCCTTGGCCAGATAGAGCCCAAGCCCCGTGTTGTTGAGCCCCTTGGTGCCGGCGTAGGGTTCAAAAAGCCGTTCGATCGGCTGGTTTTTGATGCCGCCGCCGCTATCGGAGACGGTGATTTCCAGCATACCGCCCCCCGTATGGGCGCTGACGGCGATCCATTTGAGGGCGGGTTGGGCGCGCCCGATCGCTTCGCAGGCGTTTTGTAAAAGCTGCAACAGCACCTGCTTAAAGTCGCTGCGCCTTCCCGTGTAGCTTAGGCCCGGATCGATGAGGTTTTCAAAACGGATGCCCTCATTGCGCATCTGCGCGGCCAGAATCGACTGAACCTCCTCGACAGCCTGCGCGGGAAAAAAGGGTTCAAGGCTGCCCGCCGGACGGTAAAAACGGCGGAAGGTGTCGATCGTGGCGCTCATGCGATCGATGTGCCGCAGGGCCTCGGCGACGTTTTGTTCCAGATAGGCCCGATCGATTTCGCCGTGTTCGTGGGCGTCGATGAGGTCCTGAACGATCAACGAGATGACGCTGAGGGGTTGACGCCAATGGTGGGCCAAAGAGGCGATCATCTCGCCGATCGAAGCGATGCGGGCCTGTTCGTAGAGCGCCTTTTCTTGCGCGATGCGTTTTGCGCTCTCGGCTTCGACCCGTTTTTCCAGTTCGGCGGCATGGCGTTGCAACCGGGTTTCGTACTCAAAACGCACCGCTTCGTAGAAGTAGACAAAGGTCGAGATAAAAAGCAGGCCGAGAAACTGCAACAGGTAAGCGTCGGGCCTGTAGGGCAGGGCAACGCCGGCGTAGGCCAGCGCGGTCAATGCGCCGGCGGCGGCCAAAAAGCCCGTGTTCCAGCGCGCGCCGCTCTCAAATCCCCGGAAAAAGTAGGCCGCGGGCGGAAAAAGCGCGCTCCAAATCAGGGCCGCGCCCCCGCCGACGCTGGGCAGCAGGCTTTGGGCAATAAGGGCGGCGAACATGGCGGCAATGCCGATGCGGCCGATAAACTCCATATCGCGCCGCACCAGAATATACCTGTGCGCCCAGGCCAAAAAAATCATCGTCACCGCGCAAAGAAGCACAATCTCCCGGTTGCCCGTCTGCCAGTTAAAGAGCGAAAGCAGCACCATCGAAAGCTGGGCCATGACAATAATCGCCAGCATCAAAAGCGCGCGGCGCCGGGTCATGAGATCGGCCTCTTGCCAGCGCGGATAGCGGAAGAAGAGCTCGCTAAGCGAGGCGTAGAGGTTTTTCATGGGATGATTGTAGCGCTAGTGTGACAAAAGTTTGTAAAAAGTCTTTAATTAACCAGAGGAATCTCGTAGAGGATTGAACCCGGACTCAGCTGCACATGAATCCACATCGACTCCGCCAGCGTCTGGAGCGCCTTGTCCTGATCGCTCAGGCGGTTTTTGCCCGAAAAAACCAGTTCCGCCAGCGGCCAGCGGCGGCCCAGCAGCGCGCGTTGTTCGCCGTGGCGGATTTTGAGCGTGACCTGCAGAGGCGAGGGGCTTTGGCGGAAGCTTTCAAAACTGCGGCCCACCAGCTTGGAAAAGTCGTTTTGCAGCAGCTTAAACAGCGGCAGCGCCGGGTCGTAATCGCATTTGATCTCCTGCTTGTGGCGGCTTTTAAACAGCGCGATATTGGCATCGAGTATCCGGTAGATATTCGTGGGCGACTGATCGCCCAGGGGCTTGCCTTCGACCGCGCCCTTAAGCGGCACCTGATAGAGCCGCATTCCGATGCCGTTTTCGTCCCGGCCCGCCATCAGGCCGTAGAAGTTAAAGGATTGAAAGCTCATCGGCTCGAAGGTGACATGAAAACCGGGCTTAACCGCATGGCGCTGGGCCAGCTGAAAAAACTGCAGCGGGCTGGCGTAGCCCAGCAGCAGTTCGGCGGCTTGGTTGAGTATGCGCACTTTGCCCCGTTCGTCAAAGAGGAAAAAGGGGTTGAGATCGTGTTCGATCCATCCGGCGATGAGCTTTTCATCCATGACTTTGCCTTTTTGGGGTGCTTGTGAGGATTGCCTCGGCGGTGCCGTCTAAAAAGGCGCGGGTGATCCTGCAGGTGCCCACATCCTCGCGGCCGGGCAGTTCGTAGAGCAGCGGCAACATTTTCTCTTCCAAAATCCCGCGAAGCCCCCGCGCCCCCACTTCGCGCTCGTAAGCCAGCTGGGCCACCCGCTCCAGCGCCTCCTCCTCAAACACCAGCTCGATGCCGTCGAGCTCAAAAAGCGCCTCGTACTGGGCGGTGAGCGCGTTTTTGGGCTCTTTTAAAATCCGCACCAGATCGGCTTGGCTTAAGGGTTGCAGCGTGGCAATGACCGGCAGACGGCCCACAAATTCGGGGATCATCCCGTAACGCACCAAGTCCTTGGGTTGGGGTTTAAAGTCCGCCGCTTTTTGGGTGCCTTTGCGGCCAAAACCCATCTCCTTGGCGTGCTCTTTTTTGACCTGCTCCTCCAGCCCCACAAAGGCCCCGCCCGCGATAAAAAGCACATGGGTCGTGTCAAAAAGCACCGTTTCTGCCGAGGCGTTTTTGCGGCTGCCTTTGACGGGGACGTAAATTTCCGCCCCCTCAAGGATTTTTAAAAGCCCCTGCTGCACCCCTTCGCCGGAAACGTCGCGGCCCGTGGTGGCGCTTTCGCCTTTGTGGGCGATCTTGTCGATTTCGTCGATGTAAATAATCCCCTTTTGGGCCAGTTCTACATCGAAGTTTGCGGCGGCCAAGAGGCGCGAAAGGATGCTTTCGACATCTTCGCCCACATAACCCGCTTCGGTTAAGGCCGTCGCGTCGGCCACGGCGAAGGGAACGTTCATAATCCGCGCGAGGCGTTTGGCGATGAGGGTTTTGCCGCTGCCGGTGGGGCCGATCAGCAAGATATTGGATTTTTCCAGCTCCACGCCCTTGGCGATGGGCCGCTCGATGCGTTTATAGTGGTTATAAAGCGCCACCGCCATCGTTTTTTTGGCCGCCTCCTGGCCGATGACGTAGCGGTCTAAAAAGGCCGAAATCTCCTGCGGGCGGGGCAGGCCGTGGCTGAAGGCTTTGCGTTCGTTTTGGGCGTTTTCCTGAACTAAAACGTTGTCGCAGAGTTTGACGCACTCGTCGCAGATCGCCGCCGTTTCCGTGGAAAAAAGCTTTTTGACTTCGGCGCGTTTTTTACCGCAAAAGCTGCAAACGAGTTCGGTGGTTTTCATGCCCAATCCTTACAGCCCGCAAAAGGCGGCGAGATCGCTGGGGATGATCTCCAGTTTGTGCCGTTTGGCAAACTTAACCTCAGCCGCGATCGGTGTTTTGTCTGTCACCCACCAGCCGCCCGCGCAGGCTTCGCCGCCTAGAATTTCGCTGGCGACCATGCGATCGGTGTCGCGCTCAAAACGGCAGCCCAACAGCAGCCATTTCAGTTCGCCCCGTTTTTCTTTCAGGCACGCCGGAACTGCCAGCCCCGCCATCGCTTCGGTGAGCCAGTCCACATAATCCGCATCGGAGAGAATCAGGCTGGGCGCGGGTTTGAGCACCCCCATCGGTTTAAACAGCAGCGGTTTTTCCAGCGTGATCGCTTGGGGCGAGAGCGGGCGGCCCTCTAACCCTTCGCAGATTTGCGCCTCGAAACGGGGCAGGTCTCCCGCCACCCGCGCCGTGCCGTAAACCAGCGTATAAACGCCTTGCATCAGCCGTTGAAGGGCGTCGTCGCGGTTGGTGTCAACGACGATTTTCGGGTTTATGGCCGCAATCAGGCGGTGCACGGGCAGCGGATCGAATCCGGCGGCGTAGATGCGTTCAAAAAGCGCCTCAAGGGTTTTGCGCCCCTTGCGCTGCTCGATCGACATCGCCGCGCGGGGGTATTCCATCATCAGCCGCGGCGCCATGGCACGGCCGTCGTTGAGGGCCAGAATGATTTCGTCGCTGGAAGCGGGCAGGGGTTTTCCGGCCAGATCGTTGGCCCCTTTAAAAATCTCCAGCCCCAGATAGGGAACGACTAAGCCCGAAGCGATTTGCGCCGAAAAATCTGTCAGTTTCATCCGTGGCATCCTTGTCCGTTATAGACGTTAACGGCCTTGTTGGCCTCTTTGAGAAAACGGTCGTGATTAAATGCGCCGGGAATCTCTTTGGGCACGTCGCGGTAAAAGAGCGTGCCGTCTTTGCTAACCACAAACAGTCCGGCGGTCAGCGCGCCTTCTAAGAGTCCGTCGGCGATTTTGACGCCGTACATCCCGCCGAATTCGCCCTCGAAATCTTCGGCCAGCTTTATCACCCCGTCCTCTTTAAAGGCGGCGGCTTCCGGGCCTAAACGGTTCACAATGACCCACAGCCTAACCCCCTCGGGCTTCGTCACTTCGTTTCTTATGGCCTGCGCCATTTTCACGAAGGGCTCGCCCAGATTGGGCAGGGAGATTAAAATCTGGGTCACGCCCCGCACCATGCCGCCGATCTCAACGACTTCGCCGCTCTTGGTTTTGACACTCACCTTTTCGGCGGCGTAGCCCACATCGGCGGGCCGATCCTCAAGAAGCTGATCTTCGTCTAAATAGCGGATGGTGTAGGTCATGGGGGTTACTTTACGATCGCATCTGAAGGACACACATCGACGCAAGCTTGCGAACCTCCGCCGCACTCGTCGCACTTGTTGGCGAAGATGTAATGAATCTCCGCGCCGTCAGGGTTTTTGTCGTCGCCGACGATCGCGCTGTTGGGGCACTCGTCGATACAGGCGCCGCAGTTGATGCAGTCGGAGGTGATCTTCATGGCCATGGGAAACTCCTTGTTAATTGGATAAGCATCATTCTATCAAGGAGGTGCGAAACGGTAATCACCTCTAATGATTAAAAAATAGACAGTTGGGTGTTTCCCAGTTGTGCAAAACTAGCGCAGTTGTTTTAAAGGAGGCACCATGTCCTGTTCGTCCCATGCCGACCTTTCCGGCCTTCAAGCCGAAATCGCCGAGAAGATCAACAACCACCCCTGTTACAGCGAAGGGGCGCACCATCATTACGCGCGAATCCACCTGCCCGTGGCCCCGGCCTGTAATATCCAGTGCCACTACTGCAACCGCAAATACGATTGCAGCAACGAATCGCGCCCCGGCGTGACCAGTTCGCGCCTGACCCCCGAAGGGGGGCTGAAAAAGGTGCTCCATGTGGGCGGGCAGATCAAGCAGCTTTCCGTCGTGGGTATCGCGGGGCCGGGGGACGCGCTGGCCAACCCGGAAAAAACCTTTGAAACCTTCCGCCTGCTGCGCGAACACGCGCCCGATCTGAAACTGTGTGTTTCGACCAACGGCCTAAGGCTGCCGGAGTTTGTGGACGACCTGATTGCCCACGGGGTCGATCACGTCACCGTCACGATCAACGCCGTTGACCCCAAGGTGGGTGCGCAGATATATCCGTGGGTGTACGACACGCACACCAAAAAGCGCTACACGGGGGTTGAAGGCGCGGCGCTTTTGCTTTCGCGCCAGTTGGAGGGCATCAAAAAAGCCGCCGATCGGGGGCTTTTGATCAAAGCCAACTCGGTGTTGATTCCCGGCGTGAACGAAGATCATCTGCCTTTGGTGGCGGCGAAACTCAAGGAGCTGGGCGTCTTTTTGCACAATATTATGCCGCTTCTATCCGAGCCGGAATTCGGCACCCATTACGCCCTAAACGGCGTGCCCAGCGCCACGGCCGCGCAGGTGAAAAAGGCGCAGGCGGCCTGCGGGATTGATGTGAAGCAGATGGCCCACTGCCACCAGTGCCGCGCCGACGCGGTGGGGCTGCTGGGCGAAGATAAGAGCGCCGAGTTTGCGCCGATGGATTTTTTAAGCCAGCCGATCGAAGCGCTGGTGGAGAACTACGACCGCGAAGGGCGCGCACAGCTTCAAGAAACGATCGAAACCTTCCGCCGCCACGCCGCCAAGGCCGACGAGGCCAAAAAAGCGCTGAGCAGCAACGGCAAAACGATTCTGATCGCCGTCACCTCCAGCACCGGCGAAACGATCGACTGGCACTTTGGTTCCTGCGACCGTTTCGATGTGTACGAAGCGGGGGATTTGGGGGCAAAACTCTTTACCAAAAAAGCGGTTGCGGCCTACTGCAGCGGCGAGATCAACTGCGGCACGGGGCCGATCGATGCGATTAAAGCCGCGCTTAAGGGGGTCAAGCTGCTGCTGACCGCCAAAATCGGCGACTGTCCGCAAAAGGAGCTGGGAATGATTAAACTCAAAACCAGCGAAGCGTACGCCGATCGCCCGGTTATGGGAGCGGTGGTTGAGGCGGCTCAGGCTTATTTTGGCAATGGGAAAAAACAGGCGGAGGCCTGATATGAAAAAGATCATCAACGACACCACGCTTCGAGACGGCGAGCAAGCCCCCTTCGTGGCTTTTTCGACCGAAGAAAAACTGCAAATCGCGCAGCTTTTGGAGGCCGCCGGAGCGGATGAGCTGGAGGTGGGAATTCCCGCCATGGGAGCCAAAGAGTGCGCCGATATCCGCGAGATTTTGGCGCTGGGTTTAAAGGCCCGCGTCATGACCTGGAACCGCGCGACTTTGGGCGATCTGGAAGCGTCGATCGGCTGCGGCGCGAAGGCGGTTGATCTTTCCGTACCGGTGTCGGATTTGATGATCGACGTTAAGATGAAAAACGGGCGGAAACAGGTCTTGCGCCAACTGGAAGAGACAATCCTTGCGGCCAAACGCGAAGGGTTGTTTGTGTGCGTGGGCGGCGAAGACGCTTCCCGCGCGGATGCGGCCTTTTTAAAGGAGCTGATCGGTTTTGCGCAAAAGCTGGGGGCCGATCGCTTCCGTTTTTGCGATACGGTGGGGGTTTTGACGCCTTTAAAAACCGCCGCCATTATCGGCGAACTGGCCGCGATCGGAGTGCCGATCGAGATGCATACCCACAACGATTTTGGCATGGCGACGGCCAACGCGGTTGCGGGCTTGGAGGCAGGGGCGGTTAGCGTCAATACCACCGTGATCGGCCTTGGGGAGCGGGCGGGTAACGCCAGTTTTGAACAGGTATTGATGACGCTAGGCCATCTGTTTGACGAGAGCCGCCCCGTAGCCGCCAAAACGCTGAAACTGCTCACCCGCACCGTGGCCCGCGCGGCGCGGATGCGACTAAGCCGCAATATGCCGATCGTCGGGCAGGCGCTTTTTTCCCACGAAAGCGGCATTCACGCCGACGGCATGATGAAAAATCAAAAAGCCTACGAACCCTTTGCGCCGGGCGAGGTGGGGGGCAAACGGGCTTATCCGATCGGCAAACACTCCGGCACCGCAACGCTGGCGTACCACCTGAACAAGCGCGGCGTGGCCGCCGAAAAGGCCAGCCTGACCCCGCTTTTGGGCGCGGTGCGCAAGCGGGTGGATGAACGCAAACGGGTGCTCAGCGAAAACGAGCTGATCGCCCTTGCAAAAATATGTTAATCCGCTGGCTGAACGAGCGCGATATTGAAACGGTTGTCCGCTGGGGCGAGGCGGAAGGCTGGCTGATCGACGCGGCCGATCTGGCGCGGATCCGGCAGCGGTTTTTTTACCTCTGTCTGGGTGCGTATGACGGCGATTTTTTGCAGGCGGCGATTACCGGGTATCTGCACGAAAAAAGCGCGTGGCTGGGGAACTTTATCACCGCGCCCGACGCGCGTAAAAAAGGGATCGGAAAGCGGCTTTTTGAAGCGGCCTTGGCGGCGGCGCAAAACGAGCGATCCTGCGTGAAGCTTCACGCAGCGCCGCAGATGGCGGCCTTTTACGCCCGTTACGGTTTTAAGGAAACGGGTCTGGCGGGGCGGTTTGTATTGGCTAATCGCGGCACGAGTTTTACCTTTACCGCCCAGCAGGCCAGAGAGCTGGAAACGCAAAACACGGCGGGTTTTTTAAAGCTGGACGCCTTTGCCTTCGGCGAAGATCGATCGCTGTTTTTGCTGGAAGACATGGTTTTTAAAAGCTCGCTCATGCTCGAAAGCGCGCACGGCGTGATGCATACGCGGGTGATCGGCAATCACGTTTTTTTAGGCCCGTGGCTGGTGAAGGCGGCGGCCTATATGGACGCCGAACTGCTGCTGCGCGGCGCGATCTATCTGCGGGGCATGAAACCGCTGGCGGTCGATGTGCCGCTGGAAAACAAAGACGCGGTCAATCTACTCGCCCAATACGGCTTTGAAAAAAAGGGCGAAACGGTGCGCATGGCTTTGGGCGAGTGCCCCGGCAAACGGCTTGAAGATGTGTACGGTTTTGCCACGGCGGGCAGTCACGGTTAAACCCAACAAAGGAGCAGAAAATGGAAGACGAAAAAAAAGAGCTGGCCAAAATTAAGCGCGAGGCGACCGAGATTGCGGGCAAAATCCACGATATTGTGGAAGACACGTTGTGGAGCGAATACAACGAGTTGCTGCCCCTGAGTCAGGCATTGATCACAAAATGTGAGCAGTTTTATGCCTATAAAAAGGCCCATAACCTCTAACCGCTACGCCCACGCTACGCCATCTCTTTACAATTCTCGATTGATTTTTTCACTTCAGGGGGATTTGTGAGGGAGATGACGCTCAAGGCCAAGCTGGGCCTGTTAATTGTATTGATGGCGATCGGCCTGGTTGTGCTGGGACTGGTGCTGCTTTTGAATCTGGAAAGCGCCATGATGGAGGACCGCAAGGCGAAACTTTCGGGGGTGGTGGATACCGCTTCGAGCGTGGTCGCTTTTTACCACGAGCGGGAAAAAAGCGGCGAGCTGAGCCGCGAAGAGGCGCAAAGCCGCGCGATGAAGGCCGTTAAGGCGCTGCGTTACGACGGTCAGGAGTATTTCTGGATCAACGATATGCAGCCTAGAATGGTGATGCACCCCTTTAACCCCAAACTTGACGGGCAGGATTTAAGCACCAACCGCGACCCCAACGGATTGGCGCTGTTTGTGGAGATGGTCAAAACCGTTCAGGCGCAAGACGCGGGGTTTGTCAACTACTTCTGGCCCAAGCCGGGGCAGACCAAACCCGTGGAGAAGGTCTCCTATGTGATGGGTTTTAAACCCTGGGGCTGGGTGATCGGCAGCGGGGTTTATGTGGACGATGTGCGCGCGCAGGTGGGGGTTGTGTTCTGGCAAAACGCCCGGCGCGGGATGCTGGCGACGGCGATTATTCTGGCCGTTTCGGTGCTGGCGGCGATGCTTATTGGCCGTTCGATCGCCCGGCCCGTGACGTCGGCGCTGGATGAGATTGCCCAGTCGGGCCGCGAGCTGCTCACCGCCAGCGATCAGATCGCCCACAGCGCAACCAGCTTGGCTGAAGGGGCCAGCACGCAGGCCTCCGGCGTGGAGCAGGTGAGCGCCACGGTGGAAGAGTCCACGGCGGTCAACACCCAAAACGCCGAAAACGCCCGCGAGGCCAATATTCTGGCCAATCAGGCCAACGACGCGGCCAAGGGCGGCGACTTGAAAATCAAGCGGCTGATGACCTCCATGGGGGAAATCACCGAAGCCTCCGAACAGATCGCCAAGATTATCAAGACGATCGACGAGATCGCGTTTCAAACCAATCTGCTGGCCCTTAACGCGGCGGTCGAAGCGGCGCGGGCGGGCGAGCACGGTCTGGGTTTTGCGGTGGTGGCCGATGAGGTGAAAAATCTGGCCGGACGCAGCGCCAATGCCGCCAAAGAGACGGCGGGCATTATCGAACAGGCGATCAATAAGATCAAAGAGGGCAACCAGATCGCCCGCGAAACCAATGAATCCTTTGCGGAGATTCTGGATAAGGCCAAAAAAACCAGCGACTTAATCGGCGAAATTGCCGCCAGCGTGCGCGAACAGGCCGAAGGGATGAACCAGATTTCGCAGGCGATGGGACAGATTGACTCGATCACCCAGCAAAACGCCGCCACCAGCGAAGAGGCCGCCGCCGCTGCCGAAGAGATGAACGCGCAGGCCAACGCCATGATGTCCAGCGTCGCCTCCTTGGGCCGTATTGTGGGGGTGGATGCCAGCCATCTGCTGGCCCATCAATCCAATGTCGCATCCAAAAGCCCCCAGCTTCCCCGCCGCAGCTTCTAACCGGTTTTTTAGGCTGCCCGCTTCGGCGGGTGGCCTTCTTCTTGGGCACCACTTTTTCTTCAACTGATTAAAAACTAATCATAGCATTGACTATCAATCGGGCAAACTATTGCTGTTGGAACGGGCGACGCACCTAATCCACGAGATCTTCTTTTACGAAAGGAGCACACCATGAGTGCGCTTAGACAGATCGCCTTTTACGGCAAAGGCGGGATCGGTAAATCTACCACTTCCCAGAACACGCTGGCCGCAATGGCCCATTTTTACGGTCAGAAAATTCTGATCGTCGGCTGTGACCCCAAGGCAGACTCCACCCGTCTGATCCTTCACGAAAAAGCTCAGGACACCATCATGCAGATGGCGGCCGATAAAGGCACCGTTGAAGATCTCGAACTCGAAGACGTCTGCAAAGACGGCGCGACCATTTTTAGCCCGAAAACCCCCGGTGGTTACATTAAATGCACCGAGTCCGGCGGTCCCGAGCCGGGTGTTGGCTGCGCAGGCCGCGGCGTAATTACCGCCATTAACTTCCTCGAAGAAAACGGCGCCTATGACGACGAGCTGAACTTCGTTTCCTACGACGTTCTGGGCGACGTGGTTTGCGGCGGCTTTGCGATGCCCATTCGCGAAGGTAAAGCGCAGGAGATTTACATCGTGATGTCCGGCGAGATGATGGCCATGTTCGCGGCCAACAACATCTCCAAGGGTATTTTGAAGTACGCCAACTCCGGCGGCGTTCGCCTTGCAGGTCTGATCTGCAACGCCCGTATGACCGACCGCGAATATGACCTGGCTAAAGCGCTGGCTGAGCGTCTGGGCACCCAGATGATTCACTTCGTGCCCCGTAACAACATCGTTCAGCACGCCGAACTGCGCCGCATGACCGTTGTTGAGTACTCCGCCAACGCCGATCAGGCTAGAGAGTACAAAGAGCTGGCCCGCAAGATCATCGCTAACGATCTGAAGGTTATCCCCACCCCGCTGCCCATGGACGAGCTGGAAAACCTGCTCATGGAGTTCGGCATCGCCGAGCAGTTCGACGAAGAGAACGTCGGCAAAGCGGCTACGGCCTAAGAAAGAGGAGGAAATAACAATGTTTATTCTCGGTATGCATTTCCCCGCTGATCGCGGTAACAAGATTCCCTTTAGCGAAGTGGTCGGTCTGGTTGAGAAGGCCGTTGACATGAAGAAGGTCAAAGAGATCAAGCTTCACGAAGGTTCCACCAAGTCCACCAAGACCGAACTGTACAAAACCGTGACCAACAAGGACACCTTTTTGGCCAAGGCGCTGGTGCACTTCTACGAGAGCGAAAAAGACAACAACGCCCCTATGAAATATATGTTCTACACGAACAAATATCAGGTGGCCGAAATCTCTTTGGAAGTCGATAAAGACGCCGAAGCGATCGAAATCTCCAAGAAGTTCCAGGATATGGAACCGATCAACGTCGAAGTTGTTTACGCCTAACACGCGCCATCACTCAAACGCCCGGTGGGAGGATGATCTCCCGGGCGCACAAGGAGGAAACCATGGGTCCTGAAAGCCTAGAAAATATTCAGAAAAAAGCGGTTGAAGAGGTACTGAAAAAGTATCCCGAAAAAGCGCAGAAAGATCGCGCAAAACACCTCGGCGTCGGCGCTCCCAAAGATGAGAGCCAAAAAACCTGCGGCGGCGTGATTTCAAACAAAAAGACCGTCCCCGGCGTCATGAGCCAGCGCGGCTGTGCCTATGCCGGTTCTAAGGGCGTGGTCTGGGGGCCGATCAAGGACATGATCCACATCTCCCACGGTCCTGTGGGCTGCAGCCAGTATTCGCGCTCGGGCCGCCGGAACTACTACATCGGCACCACCGGCGTGGATACCTTTGTGACCATGAACTTCACCACCGATTTCCAGGAAAAGGACATCGTGTTCGGCGGCGATAAAAAGCTGGCCAAGGCGATCGAAGAGATCAACGAACTCTTCCCGCTGGTTAAAGGGATTTCGGTTCAGTCCGAGTGCCCCATCGGTCTGATCGGCGACGATATTCAGGCCACCTCCAAGCGCATGACCAACGAGATCGGCAAAGTGGTCGTTCCGGTCAGCTGCGAAGGTTTCCGCGGCGTGAGCCAGTCTTTGGGTCACCATATCGCCAACGACGCCATCCGCGACTACGCCTTTACCCTCAAGGGTACCGATATCGGCTCCACGCCCTATGACGTGGCCATCATCGGCGACTATAACATCGGCGGCGACGCATGGTCCAGCCGGATTTTGCTCGAAGAGATGGGTCTGCGCGTGATCGCTCAGTGGTCCGGCGACGCCACCCTGAACGAAATCAAAAACGGCCCCAAAGCCAAACTGAACCTGCTGCACTGCTACCGCTCGATGAACTACATCAGCCGTCACATGGAGCAGGAGTTCAACATTCCGTGGGTGGAGTACAACTTTTTTGGCCCCTCCAAAACCTACGAATCGCTGCGCAACATCGCCAAGCAGTTTGACAAGACCATCCAGGACAACTGTGAAAAGGTTATTGCCAAATACAAGCCGGTGATGGACGCGGTGGTTGAGAAGTACAAACCCCGTCTGGAAGGCAAAAAGGTCATGTTGTACGTGGGCGGTCTGCGCCCCCGCCACGTGATCGGCGCCTATGAGGATTTGGGCATGGAGATTATCGGCACCGGCTACGAGTTCGCCCACAACGACGACTACAGCCGCACCACCGAAGAGATCGAGCGCTCCACGCTGATTTACGACGATGCCAACGAGTATGAGCTTGAAGAGTTCTGCAAGCGCCTCAAGCCGGACATCGTTGCTGCGGGCGTGAAAGAGAAGTACACCTTCCAGAAGATGGGCTTGCCCTTCCGCCAGATGCACAGCTGGGATTACAGCGGTCCTTACCACGGCTTTGACGGCTTTGCCATCTTTGCCCGCGATATGGATATGGCGATCAACAGCCCCGTTTGGAGCCACACCAAGGCCCCCTGGGAAGTTAGCGCCTAAGTCGTCACACACGGGGAGGCGACTCCCCGCACGCCCTAATAAACAGATGAGTTGAGGGGACAAGGAGAACAAATGCAAAACGTACAAAAGATTGTTAACGGCAAAGACCTCTTTCTCCAGCCCGAATACGGCGAGGTGCTCAAAACCAAGAAGCAATTCGAGGATATGCCCTCCGAAGAGAAGGTCAAAGAGATCGCCGAGTGGACCAAAACGCCCGAGTACCGCGAGCTGAACTTCAAGCGCGAAGCGATCACGATCAACCAGGCCAAAGCCTGCCAGCCCCTGGGCGCGGTGATGGTGGCGCTGGGTTTTGAAAACACCATGCCCTATGTGCACGGAAGTCACGGGTGCGTCGCCTACTTCCGCACCTACTTTACCCGCCACTTCAAAGAGCCCACGCCCTGCGTGAGCGACTCGATGACCGAAGATGCGGCCGTTTTCGGCGGTATCAACAACATGAAACAGGGCTTGCAAAACTGCAAAGCGATCTATGAGCCCGAGATGATCGCCGTTTCCACCACCTGCATGGCTGAAGTGATCGGCGACGACCTCAACGCCTTTGTGGACGGCGCGCGCGTTGACGAGCTGATTCCGCAGGATTATCCGGTGGTGTATGCGCACACCCCCAGCTTTGTGGGCAGCCACCTGACCGGTTATGACAACATGTTGTCCGAAACCCTCAAACAGCTGTGCAAAGAGGTGTCTAAAGATAAAAAGCCCCGCCTGAACCTGATTCCCGGTTTTGAAACCTATCTGGGCAGCATCACCGAGGAAAAAGAGATGGCCGAGGCCTTTGGCATCGAAACCGTCGTTCTGCCCGATCACAGCGAGCAGTGGGACTACGGCGCAGGCGAATACAAAATGTTTGCCGGCGGCACGCCGATCGCCACCGTTAAAGACGCGGCGAATTCCAAGGCCGTCATCACTATGCAGCCCTTCACCACGCCTAAAACGATGAAGATCTGCAAAAACAAGTTCAAACAGGCCACCTACGAAGCGCGCCCCATCGGCCTTCGCGGCACCGACGAACTGGTGATGATGCTCAAGGAAATCTCCGGCAACGAAGTGCCCGAAAGCATCAAAAAAGACCGCGCCCGCCTGGTGGATGCCATGCAGGACAGCTACGCCTACGTACACGACAAAAAGTTCGCCATCTACGGCGATCCCGATTTTGCTCTGGGCATGGCGCAGTTTATTATCGAACTGGGCGGCGAACCGACCCACGTACTGTGCAACAACGCCCCCGAGGGCTGGGAAGAGGCCGTTAAAGAGGTTCTTTCCAAGTCTCCCGCTGCCGCAAAATGCAACGTATGGGCCGGCAAAGACCTGTGGCACCTGCGCAGCCTTTTGTTCACCGAGCCGGTGGACTTTTTGATCGGCAACAGCTACGGCAAAGAGCTTGAGCGCGACACCGGCACGCCGCTGATCCGCATCGGCTTCCCGATTTTTGACCGCCACCACACCCACAGATATAGCATCGTGGGCTACAAAGGCGGCATCAATCTGCTGACCTGGATCGTCAACAAGATGCTCGACGTGATGGACGATCAGACCAAACAGATCGCCAAAACCGACTTCTTCTTCGACCTCGTTCGCTAAACCTGCTTCTTTTCCGCCCCTTTTGGGGGCGGCACTTCTTAGTTGCCTGCTGATATCATCCAGACATTCGATGCCAAATTAAGGTTATAAAATGTTTGCGATACCCCTGCTTCTGAGCATTCTTTTAATTACTACCTCATTATTTGCTGCCGAAAACAAGATTTTAACCCCCATCCCTGCGGCCCCCTTGGAGATGGCGCTTTTTGATGCAGCATCGTTGCCTTTACAGATCATGCAACTGAATAATTGGCTGAGCGAACACCATCAAACCGTAACCGATCAAGCGCAGGCACGACGGATTCGCGAAGATGTTTTCTTGCTGATTGATGCTTATGCGCGGAATCTCTACCACTCTTCACGTAAAACGATGCCGGAAGGGGCCGATTTGCAACTTTCGCAACTTTTTATGTGGGGCCATCGTTTTGGGGCCTATGGTGCCCCTGATATATACAATGCGCTCAAAGCCCCGGAGAGGCCGATGCTTTCAGCGGGACGTGACTTGCCGAAAGGGCTCTCATTGTCGCTTGAAGAAGATAGGTTGGCTCTGAGCTCAAAATCTGGTTGGACACTGAGAATTCCGTATTTTTTTATGATTTGGCATATTGACAATTCTCTAAATAATGCAGGCATGCAGACTGAGATGGTGGTATTTTCCACCGGGTTTGCCCCCGATCGGCTAAGTCCCTCCGGTTTGTCTCAGTCAACGGTAATGCTAATGTTTGCTCCGGGGACGCCTTGTGAGGCATTTAATGATTTTTGGCTGGAAAGACTTTCAATTAAAACCCAAAAAACAGAAATTGATAATTTCGATGGCGTCGAAGGCTATCTTGCGGAAGGCGAACACGGGCCACACCGTCTTTTTTGGAGTCAAAAAAATCAAAAAGGTTGCCTAGGGCTTGCCTATACAGGCATGGAGGGCCCCTTTCGGCACAATTGGCCCTACTTGAACGATATCGTTCAACAGGTTAATCTGGGGGCGGCGCGAAATGGGCAATAGCTTTCTTCGATCATTATTCATTCTTTGTTTGGCGTGGTCAGGTCTTTTGGCTGAAACCTTACATGAATCCATTGCTCGGTTTAAATCCTATTCGACAAGTATAAATTCGAATATTAGGCCTGGAGATGCCCTGCCGCTTATAGGATCAGATACAAATGTGTCTTGGCTGGGGCGGGTTGTCGACTTCGAAGTCCAACGCAATGACGATGAGATTAGCCTTGATTTTTATTGCGTTTACATTCCTGTGCTTGGTTTTGAGGGCAATGATGTCAGGGTTGGCAAGGAGAAGGGTGAACTTTTCCTTTTGTCCCTTAGAACCCAGCAGCTGGACGTAAGTCAGATAAGTTATATGCAGGCTGAAATAGCAGAGAAACCTCATTATATGCTGATTGTTGGTATCCCTGCCCATGTGAGACTTTACAAAGGGGAGCAAGTTGTTCAGATTGCTGCTTTTTGGGCGTCAATCCGAGATGATTTTCTAACTTCGATCTTGCCAAACTAAAATCTTCATGGTTTGAAGGTCGCACAACCTTGTGGGGCTTCTAAAAACGGCCCCGTACACCCTTGGAAAAGTCATATTCGGGTTTGAGCTCAAAATCCTCTTTTTGCGGCAACGGAATCGACACGGTAAAAATAGCGCCGTGGGGACCGTTTTCGGCTTGGAGCGTGCCTTTAAAGACCGTTTCTATAATCATCTGGCTCAAATAAAGCCCAAAACCCGAGCCGCCCTCTTTGAGTTTGGTTGAGCGGTACGGCGTAAAGAGCCGGGCGAGAATCACCGGATCGATGCCGCCCGCGTTGTCCTCAAAGCGGATATGAAGCGTTCCGTTGGCCACAAACCCGTCAACCCGCACAACCCCTTCGGCGGTTTCGGATAGCCTGCCGTTGCGGCGCGCCTCTTTAACCGCCTCGATCGCGTTGCTTAGCAGGTTGAGCGCCACCTGTTTAAATTCGTTGACATTGCCCTCCAGGGCGGGCAGCGATAGGCCCGCTTCGATTTTTAGGGCCACAAAGTGGTTTTTCAGGCGGGGCGAAAGCATTCTGACCACCTCTTCGATCGAGCGCAGCGGCTCGAATTCGCCGCCCTTGTCGCCAGGCAGGAAAAAGCGGTTAAAGTCATCGACGGTTTCGCCCATAAAGGTTACGGTCTCCTCGGCGTCGGCCAAAATGCGGGCCAGTTCGCCACCCTTTGCCTCAAGGCGGATTTTGCCCAGCTGCATCATCAAGGACGCGAGCGGCTGCTTCCACTGGTGGGCGATCGCCCCTTGCATTTCGCCCAGCGCGGCGAGCTTGAGATGTTGCGTCATCAAGGCTTGGCGTTCGCGCTCTTCGGTAATATCGCTGAGGGTTCCCACCATGCGGTAGGCTTTGCCGGAACTGTCGATCACCGCTTTGCCGAAGGCCCGCACCCAGATATAGCGCCCGCTTTTATGCGCCATTCTAAACTCGGCGGCGTAGCGATCGGCAGGCGTTTTAAAATGCGACTGCAGCCCAAGACGCACGCTTGGGAGATCGTCGGGATGAACGCGGCCGAAAAACTCCCCTTCGCCCTCGCCAATCTCCTCGTTGCCGTAACCTAAAATCCCCTTCCAGCGGGGCGAAGCGTGCATCTTCTTTTGCGCGATCGCCCAGTCCCACACGCCGTCATCCGCCGCTTCGATCGCCAGCTCCCAGCGCTCTTCGTTTTTTCTCAGCGATTCGGTGGCCTTGCGCACCATGTTTTGCAGTTTGACCGGCGCGTACAAAAGCAGCCCGATCAAGACCGCCGAAAGCAGCGCCAAAGCAAAGCCCACAATCCGCTGCGACCACGAAACGGCCTGAATCCAGCCGGTTTTAGGAACGGCATACAGCCGCCACGAACCGCCCGGCAACTGCACATCCGCCCAGACGGGATGCCCTGCAAGCAGCGCGCTATCGCCGTAAATGCCCGCACCTCCGGCGCCTGCGGAATCCCTGCCGGCCAGATAGAGCTCCAAGGAGGCGGTGTCGGCGAAGTTGCGCAGGATTTCATAGATCGCTTCGGCATCGAGCATCACTTGCGCCAGTCCCCAGTAGCGCGGGTATCCCGCCTGCTGCTGGGCCTCGGAGAGTAGAACCGGCCCCCGGCTGATAAAGGCTTCGCCGCCCTGCATCAGCTTGATAGGGCCCGCCAGCAGCACGCGGTTAAGGCGGATGGCGCGGTTGATTGCCTCTTGCTGTTCGGGCCGTTCGGCCAGGTTGATCCCCATCGCTTTTTCGTGGCCCTCGGGGGGATAGATATGGCTGATGCGGCTGTTTTTGGCCAGCTGAATCGCCAAAAGTTTACCCTCGGCGGTGCGGTAAAGCTCACCGGCGTAGCGGGCAAAATCCGCCGGGCTAATTTCGGGATTGATCCCGACGTAGGCAATCAGCCCTTGTGTTAACAGCACGCGGCTGTTAATATGCTTTTCCAAAGAAACCTGCAGCGTGCTGATCTTTTCTGAGGCCGCCTGACGCAGCAGTTCTTGTTGCTGCTTTTGCGTATTCGCATCGATCACCAGCACGATCGAGAAAACGGCGATAAAGGTCACGACCGAGACAAAAAGGGCGAGCTTTTTTTGTTGCATGGCGCGATTATAGCGGCGGGCGGGTTGGTTTTTAGTTTTAGAAAAGTTTTCAAAAAGTCCCGACCAAGGCGAAGCATGGATCTGGCTGTCAAAACAAGAAACCTCGACGCGCTTTATGTGGAGGACGATCCGCACGTGCGCAACGCGACGCTGGAGGTCTTAAGCAGTTTTTTCAGGCAGGTGCATGTGGCCGAAAACGGCCAGGAGGGGCTTAGGCTTTTTGACGCCAACACAATCCATCTGGTCATTTGCGATATCCGCATGCCCAAAATGAGCGGTCTGGAGATGGCGGCCGAAATCAGAAAAACCGATAAAAATGTTCCCATTTTTATTACCACCAGCCACTCCGAACGGGAGGAGCTGATGGCGGCGATCCCGCTGAATATCGCCGATTATCTGATTAAACCCTTTACCTTCGGCCGTTTGCAGGCGGCGCTAAAAACCTGCATCGAGCGGATCGAAGCAAGCGGCAATCTGATGGTGCGCTTGGGCGAAGGGGTCAGCTACAATCCTCTGACCAAAGAGCTTTCGACCCTTGAGGAGACCTTTTTGATGAGCGGCAAGGAGCGCGCGCTGCTGGAGCTTTTGATCCGTCAGCGCGGCCGTCTGGTCAGCCGCGAACAGATCGAGGGCGCTTTGTACGGCGATGAGTTCATGTCGGAGGCGGCGCTGAAAAACCTGATGCACAAACTGCGCAAAAAGCTGGGCAAAACCGCCATTAGCAACGTGCACAACACCGGGTTTATTTTGCGTGCCTAGCGCGGGGGGACGGGTGCGTAAAATCACCTATATGGCGGCGGGTCTGGCGGCGTGGGCGCTGCTGTTTGCGCTGCTGAACTTTTTGAAAAACGGCCATATCGAACGCTATCTGGACGAGCAGGCCGCCATGCAGAATCTGGCGTGGGAGGCGGCCGCGCGGATGAATCAGGGCACGGTGCGCACCTATTTTCACGAATATGTCATGCGGCCTCAAACGCTGGAGATTTTAAACCGCGCGCAAGACCCCGCCCGGCGGGCCAATGCCAGAGCCCAGCTGCACCACGCGCTCGATGCCGTTAACCGCGAGCTTCAAAACGAAGGATTCAGGCAGTTTCACTTCCATCTGCCCGGGGGCGAAAGTCTGCTGCGCTTTCACCAGCCCGATGCCCACGGCGACAACCTCTTTGGGGTGCGCTATTCGGTCAAGACGGCCAACACCGAACTGCGGCCCGTTTTCGGCTTTGAGGCGGGGCGGGTCTATTCGGGATTTCGCAGCGTCTTTCCCATTGTCGATCCGCAATACGGCCATCTGGGCAGCGTGGAGCTGAGTATGCCCTTTGAGGCGTTGCGCAAGGAGATTTCGCAATTGTTGCCCGATTGGGAGTTTCTCTTTGTCGTCAGCGGCAAGCAGCACGAACGCGTCCTCTTTGACCGGCAAAAGTCCCTCTATGTGCCGTGGGTGGTGCATGGGGGATTTTGGCTGGAGGACCCTTGGCGGATTCTGCCCGACTCGCCTAAGCCCGTCTCCGACGTCGCAGGCTGCATGGTGGAGGGGGCGGCAAACAACCCGCAGGTGCGCGCCCTGCTTGAAAGCGGCCAGTCGGGCGCGGTGGCGGTGCCGGTCAAAAACGGCGATCACGCTTTGATGCTGCTGACCGCCGTGCGGGACACGCAGGGCGAACTGGCGGGGTATCTGGTGGGGGTACGGCCCACCCACGAGATTGTCCGCTTTAACTGGAGCCTTTATTACGGGCTGGTGATTGGCGCGGTGCTGATTGTCTTCTTGGGTTTGGCCATCTGGCATCTGAGCGCCAACCGCCGCCATCTGCAGGAAACCAATGCAAAGCTCGATCGCGCCTTGGCTGCCGAAAAGCAGTTTATCGCCTCGATGAGCCACGAAATGCGCACGCCGCTCAATTCGGTGATGGGCTATCTGGAGCTGCTGCTGGATGTGGGGCTAAGGGGGCAGGCCCTGGAGTTTGCGCAGAAGGCCAGCCGGTCGGCCCACCATTTGTTTGCGCTGATTAACGATATTTTGGACCTTTCCAAGCTGGAGGCCGATCAGCTTGAGCTGAACAACGAACCGACCGACGTGGCCGTCTTGATGCGCGAATGCGCCGATATGATCGCCCCGGCGCTCAAGCCCGGTGTCGATCTGCGGGTTGAGGTCTGTTCTGTTTGCTGTTCGCCGGTGCTTGATGCCATGCGTCTAAGACAGATTTTTATCAACCTGCTGGGTAACGCGGCCAAATTTACCCACCGGGGCCATATCCGCTTTTTTTGTGAAGCCGACAACAAGGAAGCCTCCCGAATCCGCATTAAGTTCGGCGTCGAAGACACCGGCACGGGCATCGATCCTCAAAAGATGAGCGAACTGTTCAAGCCCTTTCGCCGCGCCCACGGCCGCCAGTATGAGGGCACGGGTCTTGGGCTCTATCTCTCCCGCGCGCTGGCCGAGCGTTTGGGCGGCACTCTGGAGGCGCGATCGACGCCGGGCGAGGGCAGTTGCTTTACCGTGACGATCGACATTGAATGCTGCCCTGAACGAAGTGTGAGCATGGATGGCCGCCGCCCGGCGGTGCTGCTGATCGAAGAGGAGCCGCTGGCGGCGGAGGTGGCGCGCACGCTCTTTGCCGAAGCCTTTGACCTTGCGATTGAGGTTGCCGGCAGCGAAGAGCAGGCGCTGGCCCGCCTAAGCGCCGGGGGAGTCGATCTGGTGCTGCTGGATATGGAAAATCCGGCCATCAACGCCCCTTCGCTGGTGCGGGCGGTTCGCGCCTTCAATCCCGACACCCCGATCGCCGCTGTTGCCACCGCGCCCTTTGTGCAGACCGGGGGCATCGATGCCGTCTTGACCAAACCGCTGCAAAAAGAGCCCCTTGCCCGGCTGCTGGAGCGCGTAAAGGGCCTTTGAGTATTCTTCCTTTATGGATAAACCGGTTGCCGCAAATACGCTTGATGTTGTCAAAATCGCCCATTTAATCAACGCGCTGGCCATCGCGGTCAGTTTTGCGATGTTTTGGGTTCATCTGTGGGGCTTGGAGCAGCGCCTGCTGATGTGGGCGGATGTGCTTTCGGCGCTTTTTGCGCTCTTTATCCGCTTTTTGCACCGCGCGGGGGGCAACGATCGGCTCTTTTTGCTTTTGGTGACGCTGATGGTGTTTGCCACCGTCTTTTTTACCTATGTGGTTATGACGCGGGATAGTGATGCCGATAGCCTGGCCTTTGGCCTGTGGCTGCTCTTTTTCCCCTTTGTCGCCTTTTTGCTGCTGGGGGTGCGCCAAGGCGCGCTGATTGTCGGCCTGTTTGTGGCGGCGATTTTGGCCTACACCTTCGCGGGGGTGGGCCGTTTTACGGACTGGCCGGGGTTTTTCAGTCTTTTAACGGCGCTGGTGGTTTTTTCGATGATGGCCTTCTGGGTGGAAAGGAGCCGATCGGAGTCGATCGCGCAAATGCAACGGATGCTGCGGGAGAAGGAGATGCTGCTGTGGGAGGTCAACCACCGCATCAAAAACAACCTCAACCTGATCGGCTCGCTTTTGGGTCTGCAGGCCAAAAGCCATCCGCAGGCGGCCACAGCCTTTAGCGACGCCCGCGGGCGCATCGACTCGATCGCCGCCGTTCACCATATGCTCTACCGTCAAAGCGGCGCGGAGCCGATCGACCCGGAGCGCTATCTGCGCCGGCTGGCGCAAAACGCTCTGCAGGCCTGCGGTGCCGATCCCGGGCGGATCGCGCTTGAGATTGACGCAAAGGGCGTCATCTTGGGGCCGTCGGAAATGATGGCGCTGGGACTGATGACCAACGAACTGTTGACCAATAGCCTCAAGCACGCCTTTAAGGACGCATCCGGCGCGATCGGGATCGAAATCCGCCAGAGGGGTTCGCGGGTGGATTATGCCTACCGCGACAACGGGCCGGGTTTTTCCGAAAAAACAAAAAAGGGGCTTGGGTTGGATTTGATCAAGATGATGGCGGAGCAGCTTGAGGGCCGGTTGCAGGCGGATACCCGCAAGGGGGTGCGCTACACCCTGAGTTTTGATCTGCCGCCGGCGCCATGAAGATTCTGATCGTCGAGGACGAGCGGGTGTCGGCCCGCTTTTTGGAGGGGGTTTTGCAGGAGGCGGGCTGGACGGTGGCGGGCATTGCCGCCAGCGGTGAAGAGGCGTGTCAAATCGCCCAAACCCGGCGGCCGGACGCGGTGCTGATGGATGTGATGATCAAGGGCGCGCAAAGCGGCTGCGAAACGGCCGTCGCCATCCGGCGGCTCCTGCCCGGCTGTTCCATCGTGTTTCTCACCGCCCACGCCGAGGATGAGATGCTTGCCTACGCGGTGGATGTGAAGGCCGAGGGGTATCTGCTCAAGCCCTACAACGAACGGGAGATTGTGGCCACCTTGCGTCTGATCGAGTCGCGGCGGCGCGGTCCGCTCAAGCAGCGCGAGGATTCAACGGTGCTGCTGGCCGAGGGCTATGCGTTCGATCTGAAAAAACGGCGGCTTATCAACCCGGCGGGCAAGGAGGTTGTGCTCACCGCGCAAATGCTCGATCTTTTTGAGCTGCTCGCCCGCGCGGAGGGCGCGGCGCTTCCGGCTGAACAGCTCTGCCTGGCGTTGTGGGGCGATTGCGATCAAAGCGGACGGCTTCGCGCGTTGGTACACCGTTTGCGCCGTCAGATCGGGGGCGGCTTGGTGGAGTCGTTTAAGCGGATCGGTTACCGGGTTAAAGCCCCTTAAGTACACTTCGGTTTTTAAAAGGAAGCGAAGATGTTTGAGTTGATTTTATTGGCCTTTGCGCTGTCGATGGACGCCTTTGCCGTGGCGATCGGGCTGGGCAATAAGGGGCGTTGTCTGCCCCTGCGATCGGCCTTGAAGGTGGGGCTGTTTTTTGGCGGTTTTCAGGCGCTGATGCCCGCTATCGGGTTTTTGGCCGGGTTGACGCTGGCCGGGTGGATTGAGGCGATCGATCACTGGGTGGCCTTTGTTCTGCTCGCGTTGATTGGCGCAAAGATGATCTACGAAGCCACCCAGGAGGGGGTCGAGGAAGAGATCAGCCAAATCACCAACCGTCTGCTTTTAATTCTGGCCATCGCCACCAGCGTCGATGCGCTGGCGGCGGGTTTTACCCTGCCGCTTTTGCAGGTGCCCTTTTGGGTGAGCATTGCGGTGATTGGCGCAGTAACCTTTGCGCTTTCGACGATCGGCACGCTGATCGGCTGCCGCGTGGGCGTTCATTGGGAGGCCAAAGCGGAGATTTTAGGGGGCGTGATTTTGATTGCGATCGGCCTGAAGATTCTGGCCGAACATACGCTTCTTTAGGCCGCTTTGGGCGTGCGCGGGGTTCGGGGCGTGCGCGGCGCGTTGTTGTGATCGTCGGGATTGTTGGCGGGCTCGACGGGTTGCAGGGGCGGCAAACCGTAGGCGGCGCGGGCTTGATCGCACCCCTCTTGAAAGCTGCCGTCTTCGGCGTAGGAGGCCTTGAAATCCCGGCAGACCGACGGGCGGTTTTCGTAGATGCCGCACAGCGTGGGGCCGCCCACTTCGCCGCTGAGCGCAATGCAGCGGGCGGGCTTGACCCCCGTGCCCTTCATATTAACGCGATGGGGTGGGAGCCGTTCGGTCAGTTCGTCGGGTACACAACCCCCTGCGCTCGCACATTCGCCCCAATAAAACGAAACCCGGAAATGGGCGCAACACGCGCCGCAGCTGATGCAGGGATTGTCCGTAGAAACGCCAGCCATTGTTGACCCACGCTAGAAATTTGGGCGGGATTATCCGCCCGATCGGCTTAAAGGACTCCGGGAAGCGGCTTGACGTGAACATCCATCTGCGGGAAGGGGATGCTAATGCCCGCCTCGTTCAGCGCCTCGTAGATCAGCGGCAGAAACTGGTGTTCGTAGCTGGCTGCCGGGGCGTCGGCCGAAACGTCGATCCAGACCACCAGTGCAAAATCCAGCGAGCTGGCGCCCAGCGCGGTTAGACGCACCTGCGGCGCGTTGTCGGGCCGGTCCCGCACGAAGATGAGATCGCTTGAGTTGACCTTGTCCAAAATGACGCGCTGCACCTCTTCGACATTGCTGCCGTAGGCGGTGCCAAAGCGAACCATCAGCCGCCGCACGCCGTCTTGGTAGGTCAGGTTGACGACGTTTTGGCTGATAAAGGTGCTGTTGGGCACGAGAATATCAATATTGTCAAAGGTGGTGACGGTGGTAGCGCGCATGCGGATTTCGCGCACGCGGCCCTGTTCGCCGGTGGGCAGCTGGATCAGATCGCCGATGCGCACCGACTTTTCAAACATCAAAATAATGCCGCTGATAAAGTTGGAGACGATGTTTTGAAGCCCAAAGCCCACCCCCACGGAGATGGCCCCGGCGATAAAGGCCAGCGAAGAGAGGTTGATGCCCAGCACCGAAAGCCCGATGACGATGGTGCCGATGACGATGGCGTAGTAGCCCAGATTGGAAATAATGGCGCGGTTTTCCGCCGTAAGGTTGATGCCGTGGCCGTTAATGCGCTCGATCCGGCGGCGGTAGAGGCGGCCCAGGTAAAAACCCAGCCAGAAAACCAGCAGAAATTTCAAGATGCCAAAGATCGTAATGGGCGACTGCCCCAGCGAAAAAAGCGGGTAGTTTAAAATCTCTAAGAGGGTTTGCATTCAAGCTCCTTTGGCAGGAGTTTACCAAGCCTGCTCTTTGAAAACCGGTTTCTTAATCGCAGTAGTCGAATTAAATAATAAAAAGTTAGATCGGCATATCTATTGGCATGTTTGATGCTTGTTTGAGTAACAAGCAAGGAGGTGATTGATGCTTATACCGTCAAACCATCAGTCCATTGTCGTTAACCGCTCTCTCCCGATAGGCACGCAGTGGCTTAACGCACAAAAGCAGCTAGGCGCTGAAATCCGGCCTGCAGATGAGGCTTTAGCTGCCTATAAAAATGCCATTCACGACAAAATGCTCCAAGAGGGAGCCGGAGCGGAGGAGGCGTGGTCGGTGGCGATGTCTGCTTCTTTTCATTTGGGTTTCGGAAGCGGGGACACCAGCTGGATTAAGGCAAACGCCCAAAACCACCCCACCACCCAAGCCATGCACGAAGGGGCACTGTCTGGCAGAATGCAAACTCCCGAAAATCTTCCCGATCCGGCTTTGTTGAACGATCCCTACCCCAAAGCCGATTTCAGCGCCC
>JBFWML010000005.1:0-70044 GCA_050251635.1 Campylobacterales bacterium | reverse complement strand
CTATCATAAAGCGCATTTTATCTCGCGGCAACTTCACCCGTTAAAAGGCTATTCAATTTAGTTTAATCGCCACAAACGTATGATGTTCTTCGAAATCGAGGGGGCCACATGGAAGCGGAACATTTATTAGAGCAGTACAAACAGGCGGTTGACGCCAGCACCATTCTTTCCAAAACCAATCTCAAAGGCGTGATCACCTACGCCAACGACGAGTTCTGCCGCGTTTCAAAATACAGCCGCGAAGAGCTCATCGGCAAGCCGCACAATATCGTGCGGCACCCCAGCGTGCCCAAGGCCGCCTTTGCCGATCTGTGGCAGACCATTCAAGCGGGCAAAGTGTGGAAAGGGGTTGTTCCCAATCGCGCCAAGGACGGCACCACCTATGTGGTTGAGGCGACCGTTTTTCCCATCACCGACGCCTCCGGCGCGATCTGCGAATATATCGCCATCCGCAAAGAGATCACCGACTACATCAACAAAAAAAGCCTGCTTGAGCAGTACCGTCAAGCGGTCGATGCAAGCAATATCGTCTCAAAAACCGATCTCAAAGGGGTCATTACCTACGCCAACGATCAGTTCTGCCGCATCAGCAAATACAGCCGCGAAGAGCTGATTGGCAAACCGCACAATATCGTGCGCCACCCCGACGTGCCCAAGGAGGTCTTTGCCGAGCTGTGGGACCGCATTCAAGCCGGACACATCTGGCAAGGGCTGGTGCCCAACCGCGCCAAGGACGGCAGCACCTATATTGTGGACGCAACCGTTATGCCCATCAAAAACGCGCAGGGGCAAAACACCGGCTATATCGCCATCCGTCACGACGTGACCGAGCTGATTCAGCGCCGCGAAGAGGCCAACAAACTCGAAGCCGAGGTTTCGGACAAACTGGCCGAAGCGGTCGATATCCAAATGGAGTCTTTAATGAACGCCGTGGGTGTTCCCATGGCGCTGATCGACGCGGATGATCGGGTTTTGGCCCACAATACGGCATTTTTAAACCTGTTTGAGCTGGGCAGCGAAGATGAGACGCTTGAGGCCTTGCGGGCCAAAACGCTTCGACTCTCCGCGCTCTTTTTGCCCGAACCCGGCTGCCTGACTCCCAATCCGCTGGTGGACTGGAAGGAGATGGCGCTGGACACCACCGTTCAGGTGGCGCTGCAATGCGCGTCGGAGCCGAAGGGGTTTGACCTGTTCTTAAGCCGTGCGCCCAAGGAGGCGGCCCGGTTTGTGGCCACCTTGACGGCAGGCGGAGCCGGCTATGCTGAATAAACCCTTCAAAACCCTGCACCTCGGCGCCGTTCCGCTGGCGATGATCGAAAGCGGAAACCAACTGATTGTTGCAGGCAACGACTACACCTTTTTCTTCTTCGATCCCAAGACGCTCACGCTGGTTCGATCGCACCGCATCACCAGCAGCTTTGAAAATCTCAACCCCTACCACAAGGGCCTGCAAGGCTCGGAGGAGATGATCCATGTGCCCTTCAGCCAGAAAAAGGTTTCGGCGCTAATCTCATCCAAAAAAGGGCTCAACAAAGAGGCGGTGCTCGACTGGCACGGCGCGCAGGTTGACGCCTGCACCTTTTCGCCCAAGAAGCAGCTGGTGGCCACCGGCAGCGCCAACGGAAGGGTGTTTATTCATAACATGGCGGGCGGCAGTCTGCTAGGCGCCTTTGGGCGCGCGGGGCAGCACGTGTGCGCGCTGCAATTTGACAACGACGGCCGCTATCTGGCCGCCTCCTTTACCGACAAAACCCTCATCGTTTACGATCTGGAACTGGGCCTGCCCTTAAGCGTGGAAAACAGCAGCCTTAGCGGCATTGCCGAAGCGCTCTTTTTTCTTGAAAGCGGCAGTCTGCTTTTTGTGGTGTGCCGCGGTGGAGAGAGCTTGCTGATCGATCTCAAAAACAGCCGCACCCTCTCGCGGGAAAAACGACTCGAAGGCTGGCCTTCCGCCCTGTGTCCGGGGCAAGACGAGGCGCATCTTCTGGTGGCGACGCGCCAAAGCCGGCTGTACTTTTTCCGGCCCAGAGACAATGCGCTTATCGGCGAACTGCATCTTCAAAAGAGCGGTATCAGCCTTTTAAAACTGCTGGGCGATCACCTGTTTATCGGCTATACCGACGGCACGCTGGAGATTGTGGGGATCGCCAAGGAGCTCACCTCCTTTGCGCTGGCGGTGGATATGAAGCGCTACGACGAAGCGCGGCGCATCATGCTTCGTCAACCCTTTTTGATTATCCATCCGGTGATGCAGAAATTCGAGGCCGCCTGGGAGAGAACCCTCGCGCAGGCGGCCAATAAAATTGCCCGCAAGGATATCCGCGGCGCGCAGGAGCTTGCGGCGCCGTTTTTGTTCGATCCCAGAATGGCGGAAACCTTTGAAAGAATGATGAACCAAAAATTCATCTTCGGGCGCTTCACCGACGCGGTCGATCGCAAAGACTACGCCAGCGCCTATCACATTGCCGAAAAAACCCCGGAGGTGCGCGCGCTTAGCACCTATGCGGATTTGGAAAACCTGTGGAACAAATCCTGTGCCAAAGCCCGCAAGATGATCGAAACCGATGTGGCCAAAAACCGCAAGCACATTGTGCATCTACTCAAACCCTTTGAGGAGATCGCCGCCAAAAAGCCGATCGTCGAAGGATTGACGCGCCAGCACAAAGCCTATCTCGAAGCCAAACGGGCCTTGAGCGAAAACAATTACGAGCGGTTTTTTGACTTAAGCGAAGAGTTTACCTATCTTAAATCCCTCGATCTTTATCAGCGGCTCTATCCGCTGATCGAGCGCATCTTCGATCAGGCCGCCCAGCTGGAAAGCAAAGGGGATTACTGCGGCGCGGTCAATATGCTCGAACCGGTCCGGACGCTGGCCCCCTTTAAAAAACGGGCCCACGAAGACACGCTGCGGTTCTTGCAAAAACAGAGCTTTACGCAACTGGTGGAGCAAAACCGCATCACCGACGCCTACGCGCTGGCGGAAAAAACGCCCTACCTCAAAGAAACCTCCGAATTTGCCGCGCTGCACCGCAAGTTTCAGGAGGTGGCCGACATGGCCGTTACGCTGGCCTATTCGGGCAAAACCAAAGACGCGCTGGATCTCTTCAACCCGTGGCTGGGGATCGACCACCTCAAGCACAAAATCGTCTCAACCGTGCGGATCGGCTACCTTTACGAAGTGCGCAACGCCCTGAAAAACAGAGTGCCCATTTGCCACAAAACAACCCTTAAAGAGTATGTTCTGCGTTTTTGCAAAGACCCGGAAATTACCAAAATCTGCGATGAATTCAGACTGAGCGACACCCTCGAAGCGCTACATGAATGCGGCAACCCCGAAGGGTATCTCGAACACGGTCTGCCCGACTCGATCCTGGCGAGAGTGCGTTAAACCCGCCGCTGGCATAATGCGCCGTTCAAATTAAACTAAAGGAGCGGCCTAATGAAACAGCGGATTGTGCTTTTTCTTGCCACCGTCTGGCTAATGGCGCTACCCCTCCAAGGAGCCAAGATGAATCCTGTTGTCGTACTGGAAACCACCCAAGGCACGATCGAGATCGAACTGATGCCCGAAGTCGCCCCCAAAGCCTGCGAAAACTTCGCCACCCACGCAAAAAACGGTTTTTATGACGGTATCGTTTTTCACCGGATTATCAAAAACTTCATGATCCAAGGCGGCGACCCCACCGGCACGGGCCGCGGCGGTCAGTCCATTTGGGGCAAACCCTTCGAGGACGAGTTTAAGCCCAACGTCATTTTCGACAAGCCCGGTATTCTGGCCATGGCCAATGCGGGTCCCAAAACCAACGGAAGCCAGTTTTTCATCACCACTGTGCCTACGCCGTGGCTCAACGGCCACCATACGATTTTCGGCAAAGTTGTCAACGGTATGGATGTGGTTGCAAAGCTTGAAGGGGTTAAAACCGGTGCGATGGACCGGCCCGTTGAAGAGCAAGAAATTATTAAAGCTTACGTCAAAGAAGACGTCAAGTAAGTAAAAGGCCGGGGATTCCCCGGCCTATGCCGCCTACTGTTTGGGCGGATAATAGGTTTCCAGATAATCGAGAATTTCCTTCTCAACCTCCGGCGTAAACTCCCACAGTCCCTGATCCTTTTGCATCCAGCGAATCTGCTCCAACCACACATCCCTTGAGTAGCCGGAAGTAATAATAAATCCAGCGCCGTGGCAGGCGGTACAGTTGGTTTTGGTCACTTCAAAACCCGGCGCGATAATCAAGCCGCTACCGGGGTCAATCTTGTTTTCGGCATAGGCCGACCCTGCAAAAAGCAGGGCCGCCGCCGTTACCGCAAACGCGAAACGGTTTAAACGCACACAGACTCCTTAAGCTTCAACATACACGGCGATACGATGCGCCATGTTGTTGGCATAACCGCGGGGGTTCCAGCCGGGAACGATCATCGGCTGGCTGACGCCGTTTTTATTGGTCGCCTTCGCCCACACCTCATAGTAACCGGTTTTGGGGAATTTGAGTTCCGCCTCAAAGGTCTGCCAAGCGAACTTGTTTCTGGCTTTGGCCAGTTTGGCCTTTTGCCAGGTGGCGCCGAAGTCGGTGGAAACTTCGACGGTTTTGATATCGCCCTCGCCGTCCCATGCCTTGCCGCGGATCTTAAGACCCTTGGATACGGTGGTTTTAACGCCCGACTGGGGTGCGGTAATCAACGACTTAACGGGCATCGCTTCCATTACGCACATATCGCCGTTCTCAACCTTCGTGCCGGCTTCAACCGGGTTGCAGGGCAGACGATAGGACTGGCCGGTCATTTTCGGGCCGTCGTGCTCTTTGTCGCGGATAGCGATTTTGGTCAGCCACTTGCCGCTCACGGAGGCGGGATAGCCCGGCGCGATCAGGCGCAGCGGGTGGCCGTGAATAAGCGGGATGTCTTCGCCGTTCATTGCCCACGCGACGATGGTTTCGTCCTCGAGGGCTTTTTTCATCGGAACGCCGCGGGAAATCACCACCTTGGTCGGATCGCCGCTAAGGTGAACGTCGGCACCGTAGTAGCCGATGTAAACCGCCGCTTTTTTGTCATAACCCACATCGGCCAGAATGTCCTTCAGGCGCACGCCGGTCCAGGTGGGGCAGCCAATCGCACCCACATCCCACTGGTTGCCCTTTGCGGGGGGATTGAAGTGCTTGCGCCCGTTGCCGCCGCACTCGATCCACAGCTGCAGCGTGTGGTGCTTGAACTTGCTCTTAAGATCGGCGATGGTGTAGGTTTTGGGGTTGGGAACCGCCTCGCCTTCGATGGTCAGCGTCCATTTATTGACATCAATGCTGGACATTTCGGGCACCAAGCCGTTGTTGCGCACAAACAGGCGGCTGGCGGGCGTAATATCGTCGTCAAGCAAATGGGCGGGCATTTCCGCGTTGATCGGCTTGTCGTTGAGCACGATCATGCCGGGATCTTTTCCGGCGGGAATGGCAAAGGGTGTCGCGGTATTGGCCAACGCAGCGGGAATCAGGCCGCCGGGCATCTTGTCCGCAAAGGGGATATGGGAACCCACAACCGCAGTCATGGCCAGCAGGCTGCTTTTTTTCAAAAAGCCGCGGCGGGTGACGGGGTCAACTTCGCGATCCCAAAGCATCTTATCGGCTTGCGCGGGATCTTCAGCGTAAAGTTCGTGAATACCACGAATCTTCTCGGACATGGAGGCTCCTTAGTGTTTAATCTTAGGAAACAAAACTATTGTATTGAAACAAGTTTAAATTTTCAAGCAGAAATTATGTTTATGGGGTTCGGATAGCAAAAATGTATGCGTAATTGACGGATTTATCGTTATGTATTAATTTATATAACGAAAGAACGGAAAAAAGCGGGTTAAGAAGAAAAATACCGGGCGGCCTTAGGCGGCCAGAATCGATACAACGGTGATGCAGGTAATGAGGGCGGAAAACGTCAGGGCGAAGGGTTTTACGGGCAATGTCAACAGGTCATCGGCGTCTTGAAAAATTCTCATCATCATCTTTCACTCCTTTCTCGAAAGATGAGCCATTCTCTCCTACCCGTATTTCAGTTTGGTGACAACCCTTTCACCCTTTGGCGGATAGCATCTGCGGCTACGGCGGCACTGCTGAAGGCCCATTGCAGGTTGTAGCCGCCCACCTCGCCCGTGACATCGAGCACTTCGCCCGCAAAAAAAACGCCGGGCACCAAACGGCTCTGCATCGTCTGCGCTTCAATCTCCTGCGCGCAAACGCCGCCGCGGCACGCTTCGGCTTTGGTCAGTCCGAAGGTGCCCGCCGGGGCCATCACATACCGTTTGAGCGAAAGCAGCCTTTGGCGCTCGGTCTCGGTCAGTTTGGAGACCGCCTTGGGCTCGATCCCTTCGCTTTCCATAAAAGCTTTAATAAACCGTTTAGGAAGCGAAGTCAAGGAAAGGGGCGTTTTTTGACCGCCTCTGTCGATGGCTGCCTGCAGATCAAAGCCCGGCAAAAAGTCAATGCTCAAGGGGCCCTTGCGCCACCAAAGCGATGCGTTCAGCACCGCCGGGCCGCTGATGCCCCGGTGGGCAAAGAGCAGGTTGCCGGAAATGATGCGACCGGACACGGAAATCTCGACGCCCAGCGCAATGCCTGAAAGCTCTTTCATCCACATCTGCGCACTTTGGAGCGTCAGCCCCGAAAGCACCGGCGCAAAGGGAACGGCGCTATGGCCCAAAGCAGCGGCAAAGGCCGCCCCGTCGCCGCTGGCCCCCAAGGCGGGATAGCTCGGCCCGCCTGTGGCAATCAGAACCGAACGGCTTTTAAGCACGCCCCGGTCGGTCGTCACCTCAAAGCCGTTTTGCGCCTTCGCTACGCCGCGAACGCGGGTTGAAACCCGGATTTTGTCGCGGCCGATCGACCGCTCAAAAAGCGCGCTCAGCTCTTTGGCGGGAATTTTGCAGAAATAAAACCCGCCTTCGCGGATTTCAAGGGGCACGTTGAGACTGCGCAAAAATCCCAACAGCCACTCCCGATCGTAGGCCTTCAAAACCGGTTCGATCAAGGCGCGATCGCCCAGGTAAAACGAAGAGTCCATGATTGTGCGGGTGACGTTGGCGTAGCCGCCGCCGCAGACGGAGAGTTTCTGCCCCACCTTCGGCGCGCCTTCAAGCAGCAGAAAATCCAGCCCTTTAAGCCGCGTTGCGGCCATCAGTCCCGCCGCGCCGCCGCCAACAATCAGGCAGTCATACAGACGATCAGCGTTTAAAGCCAAAGCCCTCGGCCTTTACCAGCTCGCGCAGTTTCGCTTCGCACTCGCCCTGAAAGAGCAGAAAATCGTCTTCAATCCCCCCGCCGGCGGCCAGTTTGGCTTTGAGCTTTTTAGAGAGCGCGGCAAGCTCTTCGGACATCAAAACAAAGGGGCCAATCAGCGTGACGCTTTTGCCCTTGCGTTTTTCCCTGCGGCAATGGAGTTTGTGTTCGGCGGGCGCAAGCGGCTCGAAGGTGCCTTTCGGGCCGGACTCCTCCAGCTTCCAGCCGCTCTCCTTAAGACCGCCCAGACCGTTTTTGAGCCGATCGGCCAGACTCATTAGCGGTAGTTTTCAAAAATCAAAGGCACTTCAAACTCCTGCTTACGCAGATAGGCGATGAGCGCTTGCAGATCGTCGATCGACTTGGCCTTAACGCGGATGGCGTCGCCCTGAATGGCGCTTTGCAGCTTCAGGCCGCTCTCCTTAATCGCTGCCGTCACTTTTTTGGCGATCTCGGCGGTGAGGGTGTCGTGGATTTTGTAGGTGGCGCGCACGTTACCGCCGCTGGCGCTTTCGCTTTTTTCTTTTTTGAGGCATTTGGGCTCTAAGCCGCGCTTGATCATGCGGCCGAAGAGAATGTCGGTAATCGCTTCGAGCTTGTTTTCGCCGCTGGTGAGGATAACGACGGTTTTTTCCTTTTCGTTCAGCGTAATCTCTTTGGTCACGCCTTTAAAGTCAAACCGGGTCTCGATCTCCTTTTCGGTCTGGGACAGAGCGTTTTTCAGCTCCATCATCTCCATGCGGGCGGCAATATCAAAACTGTGTTCTTTAGCCATTAATTATCCTTTTCCTGAGCGATGGGAAGCGTAATCCTAAAGCATGATCCCTTACCCGGCTCGCTTTCGACCTCGATCGTGCCGTCCATCATCTGAATAAAATTGCGCACCAGCGCCAGCCCCAGACCGCTGCCGCCAAAACGGCGGGTGCTGGAGCTGTCCGCCTGCCAAAAGGGGGTGAAGAGATTTTCGATTTGCGCGGCGGTCATTCCGATACCGGTGTCGATCACCTCGATTTGGCAATCCTTGCCCGATCGCTTCGCCCGCAGCGTCACGGTGCCCGCCTGCGTGAACTTAAAGGCGTTGCCCAGCAGGTGATAGAGCGCTTGGATAAGCTTGCGCTCGTCCGCGTAAACAAAGAGCATATCGGGCACCTCCACGATATAGTGGTTTTTGTTTTTTTCGGCATTACGGGTAATGAGCCCCTCCAGAACAGGCGAGAGCGCGGCCAGGCGGATGGGTTTGCGATCCAGCTCCACACGGCCCGATTCGATACTGGCGATATCGAGCACATCGTCAATCAAGAAGAGCAGATGCCGGCCCGATCGGTGGATATGGTTCAGGTCCTCCTGCGCGCGCGCAGGCAATGCGGCGCCCTCCTCCAGCAGCATTTCGCTGTAGCCCAAAATCGCGTTTAAAGGCGTTCTGAGCTCATGGCTCATATTGGCCAGAAAGCGGCTTTTGGCCAGACTGGCCGCTTCGGCGGCATCCTTGGCTTGGGTCAGCGCCCTTTCGGCCTCCTTAAGCCGTGTAATCTCCTGCCCCTGCGCAATCACGGCCACCACCCGCGAACCGTCCCCTACGGGGGTGATGCTCCAGATAACCTGCTTTTGGCCGCCGTGGGGATCGAAATGGCTGCATTCAAGCTCATAAAAACCTTCGGCGCTCGTCGTGCTGCGGCGAAGCACCTCCGCAATTGATGAAGGCCGCGCGTTGGCAAACAGCTCCGTAGCCGCCAACCCCAGCGCGCCGGAAATTTCTTGACTGAAAAACGCGGCGGCGGCCTTGTTGATGCGGGTAATCACCATGCGCGCATCCCACACAATAATCGGTCCCGCCGCGCCGTCAAAGAGTTTTTGAATGGTCTGCTGCTGTTCGCCCAGAGTCTGCACCATCTTGCCGAAGGATTCGCCCAGCGTGTCGTATTCCGCCACCCCCGTGGGCGCATAGACGGCATTTTTGCCAAGCCCCTGCTCCACGGCGCGCGCGTAATCGACCAAGTGCCGCACACCCCGATCGGTGCTGCGGTGAATCAAGAAAACCGCCGCGCCAAAGAGGGGCAGCAGCAAAAGTGTTACCCATAGAAAGTTAAAAAGATAGGTCTCTTTAAGCCGCTCGTAGCTGCCGTCGTCGATCGCCAGCAGGATCGACACCCCCGAGGGGCGGGACCAAAGCATGAGCGGCGCCTTTGAAAAGTAGAGATTCTCCTCATGGGCGATCGCCGCCGCGCCCAGCTCGGGCACGCTGCGGATACCGGGGTGGGAGGCCACCACAATCTCTTCATGTAAAAAAGCGATATGGCTGACGCCGCTTTCTTGCATCAAAAAGCGCATGAGCGGCGGGTTTTTGCTGAGGGAGACGCCGCCAAAAAGATAGCCCTCCACGCGCCCCGTGGCGGGATCGATCATGGCCAGCGCCTTGACGATCGCCGTCAGTTCCGGGGTGTGAACCAGCCGCCACCCCTGCAGAAAATCGCGTTTTGCGCCTTTGATGGCGGGTAGAAGCCGATCGACGGGAAAGAGCGGCGAGCCCACATCCAAAATCAACCCGCCCGCCTCGTCCAGCGCAAAAAGCAGATCCAAATGCTGTCCGGCGGGGGAGTCAAGCAAAAAGAGCAGCTCCTCCTCGGCGGCGCGTCCCTGCTTGAGCGCCTTGAAAAAGAGCGGGTTTCTTGCCGCGTCGCTCAGATGGGCATCGAGCACCTGCAGCCGGCCGGAGATGAGGTGCGCTACCGTGCCGTGACGCTGCTCGAAGGCCCGGGCGATCTCTTGAGAGACGGCAGCGGTGGCGCTGCGGTAGGCCAGCAGGGTGACCGCAGCCAAAGAGAGGAGAAACAGCGAAGCAAACAGCAGCGCCACGCGGGTGGAAAGACGCATCGAAAAACGGTTTTTAACGGCCGGAATAACGGAAGGCATGGTTTCTCAACTTTTCAAGCCGATCGGCACCGGCCTCTTTTTCAACAACCACCAGATCGCCGGAAAAGACCTGCGGCAGCTTGTCGGCCTGTCCGGTCAAGTCCATCACGATCGCCTCGGCCATCGCCACGCCGTGATCGTCATTCATCCGCATAATGGTCAAATCCAGCCGCCCCTTTTGCAGCGCCTCAAGCTCCGCGCTTCCGCCGCCCCAGCCGTTGACAAGCACCTTGCCCGTTAGCCTCTTTTGCGCGATCGCTTCGGCGACGCCCAGCGCCACATCGGTGGTGCAGGCATAGATAAAACGAATATTGGGATGAGCTTCAAGAATCTCCGTCGCGGCGCGGCGGGCCGATTCGCTGTCGGCTTCGGTGTAGTAGGAGGCGACCATCTGCAGCTTGGAATCGGCCTCAACGCGGCGGATAAAAGACTCTCCCCGCATCGTGGCCACATGACCTTGCAATCCGTAAATCACTGCATACTGGCCTTTGCCGCCGGTTAGCTCAATGAGCCGATCGTCCAACCGGACGCTACCGCGCTCATGATCAAAGCCCGAATAAAAAAAAGGCTGTTTCGACCACCCTTTCGCGGGGGTTGTGATGTTTTGCAAAATCAGTTTGGGCTTTTCGCGTTCGAGCAGCTGCTCCACCGCCGCTTCGTGACGGACCGAGTCAAGATGAAAAAGCAGATAGTCCGGCTCCTTTTCGAGCGCCTGCTGAACCTGGGCAATCTGCTTTCGCACCTCGTGGCGCCGGGAGGTGTAGAGTTCGAGCGTGTGGGTGACGTTATAGTCGCTTAGGCGCGCGCTCAGCGCCGTCACCGCCCGATCCCAAAAATCCGACCCCTGTAAAGCGGGATGAACCACCGCGATGCGCACGGGTTTTAAGCCGTTTAGCGGCCTGGCCGGGGCATTGACACGCTGCTTGAGCGCTTCGGCCAAGGCGGGCTGCCGGGGGTTCTGCGCGTCAAATTCGCTCAAAATATAATATTCATCGGCCCGGGCAAACGCCCCAAGACATAAAAGCGCAACCCAGAAAAGCCGGATCAAGAGCGAACGCCCTCCCCCAATCGCTGTTCGATCAACGAAACCAGATGGTTAAGGTCCACCGGCTTGGGCTCAAAATCGTCGCAGCCGACCTCTTTGGCGCGTTCGCGATCTTCGGGCATGGCATGGGCGGTGAGCGCAATAACCGGAATGGCCCTTGTGGACTCGTCGGCTTTAATCAGGCGGGTTGCCTCCCAGCCATCAAGAATCGGCAGACTCATATCCATCAAAATCAGGTCGGGCTGATGCGCCTTGGCCATCTTGACGCCCGCTTCACCATCCTCGGCCAGCAACACGCCGTACCCGCGCCGGATCAGTCTGCGCGAGAGCATGTCGCTATTGAGTTCATTGTCTTCGACCAACAATATGGTGGGCATCGATACCGCCTTGGTTTCTGTTTTTTATTACGTCAGGCTATGCTAACACACACTTCTTAATGCTGCTCCCGGTACGCCTCGTAGGTGCCTTTGAAATCGACGACGGAACCGTCGGACTTGAACTCGATAATCCGGTTGGCAAAGGCATCGATCAGTTCGCGGTCGTGGGCGACGCAGATAACGTTGCCTTCATACTGATAGAGCGCTTCGCCCAGCGCGATAATCGCCTCAAGGTCAAGGTGGTTGGTGGGTTCGTCCAGCACCAAAAAGTTGCCCCCTTCGAGCATCAGGCGCGAAAGCATCATGCGGTGTTTTTCGCCGCCGCTGGTGGCGCCGACGGGTTTTTCCTGCTCTTCGCCGCTAAAGAGCATCCGGCCCAGGCAGTTGCGAATCACGGAAAGATCGGCCTTTTTGTCAAAACCGCGCAACCATTCGTACAGGCTCATTTCGCCCTTGATCCGCTCGGTCGTATCCTGCGGGAAATAGCCCGGCTGCACCGTTTCGCCCCACTTCACCGCGCCCGCGTCGGGTTTGATCTCGCCCATCAGAATTTTGCACAAGGTCGTTTTGCCGATACCGTTGGGGCCGATCAGCGCCACCTTATCGCCGGGCTCAAAGCTAAAGGAGAGGTTTTTAAGCACCTGCAGATCGCCGTAGGCCTTAGAGATGTTTTCCACCTTCAGCGCCTCGTTGCCAATCTTGCGGTTGGGCTTAAACAGGATGCTCGGATCGCGGCGGCTGGAGGGCTTGAGGTTTTCGATGCTGAGCTTATCGAGCTGCTTTTGGCGGCTGGTGGCCTGACGCGCCTTGGAGGCGTTGGCGCTGAAGCGGGCGATGAACTTTTCCAGATCGGCCTTCTCTTTGAGTTTCTTCTCCCGGTCCAGTTCGGCCTGACGCTGCATCACCGTCGCGGCGATATACCAGTCGTCGTAGTTGCCGGCAAATTCGCGGATGTTTTTGTAATCCACGTCCAAAATATTGGTGCAGACGGCATTAAGGAAGTGGCGGTCGTGGGAGATAACCACCAACGTGCCTTCGTGGCGGATAAGCTGATCTTCGAGCCAGCCGATGGTGGGCAGGTCGAGGTTGTTGGTCGGTTCGTCCAGAAAGAGCACTTCGGGCTTGGGAAAGAGCACCTTCGCCAGCAGCACCTTGAACTTATCGGCCCCGGTAATGGTGCTCATTTTTTCTTGATGCACGCTTTCGGGAAAACCCAGCTCCTCCAAAATCTTCGCCACGCGCACATCCGCTTCGTAGGTGGGGTCTTCATCGGCGGTGATCATCTCCAGCTCGGCGAGGCGGTTGTTGACTTTGTCATCTTCAAAGTCCCCTTCGGCGTAGAGCTTTTCCTTCTCTTTCATGGCGTCAAAGAGCCGCTTGTTGCCCATCAGCACGGTGTCAAAGAGGGTGAAGTTTTCGTAGGCGAACTGGTTTTGATCCAGCACGCCGACGCGGGCGTTTTTGTCGATCACGACGTTGCCGCCGGAGGGTTCGATCTCGCCGGTGAGAATTTTCAAAAAGGTCGATTTGCCTGCGCCGTTGGCGCCAATCAGGCCGTAACGCTTGCCGCGATCGAGGGTGAGATTGATGTTTTCAAATAAAACGCGCGAACCGTAGCGCATGGTGATGCCGATAGTTTGTACCACGAAAAATCCTTGGAAAAATTTGGCGTAATGGTATCAGGCGGGGGATTAAACCGCTAAAATACGCGCCCTTAAAGGAGTCTGTTTTGAGTTACGAAACCCTAAAACGTTTTCAGCCCGCCGAAGCGGATTTCGTGCTGGGAAAAAACTACCTTTCGCTGGCCGCCCAAGCAACCAGTCAATCGCCGGCGGCCCTGCGCGACAAACTGCTGTTGCGGCTAAACAACCGGCTGGAGGGATCGGCGCAGGAAAACGGGTTTTACGACTTCCTGATCGAACTGGCGGCGCTGACCTTTGTGGTGCACAAGTGGGGACTGCTGCTGTTTCATCTGGACAACCAAATGTACGGCGACTGGATTTTGAGCATCGAAGTCGAAGGCGAACCGGCTATTTTGACCCTGCAAAACAGGCTGCTGGCGCTCAAAACGCTTTACGGCGAAAGGACGCTGTTTTTGGCCGGAGCGCAAAACAAGAGTGCGATCGCCGAAATTCTCTTTTCGCTTAGCGACCAAAAAACCGCGCTGGAAATTTTGCAAGCGCCGCAGGACGAAGAGCGCTTCGACGGCAATCATGTTTCGTTTAATGCCGATCGCGCCGCCGCGCAATGCGGGGAGATTTTGTGGATCAAGGCCGAGTTCGAGCGCTATAAAGCACGGCTTTTAGAGCTGCAGCAGCTCTTTGCCGACAGTTTCGCACGGCCCGAAGGGATGGTCGATCAGCCTTCGTAAAACCCTTGAATATCGTGCTTCATGCGCTTGTGAAACCAAAAATACTCTTCGGGGTTTTTCAAAATAGCCGCCTGCAAAGCCGAAGCCTCCGCTTGCGCCAGCCGCGCCACATCGGCCTCGCGCTCCAAAGCCGGATCGGGAAAAACGGGGTCGTTAAAGGTGATGGTGTAGCGCTCGAAGTCATCGGTGGTGATAAAGGCGGGCACGATGGCGGCATCAAACTGCTTGGCCAGACGCGCCGCCGTGTCGATCCACGTCAGCTCCCTTCCGAAAAAGCGCACCTTCACCCCCTCTTTAGTGGATTGATCCAGCAGCAAACCCGGTAGGCGGCCCGATTTGATTGCCTTGGCCACACCGCGAACCGCGCCTTTTCGGGGCAGAATCTCGATACCGTATTGACGGCGGTAGCGATCAAGCTCCATCGTTAAAAGCGGCGAGTTGTTCAGCTTGCGCCCAATCCCGGTGACGGGTCTGTAGTGGGTGCTGATGTACTGACCGATCAGCTCCCAGTTGCCAAAATGGCCCGTGACCGAGATGACCTTCTTTCCCTGTGCCAGCAGCGCCCTAAGCGGTTCGTCGTTGACGGCGCGCACAAGCTGCGAGAGCGCGGCTTTGTCGCGGCCGGTGTTTTCCACAAAATCCACCACATAGCGGCCATAGCGGTAAAAGCAGCCGCGGGCGATCGCGTCGCGTTGGGCCTTGTTGAAATGATCGCCCAGAAAAAATTCGAGATTTCTATAGACAATCTCGCGGTGGTTTCGGTCGAAGGCAAAGAAGAGTTTGGCGATGCCCAAAATAAGCCAGTTTTTCAAAAAACGGGGAATAAACCGAACCAGATTGCGCGAAAAAATAGTCGTCAGAAACAGAAAACGGTTGAGCAAAGCGGGCCTTAAAAGGTAATTTCGTCTCCGTCATCCAGCACCGTCATGGAGGCGGTGAGCGGATGATCGGACAATTCGTAGATGATCGAGGCGGCCATCTCCGGCTTGAGATGGTTGATGTAAAAGGTCACATCTTTTCTTTTAAGCTGCTTGAGCTCTTCGCGCAGCAGCGTCGGCGTCATGTGCTTGGTCATCTTAGCCAGCTCGGTCATGGCGGTGGGATAGGTGCATTCGATGATCATTTTCTTGATCGCCAAATTGGTGTTGACCTCCTCCCAGATACCGGGACAGGCGTGGGTGTCGGCGGCATAAAAAAGCGTGCCGCCCTCCTTTTCGATCACAAATCCCACCGTAGGCACCGAATGGCAGGTGGGCACGGGCTTAAGGCGGATGTTGTCGATCTGTAAAATCCGGCCCGGTTCAATCTCGTGCAGCACCACCGAAGGCTGCTGAGTATCCACCAGCGGAATCTGCGTAAAGTCGGGCCAAACGTCCCAGTTAAGCAGATGTTTTTTGATTTGCTCTAGCGTGTGGGCCAGCCCGTAGATATTGAGCGGTCCTTTGCGTTGCGTGAAAAAGGCGTCAATCAGAAAGGGAATATCGCAAATATGCTCCATGTGCGAGTGGGTCAAAACGATATGGTCGATCTTGGCCGCATCGGGCCCTAGCGAACGAAACAGATTTCCCGCGTCGATAACGATCGACTCGCTGAGAGCAAAGGCGGTGGTTCCTTTGCTGCCCTCCCGCGCACCGTAGGCGCCCAATATTTTGATAGATGCCAAATAGACTCCCGTATCTTTTTATGACGCTTAGTTTAGCAGCCTGTGGCTCAAAAAGTCACTTCGACGCCGTCGTCGAGCAAAAGCGTCTCTTTGGTGCGCTCAAAGCCGGCCAGCTCGGTTTTGAGCGCTTCGATAAAGTCCGGCTTGAAATGGTTGATATAGACCTTGACATCGCGCCGCTTGAGGTGCGAAAGCTCTTCATCGAGCAGCTTGGGCGTCAGATGCCGGCTCAACTCGGCCAGCTTGTCCAGCCGCGAGGGAAAAGAGGTTTCGATAATGAGCGTTTTAATCGCCATATCGGCATTGAGCAGCTCCCAAACCCGCGGGCATTTGTAGGTATCGGAGGTGAACATCAGCTTGCTGCCCTCCTTTTCGATGACAAACCCCACGCTCGGCACGGTGTGGTTGGTCTCAAAGGGGGTCAGCACCACGCCCGCCACCACATAGGGTTTGTCGGGAGCAATCTCGATCAGGTGCATCGATTTGTCTTTGCCGTTGAGCAGATTAATCTCGTTAAAGTCGGGCCAAATATCGCCGTTGAGAATATGCTGCTTGATCATCTGCAATGTATGCGGCAGGCCGTACACATTCAAGGGCCTTGTACGTTCGGCAAAAAAGGCATCGATCAAAAAGGGCAGATCGATAAGGTGATCCATATGGCAATGGGTCAGAAAAATATGATCGATCTTTCTGGCTTCGCGCCCCAAGGGATTGAGCAGGTTGCCCGCATCAATCGCTACGGAATCGTTCACCAGTAAGGATGTGGTTGCTTTGTCGCGGTCGCGCCCCCCATAGGCACCCAGCATACGAACGGTACTCACGTTGACTCTCCCTGCTTATTTGGTTGTAAAGGTAAAGACCCCGTCGAAATCCGCCGGCGGATTTTCAATGAGATGCTCACACCGCTCGATATAAAGTTCATAAAGATGACACGCATTTTTAGCATTGAGCGCTTTAAAGCGTTCCAGCGCTCCGGCAAAATCGGAGGCGCGGTAGGCTTCGAGCGCCTCGTTGTAGGCGGCAATTTCGGCCTCAAGCTCCCCCTTGGCTTCACCAAAGCCCATCACCTCAAAGATCGCCACCGGCTCATGCTTGCCCTTCACCCGCACCCGGTCGAGTTCGCGGATGATATAGGGTTTTTTGAGTCCCGCCTTGGTGTATTCGGAAATAATAATATGGGTTCCATAGGGCTTATTGAGCCCCTCCAGACGCGATGCGAGGTTGACCGGATCGCCGATAACGGTGTAGTCCGCGCGGCCTTCGCTGCCCATCTCCCCCACCGTCGCAAGGCCGGTATTCAGGCCGATGCCGATGTCGATCGTCGGTTTGTTTTCGGCCTTGAGTTGCACGTTGAGTTCGTGCAGCGCCTCGATCTGCTCCAGCGCCGCCGTCACCGCCGCATCCTGATGGTGGGGCACTTCGCCCGGGGCGTTCCAGTAGGCCATGATCGCATCGCCGATAAATTTATCGACCGTGCCGCCGTCTTTCATGATAATGTCGGTCATCGGGGTCATGTAGTTGTTCAAAAACTTAATCAGCGCCTTCGGGCTGCCCATCGCTTCGGACAGGCTGGTAAAGCCGCGAATGTCGCTAAAGAAGATGGTAATTTCCCGCTCGCGACCCTCCAAAATAGCCAGATCGGGGTTTTTGAGCAGGTCTTCGACCACGCTGGGCGAAACCTTTTTGGCCAGCTTGGCGCGGATAAGCTCCTTTTGCTTGCTTTCTAAAAAGTAGTTGGCCACGAGCGCCAGAATCGTCACCGCCAGAATGGAGAGCAGGCCAAAGAGCAGGTTGAGAATAAGTCCGTGCTCAAAGAGCATATAGTAGTTCAAGCCCAAAAAAGCCGCCGTAAAGACCGCCACCGCCGCCAGCGAAACAAAGGCGGAGGCATACGAAAGCACGATCGACAAACTCACCGCAACGGCGAAAATAATCAGCAAATCAACCGCCTGCGTCCAGCTCGGCCGCGAGATAAAGTCCTGCGCCAGCAGGTTGTCGATGACGTTGGCGTGGATTTCCACCCCCGGATAGACGTTATCAAAGGGCATCGCCCGCAAATCCAAAAGCCCCGCCGCGCTGGTGCCCAGCAAAATAAACTTGCCCGCGACGCGCCCGGGATCGAAGTCGTTGTTATAGACATCGACGGCGGGAATATAGTCAAAGGTTTTGCCCGCGCCGCGATAGTTGACAAACAGACGGCCGAAGCGATCGGTGGGGATCTCAAGTTCCCCCATTACGATCTTTTCAACGCCAATCTGCGGATCGTGCTGAACCGTGACGCGGCCGGCCTCATGGGCGATGCGCACCATCTCCAAAGCCAGCGACGGATAGATAATATCGTCGTATTTCATCACCAAAGGCACGCTGCGGATAATGCCCGAATCGTCGTCGGGAATGGTGTTGAAATAGCCGCTGGAGTAGGCTTGTTCCTGAATGGCGGGAATATTGAGCACGGGGCGGTGGGGTTTGAGCAGCAGATCGTGATCGCCCGCGTTGCGCTCGATAAAGATCGCCGGAACCAGCGGTCCTTCGCCCTGCTTGAGCTCGTCCTTTTCCATAATAAACACATAGCCCGCCACCGTGGGGGTCGAACCGACGGTTTGACCGAGGATAGCATCGTAATCGGGGGCGTTCGCGTCGGACATGCCCAGTTGCCTGAGCACCTTGGCGGGCGAAGAGTTGTCCGGTTCCGCAAAAACGACGTCCAACCCCACAATCCCCACGCCCGCTTCCGAGAGGTTTTGCAGCACCCGCGCGACCTTTTCGCGCTCCCAGGGCCACTGACCCAGCTCGGCCAGACTGCGCTCGTCGATATCGACAATAGCCACATGGCCGCTGGTTTCGATGGCGCCGCGGAACATAAAGAGATAGTCGCGGATTTTGTTGTCCATCGAAAGATAGCTCTGGGGCAAAAACAAAGAAGCCACCATCATGCTAAACGCCACAAAGACCCCGAGGCTCACTTGTAAAATCAGTTTTTTCATGCTTTTTCGCCCAAGTAGGTATCGCTGAATTTCTCGCGGATGGCCAGCAGCTCATCGAGTCTGTCAAAGAAAATATCCACCAGATTGGGGTCAAAATGCTGCCCCCGCTCCTCTTTAAAAAGATTGAGAATCTTCTCCAGCGGCCACGCCTGCTTGTAAACCCGGTCGCTTCCGAGCGCATCGAAAACGTCGGCAATGGCGGTGATGCGACCAAAGACATGAATATCCTCCCCCGCCAGTCCGCGCGGGTAGCCTTTGCCGTTCCATTTTTCGTGGTGTTCGTGGGCGACAATCGCCGCCGTGCGCAGGATTTTGCGCTTGGAGTTTTTGAGCATGCTGTACCCCAGCGCCGCGTGGGATTTCATAATCTCAAACTCCGCCTCATCCAGCTTGCCGGGCTTTTTGAGTACCGCGTCAGGGATGCCGATTTTCCCGATATCGTGCATGGGGCTGGCCATGCGCAGTAAGTTGGCCTCATCGTCGCTCATGCCCGCGCCCAGGGCCAGCACGCGGGAGTATTCGGCCACGCGCTTGACGTGGTTGCCGGTCTCTTTAGAGCGGCTCTCGCCCACTTCGGCCATGGTGAAAATAATCTCTTTTTGAGTGTCTTCGATCTCTTGGTACAAAATGGCCGATTCGAGCGCTTTGCCCGAATAGGAGGCCGCCAGTTTGATGTGTTCCAGATCGGTCTGGCTAAAGACGCCCGCTTGCGTCATCTTGTTGATCGCCTGATAGGCACCCATGATTTTGCCCTCATTGTCGTAGATGGGCAGCGCAATAATGTTGCGGGTGTGGTAGCCGGTTTTTTTGTCCACTTCGGGGTTGAAGCGATCGTCGTTGTAGGCATCGTTAATGATAATGGGGGCATTATCGGTGATGGCGTGGCCCACAATGCCGGTCTGAACCGGAATACGGATGGGGGGAATCCCGTGGGCAACTTTGGTCCAAAGCTCGTCCCTGTCGGCATCGAGCAGCCACAGAGTGCAACGATCGGCCACCACCAGCTCGCGGCCCAGATCGGCCATCAGCATCAAGATGCGATCGACCTCTTTTTCATTGGAGATACGGGCGACGTAATCAAAGATGACCTTGAGCATCTGATCGGGCTGCAACTCCTGACGGATGCGCTCCAGTTTGTCGAACTCGTCGTTATAGTCGTGCATATTCACAGCTTCCTTGAAGCAAGGTCTAGGACCTATTCTAGCAGTTCATTTATGAATTGTCAGGCAGAAAAAAGAAAATGCCCGAAAAAGGGTGTTTGAAAGTTCTGTTTTATAAAGGAATCGACAAAAAATAAATCAAACGATTTCACACAGGCAGGCTTTCAAAAGCGCATACTCCTCATGGGTCACGCTTCCCAATCGCTCCTTGAGGCGACTTTTGGAAAGCGCGCGAATTTCGTAAACGCAGGCGTCAGACTCCTTTTGCAACCTGCCTCGCGCCGCAATACGCAAGCGGTAAGGGGCTGCGTCGTCCTCTAGCACGGTAGAAAGAGGAATCACGATTACCGTCTCCAAAGCGGCGGCATCTTCGCCGTGACTTAGCACAATTGCGGGGCGCAACTTGCCGATTTCACCGCCCTTGGCCGGATTAAAATCGGTCAGGTAAATATCACCGCGATTCAAGACCGTCTCCAGCGCCACCCTCTTCAATAGGGTCTTTTGCCTGAGCCGCCGCCACACGTTTGAGCAACCCCAAACGTCTCTCGCGCTCCACGGTCGCCACCGCCTCTTCGATCAGGCCGGCATAACGTTCCGGCACAAAATACCCAATTGGCTCTCTTTTGCGCCCGTCATGTAGATGAATCACCTCATTGCTACGGAACAACTCGCTGCGGCTGCGCAGTTCCGCAATTGTGGTTTCAATCATGACAGACCTTTATTACATTTTGAATTGTACAATCCTATCATAGTTTTCTACCACACAAAAACAAGCTAAAAATATAGGCTAAAAAAATTCAGCCTGTCCCCATTTACTCAGATGAATCACCTCATTGCTTCGGAACAACTCGCTGCGGCTGCGCAGTTCCGCAATCGTGGTTTCAATCATTGCAAACCTTTATGGAATTTTAAAGTGTACAATCCTATCATAATTTTCACCGCTAGCTTGACTCAAAAAATAAATTCAGCCTATCACCATTTCCCCATGGGGTTGCCTTTTGGGCGGGGGTTTTTAGCGTGTGCAATAATCTGTTTCTTTTAGGGAATGGATGCTGTGTTCGCGAGCTGTCTAGACTGTTGGGCTTCCCATTTTTTTATAAAATCATTCGAAAAATCATCAATAAATATGGTGTTTTTCATTAGAATTTCTTGATAGTATTTATCTTGAATTCCAATAATAAAAAGTTCATGTATCTCATTAATATCAACTTGAAATAAATTAAACACTTTTATATTTGATGATAATTGCTTTTTAAGGGCTATTCTTATTTGCCATGCCATTAAATTCTGGAAGTCATCCAATAAACCATTCGCATATGCATTATCAATAAAATGATTAAAAAAATATACTAAATTATTTACTTTGTTGTTTTTAACTTCTCCAATCTCCATAAAAATAGGAAAAAAATTGAGCGTTGACAAAAATATGTCCGTGAATTTTATTTCATTTTTCATATTAGCTAAATAGGGACAGGCTGAATTTTTCATCATCACTTTTCCCAACAATAAAGTTAAAGCGTATGATTTTGGCATTTCAAGCTTAAAAATGACGAAGAAACAAAAGATGTGGAAAAGAGGCGGAAGAAACCCCGCCGATCGGCGGGGTGAAGAATCTTAGAGGCGGGACTCGTAGCGGCGCATCATATAGAGGCGCTTGAGTTGCTTCTTGCGGGCCGCGATTTTGCGTTTTTTCTTCTTCTCGACGTTCGATTCGAAGTTTTTGCGCGCGCGGGCCTCGGTGACGATCAGGTTGCGGTCAACCTGCTTTTTGAAACGGCGGTACGCCTCTTCAAAAGCTTCGTTTTCACGGACTTTAATACCGGGCATGTAAAAATCACCCACTTTCGGGCCAGATTATAAAGACGACTAGGTCTTGGGCGGCGCAATTGTACCCAAACCGCCTTAGATAGCACCCGCTTCGCAAAACGGGGCAACTTTAACCGCGTTCGGGTTACAATGCCTGCCTTCAACGGCCCTGCTGGCGCCACCCATTTTTCCCCGATTAAGGCACACTCAATGACCAAGTATATTTTTGTTACCGGCGGCGTTCTTTCCAGTTTGGGCAAAGGCATCACCAGCGCCAGCGTGGCGGCCTTGCTGCGCAACAGCGGCCTTAAAGTTTCCATGCTCAAAATCGACCCGTACATCAACGTCGATCCGGGCACGATGTCGCCCATCGAACACGGCGAGGTGTTCGTCACCGCCGACGGCGGCGAAACCGACCTGGACATCGGCCACTACGAACGCTTTATCAACAGCACCCTTTCTAAACGCAACAACTTCACCACCGGCCAGGTGTACCAGACGGTGATCGACCGTGAGCGGCGCGGGGATTATCTGGGTAAAACCATTCAGGTGGTGCCGCATATTACCGACGAAATCGTCCGGCGCATCAAAGCGGCGGGCAAAGACGCGGATGTGCTGGTGGTGGAGCTGGGCGGCACGATCGGCGATATTGAAGGGCTGCCCTTTTACGAAGCGGTGCGCCAGATCAAACATGCGCTCAAAAACCGCGTTTTCAACATTCATGTGACGCTGGTGCCCTACATCGCCGTGGCGGATGAGCTGAAAACCAAACCCACGCAACACTCCGTGCAGGAGCTGCGCCGCATCGGCATTGCACCCGACATGCTGGTGTGCCGATCGGAAAAGCCGATTCCTAAAGACGTGCGCAAAAAACTCTCCAACGCCTGCGATGTGGAGTTCGATTCGGTCATCGAAGCGAGCGACGCCAAAACGATTTATGAAGTGCCGCTGCGTTTCCATGAGGACGGCATTCTTAAACCCATCGCCAAAGCCCTCGAACTGGGCGATTTAAAGCCCGATCTTAAGGAGTGGAAGAAGCTGACCAAACAAATCATCGAGCCTTCGGGCGCGATCGAAGTGGCTTTTGTGGGCAAATATCTGGAACTCAAAGAGAGCTACAAATCGCTGATCGAGGCGCTCACCCACGCGGGCGCGCATACCGATACGCGAGTTTTACTCAAGTGGGTCGATAGCGAAACGCTGAACGAGAGAAACGCCGCCGAAGTGTTGGGCGGCTGCGACGCGATTTTGGTGCCGGGCGGGTTTGGCAGCCGGGGCGTGGAGGGCAAAGTCGAAGCGATCCGCTACGCGCGGGAAAACAAAAAAATCTTCCTCGGCATCTGTTTGGGAATGCAGCTTTCGATGATCGAATTCGCCCGCAACGTGCTGGGGATCAAAAACGCCGAGTCGCAGGAGTTTGACCCCAAAACGTCCGAGCCGGTCATTTACCTGATCGACGAGTTTATCGATCAGACCGGCGGCAAACAGATCCGCACCCACCAAAGCCCCATGGGCGGCACTTTGCGGCTGGGCGAATACGAATGCAACCTCAAACCGGGAAGCAAACTGGCCGACGCCTACGGCAACGAAGCGAAGGTCATGGAACGCCACCGCCACCGCTACGAAGCCAACGGCGCATACCGCGAACGGTTCGAGCAAGCCGGGCTGATTATCTCCGGCGAAGCCAAAGGGCTGATCGAGGCGGTGGAGCTGCGCGATCATCCGTGGTTTGTGGCGGTGCAGTTCCACCCCGAATTTACCAGCCGGTTGCAAAACCCCAACCGCATTATTTTGAGCTTTATCAAAAACGCGATCAAGCACAAAAAGTGAGCAAAGCCGCGGACAAGGCGCATTTAACCCCCTTGCATAAGGGGTACGCCAAAGCCTTGGCCTGCGTTTTGCCCGTAAGCGAAACCGAAACGGTGCCGCTTTTTGACGCGGCAGATCGGGTGCTGGCCCGTGATTTGATCTGCCTGCGTCCCCTGCCCCCTTTTCGCAACTCCAGCATGGACGGCTACGGCGTTCGCGTTTCTGACGCGGGCAAAACCCTACCGATCGGCCAGACCTTTTTGGCGGGCGATGACGCTTCGGGCTACACGCTGCCCGAAGGCTCCGCCTGCAAAATCATGACCGGCGCGATGGTTCCGGCGGGGGTCGAAGCGGTGGTGCCCTTCGAGGACGCGCAAGCAAACGCAAACCGCGTGACGCTGCCCGAACGTATCAAACCGGGCCAACACATCCGCCCCGCCGGAGAAGAGGTTGACGCGGGCGAAATGCTCTTAAAAGCGGGCGAAATGCTGACCCCTGCCGCGTTGGCCCTGCTGGCTTCGCAGGGTTTTGGGGAGGTGACGGTTTTGCGCCGCATTAAAGCGGCGGTGCTGGCGACGGGCAGCGAGATTGTGGAACCGTGGCAAACGGCCAAAAACCACCAGATTCACAACTCCAACGCCACGGCGATCGCAGCGATTTTAAAAACGCTGGGCGCGGAGGTTGCCTATTTGGGTGCCCTGCCCGACCGGCCCGAAGCCCTGCGCGAAGCGGTGGCCGGTTTTGCGAAATACGATCTCATCGTCACCAGCGGCGGGGTCAGCACCGGAGAGGCGGACTTTACCGACCGGATTTTGCGGGAAGCGGGCCTAACGGTTGCGGTGCAAAGCATGGCGCTCAAACCGGGCAAAAATTTGATGATCGGCCGTATTCAAAACACCGTGGCGATCAGCCTGCCGGGCAACCCGCAGGCGGCGATGACGCTGATGACCCTGATCGGCGGCTCGATCGCGGCTAAATTGCAGGGGCGAAAACGTTTTCACCCCGCCACGGCGCTGGCCCGTGTAGCCAAAAGCGTGCGGTTCAAACCCGACCGCGCCAATGTGGTTCTAGGCACGCTGCAAAGCGGCGAATTCACCGCCGTGGACGACTACCGCTACGGCACGGGAATGCTGACCCCGCTGGCCAAAGCCGACGTGTTCGCCGTGGCCCCCGAAGGGAACGACGAACTGAAAAAAGGCGAAATCATCCGCGTGGTGCTACCGCTAAACTTCTGCGCCGACGAAGATTTTTACGCCCCCTAAAACCGCCAAAACTCCCGCACCGTGTTTTGTAAAAACCGCTCGTCGTGGCTAACGAGCACGAGCGTTCCGGCGTAGTCGATCAGCGCCTTTTCGAGCGCTTCGATCGAGACGATATCCAGATGGTTCGTGGGTTCGTCCATCACGATCAGCGCCGGTTTTTTGGCAAGACCCAAAGCCAGCATGAGCTTGCGCGTTTCGCCGGGACTGGGAACGGCGCTTTCCAGCAATGTTTTAGGGTTGCCGCCCAGCCGGACGATCAGGCTCATTAAAAACCCTTTTTCTTCGGATTTGGCGGCTTTGACTTGCGCCAGCAAAGCCGCCGATTCCTCGGCTGTGATCTCTTGGGGCAGATACAGCACCACTCCGGCTTTGGCGTCACAGCTTTCCACCAGTTTTTTTACAAAGGTGCTTTTGCCGCTGCCGTTGGGGCCGACGATTCCGATGCGATCCCCTTCGCGCAGCAGATGTTTGTCGTCCACCGCCAGCGGAAAAAGGCCGGGGCAGCTTTGCGCCTCCAGCATGATGCCCGTTTCATAGACGGGCCGTTTTTCGCCCAGGGCCGCTTCGGCGTGTTTGAGGCGGCTTTGCGTGCGGTTTAGAACCCGCCCCGCTACGGCGTCTTTGCCCGTGAGGATTGCCAGATCGATCCGTGTTTTTTTGTCGGTATCCTTGGGAACGACGCGGCTTTTTGAGAGCCGTTTTTTGTCGGCCTCAATCTTCAAACGCTGCCGATCGACCTGTTTTTCCAGCTTTTTGATCTCGCGGCTTTGGCATTCGTATTGCATTGCGGCAAACGCCTCTTCCTTTTGCTGCTCGTCGCGGGCGGTGGCGTAACCCTGACGGCGCATTTGCGCCTCGCCGTGGGCCATCATAATCGTGTGGCCGCACAACGAATCTAAGAGCGCGCGATCGTGGCCGATCAGCAGACCAAAACCGCGAAAGCGTTGCAGCGCATCGGCCACAAAAGCCCGCGCCGCGCTATCGAGATGGTTGGTCGGTTCATCCACCGCCAGCAGATCGGGTTTTTTATGCAGCGCCGCGCCGATCTGGGCGCGTTTGCGTTCGCCGTGACTAAGCGTTTGCCAGCGATCGGCCCATTCGGGTTGCAGGCCCAGAATCTCGCGGAGTCTAAACGCTTCGCCATCGGTTGCGGTCAAAAACGCCGCAAATCCTTCGGGCTCGTCATCGGTGCGCTGCTCCACATACACGGCATGAAGCTTTGAGCGTTCGCACAGCAGTTTGATGAGCGTCGTTTTCCCTGCGCCGTTTGGCCCGGTAATGGCCGTCCAGCCGGGATAAAGCTGCAAGTCCACGCCGCTAAAAACCGGATCGGGGCTGCCGGGATAGGTAAACTCAAGATGGTTAAAAGTGAGGGATTTGGTCATAAAAATCCTTGCGTCATTCAAAACAGAACGCCAAGGCTTGAAGAAGCGGAGATTTTGGCGTTCTGGTTAGCGGGTTTGCTTCATGTTGGATCCTTTGGGGTTTTTTGGGATTTTAGCACAGGGATGGAGGTTGGACGGGGGACTTGCCAATCAATAAAAAGTAGCCTGTCCCCATTTACTATGGGTTTCGCCTCCAAGTCAATTAGATCAAGACTTGAAAAAGTAGCCTGTCACCATTTACTCTAGGCAGCCTGCCCTCCGCCACCTCACCGTCCTCGATTCTCACCAACGCTTCAAACCCCTGATACTCCGCATGGATGTGTGGTGGCGGGTGATCATCGTGCCACATACGCACCACGATACCAAAAAAGACAGAAACAACCGGCATTGCATCCCCCCGATTATTATTGCTTGGATTATAACATGCTACCCGATCGGCGCGCCACTCCGCAACGGGTTTCACCTCCAAGTCAATTAGAACAAGACTTGTAAAAAGTAGCCTGTCCCCATTTATATGATCGGGAAAACCTGCATCTAATAACTTCCTCGCCTGAGATAAGAACTCTAGCTCAGTGTCCACTGTAGCAGGGAAGTTACCTTGTGAAGGATCTTGTAGTAATACTGGTAAATTATTTGACATCAATGCTCCCTACTAAATATTGCCTAACGCCAGCAGCACGCGCGGCTTTGTAGTGGAGGCGAAGCCGCAACGGAAAAGCCGTCGCTGTGCCTGCGATTGTTAGGGCTTTGCATGCAATTTCTCATAGACTACGCGCTTTTCTTCTTCGGACTCACAGGAGTCGAAGCGATCAAATAAACTAAAACTATATAATCTCTCATTCATGGTCATTCCCCCAATGCCATGAACGACATCATCTCTAAACGAAGACCAGAAACTATATGCCTTCGAATGGTCTTCCTCTTCTGGTATCCACGCATTGCCAAAGAACCTCTCGACCATTGATTCAAGTTGCTCGGCATTTCTGTCATCGCTTTTCCATTCTTCAATGTACTTTGCGAGATCTTGAATAAGCTTCTCTTCGGAAACCGATCTAATTTTATTCGCAAGTTCATCGAGAGTCATTTTGAGCCCTAACTATTTATTCATCCGCACAATATGCCTCATTGCTGGAACCCAACCTGATATCCAGACACTTTAAATGTCCGACTATCGGGAAAAACCAGCCCGCACATTGCAGATTGACATATTTTGATCGATTCTACCAAAAAATTCGTAAGATTGTGCCTGTTTTTATGTCCTGTTGATTTTGATATACGGACACAATGTCCTGATATTCGGCCAAAAACGACTTAATAGGACATTATGTCCTTATTATTCAAAGGAGTTGGCGGTGCAAAAAAAGAGACTGCTTGATCTAGTTCGTGAGCAGATTCGGCTCAAGCACTATAGTATAAAGACTGAAAAAAGCTACACTGGCTGGATCAAACGATACATCTTGTTTCACCATAAAAAACACCCCATCGACATGGGCAAAGCAGAAATAGAAGCATTTTTAACCCATCTCGCCGTTGAACGATAAATGGGGACAGGCTACTTTTTTGCATCGGGGGCCATCCCCGCTAGACAACCATCGCCCTCGCGGCGGCAATTCCCAGCACCCCCGCTGCCAGCGACAGGCCGTTGTTAATTAGCATATTCCACAGCGCCCTGCCCCACTCGCCCGCCTCGATAAACAAAATCGTTTCGTAGGTGTAGGTGGAAAAGGTGGTAAACGCGCCCAAAAAGCCGACCACCGCAAAGAGGCGCAGCGCGGGAACGAGTAGTAGTTTTTCGCTTAGCAGCGTTAGGATAAAGAGTGCGGCAAAAGCGCCCAAAGTGTTGACAATCAGCGTGCCATAGGGAAACTGGTTGCCCAGCAGCTTAACCGACCCGACCGCCACGCCGTAGCGGGCCACGGCGCCTAACGCACCGCCGATCGCTACCCAAAAAAGCGTAATCATCCCTTATGGGGTGAATTGTGCTTATTTTTACCGGACTCCTCATACCCAAAGGCGACAATTATGGCTGCTAAAACTACTGCCAAGATTAATCCAATCATCTCAATCATCAAGTGCCTCCAACTCATCCAAGTTTGCCCGAATCTCCAAACGAATAGTACGCAAATTCATAAACAACACAAAAGCAACCACTGCTCCAATCAGAGCAAGAGCCAAAACACCCAAGGGCTTTTCGCCCGAAACGACCGCATAAATCAAACTGCTTTCGCCCACACAAAGCGCCAAAAAGACCATAAAAACGCTTTTATGGCGCTCCATAAAAAAATCTAATTCTCTACCAATGCGGTCTTTTTTGGACATCCAAGCTCCTTGTCAGGCTATTTTACCGAAAGCCCCAACTCTTTAGTCAGGAAAAACCCGGTATGGCTGCCGGTTTTGTGGTGGTTTTTGGCGATCGATTCGGGGTCGCCTTCGTCCACCAGTTGCCCGCCGCCGCGCCCGCCTTCGGGACCCATGTCCACAATCCAGTCGGCGTTTTTGATCACGTCGAGGTTGTGTTCGATCACAATGACCGAATTGCCCAGATCGGTCAGGTGGTGCAGCACTTTGACCAGTTTATCCACGTCGGCAAAATGCAAACCCGTCGTCGGCTCGTCCAGCACATAGAGCGTGCGGCCCGTGTCGGTGCGCGAGAGCTCTTTGCTCAGCTTGATCCGTTGCGCTTCGCCGCCCGAAAGCGTGACCGCGTTTTGGCCCAGCAGGATGTAGCCTAACCCCACGCTTTGCAGGGTTTGCAGCTTTTGCGACAGCTTGGGATGGGTGGCGAAAAAGTCGGCGGCTTCGTCCACGCTCATGTTCAGCACATCGGCGATCGACTTGCCTTTAAACTTGATCTCCAGCGTCTGCGGGTTAAAACGGCTGCCGTGGCAGGCGTCGCACTTGACCATAATGTCGGGCAGAAAGTGCATTTCAATCTTGATCTCCCCTTCGCCCTGACACTTTTCGCAGCGCCCGCCCTTGACGTTAAAACTAAAGCGGCTGGGGCCGTAGCCGCGCAGTTTGGCCTCTTTGGTTTCGGTAAACAGGTCGCGGATGTCGTCCATCATGCCGGTGTAGGTGGCGGGAATACTGCGCGGCGTGCGGCCGATGGGGGACTGGTCGAGGTAGATGACCTTATCCAGATGTTCCATGCCGTCGATCGCCACGCCCTGCACCTTGCGCACCTTGCGGGCGTGGTTTAAAAGCTCTTTGGCCACAGGCAAAAGCGTTTGCAAAATCAGCGAACTTTTGCCGCTGCCGCTCACCCCCGTCACCGCCACGAAGTTTCTCAGCGGCAGGCGCACCGAAAGCCCTTTAATATTGTTGAGCGTCACGTTTTCGATGCTCAGCCAGTCGCTTTGGGGACGGCGGTGGAAGTATTCGATCTTTTTTGCGCCGCTAAGATAAAGCGCGGTCGATGTGGCCGCGTTTTTCATCTTGTCCATCGTGCCAGCAAACACCACTTCGCCGCCGTAGCGTCCCGCGCCTGGGCCGATATCCACAATAAAATCGGCGCTTTCGATCGTCTCTTTGTCGTGCTCCACCACAATCACGCTATTGCCGCGATCGCGCAGACTTTTGAGTGTGCGGATCAGCTTCACCGTGTCGCGTTCGTGCAGGCCGATGCTGGGTTCGTCGAGCACGTACATCACGCCCGTCAAACCGCTGCCGATCTGGCTGGCGATACGGATGCGCTGGCTTTCGCCGCCGCTGATGGTACGCGCGTCGCGGCCCAAAGAAAGATACCCCAAGCCCACATCCACCAGGAAAAAGAGCCGTTCGCGGATCTCTTTGAGAATCGGGGTACTGATCAGTTTTTGCTGCTCGCTCAGGTACGCAAACTTTGCTTCGTCGCCAAAAAAGGCGTGGCACTCGTCGATGGGCATATCGATCGCATCGCCAATGCCGATGTTTGCTACCTTCACCGCCAAGCTTTGCGGGTTGAGCCGGTGGCCGCCGCAACTGTCGCAGACCTTTTCGATCATGTATTCGCCAAGGTCTTTTTCTTCCTTGAACATCTCGTAGGCGATATTCATCACCCCTTCCCACCGCTTTTTAACCGGGTGGGTTTTCCAGTTAAAGCTCACCTCTTCGATCGAGCCGTTGAGCACCGCTTTTTTCTGGTGTTCGGGCAGCTCTTCAAAGGGGATTTTGGTGTCGATGTCGGCTATTTCGCAAAAAGCCTGCAAAAACTTGTCGTAATACCCGCTTTTGAAAAACACCTTGATCGCGCCGTCGCGGATAGCTTGGCTTTCGTCGATCACCTTCGCGGGGTTGAGCACAAAACGCACCCCCAGACCGTCGCAGGTGGGGCAAGCGCCCTTGGGGGAGTTGAACGAAAAGGCCAGCGGCTCAAGCGGCTCAAAGCTGACTTTGCAGTCAAAACAGGCCAAGTGTTCGGAGTAGTGGTGGTGTTTGGCGGTGCCGACCTCTTCGGCGTTTTCCACCTCCACCTCCACTTGGCCAAAACCCTCTTGAAGCGCCCGCTCGACGCTGGAGGCCAGCCGTTCGGCGTTTTCGGGTTTAACGATAATGCGGTCAACCACAACCTTGATCGTGTGTTTTTTGTTTTTGGCCAGCTCAATCTCTTCATCCAGCCGCGCCATCACGCCGTCGATCTGGGCGCGGACAAACCCTTTTTGGCGCAGCGCTTCGATCAGGTCGTTAAAACTGCCCTTTTTTTCTTTGACGACCGGCGCGGCGATAATCGCTTTGGCCCCTTCGGGCAGTTTGGCGATTTGTTCGATAATATCCGCCGCGCTCATCTGGCTGATCGGTTTGCCGCACAGATGGCAGTGCTGGCGGCCCACGCGGGCGTACAACAGGCGCAGATAATCATAGATTTCGGTAATCGTCCCCACGGTCGAACGGGGGTTTTTGCTGGTGGTTTTCTGGTCGATCGCGATCGCGGGCGTTAAACCTTCGATCTTATCGACCTCCGGTTTGCCCACGCGGTCAAGAAACTGCCGCGCGTAGCTCGAAAGGCTCTCGATATAACGGCGCTGCCCTTCGGCGTAGAGGGTTTTAAAAGCCAGCGTGCTTTTGCCGCTGCCCGAAATCCCGGTCATGACAACCAGTTTGTTTTTGGGCAGATCAAGCGAAATGTTTTTGAGGTTGTTTTCCCGTGCGCCGAGAATTTTGATTTGGTCGGTCATACTTCACCCTGCCAGATTTTATAGAGCATCATCGAAAGCAAGAAGGCATAAAGCACAATGACGATGCCTTTGTGTTTTTTGGCGCTGGTTTTGGCGGCAATCCAAATGCCCAGACGCACGCCCAGAAGCGATCCCGCCGAAAGCAGCGCGCCTTTCATCAAGTCCACATACCCCAAGCTCAGCAGCGTCACAAAGGCCGCCGTTCCCACAAACATCACAAAATAAAGCCCGATCGCAATGGCGTTTTTGAGCGGCATGCCCATCAGCCCCGCCAAAATCGGCACCAGCAAAAAGCCGCCGCCCACGCCTACAAGGCCCGAAAAACTGCCCACCACAAAACCGGCAATAAAAAAGAGGCTCCAGTGCGGATGCGGTTTGCGGGCCGGTTCGGGGTTGATAAACACGGTGCGCACCAAGGCCAGTGTCATCATGCCGCAAAAAACAATGGCCGCGGTGTGTCCACTGACCACATCCAGCAGCCACGCACCCAGCGCCGCACCCAGCACGCCGCCCAGGCCCAGCTGCCAAAAGTCCTTGGGCTCCACCAAGCCGCTTTTGCTGTTGATCCAAGTGCCATAATAGGAAGAAAAGGTCATCTGCATGGCCGAAAGACCGATGGCGTATTTGATCCCTTCGCCCAGAAAAACCAGCATCGGCACCACGATCGTGCCGCCTCCAATACCAAAAAAACCCGAAGCCATCCCCGCCACGATACCGACCGCGATATATTCCAACACCTAAAATCCTTACAAAAATAAAAGCGCGTATTATAGCGGAAGCCGGAAACAAACGCAGTTTTCAGGCAATGGTACTAAAATATCCGCACTAGCAAACACACAAGGGGCGCGCATGGCATTGGAGGAGGCATTAATCGAAGCGACGCAGTTCTTTACCCGCGACGTTCTGGGTACGGAGGCGGAGCTGTTTGATAGCTGTCCTTTGAACCACGCCTGGGCGGCCGATATCCACACCCAAGGGGATGAAAACTGGCGGGTGACCGTCCACATCGCCCGGCCCAGCCTGGAGAAAATGGCCTATCTGTTTCTCAACGAAGAGGAGCCCGACGGCGAGGTGCTTAGCGATCTCATCAAGGAGATCACCAATCTGATTGTCGGCCGCGCCAAGGTTACCGCCGCTTCGCGGGGCGTCAACTTCAACATCACAACCCCCGATTTCAAGGGCGACACCATCCCGGTCTGCGCCAACGCCGAAAAACGGATCAATTTCCAGTTTGAGGGGGATGTCTTCACCATTACCGCCCACAAGGTCGCCTGAATATGAAAAAAATGGAGCCCGATCACCGCCCGACCGAGGAGCTCATTCCCGACTTTACCGAACTGCTGGCCATGGAGATCGAACTGGTTTCGGACTTGGGCCAGACCCACCTGCCCCTGCGCGAAATTCTCAATCTGGAGCGCGGATCGGTGATTGATCTGGGCAAACCCGCCGGGGAATCGGTGGAGATTTACGTCAACGGCCGCATTATCGGCAAGGGCGAGGTGATGGTGTACGAAAAAAACCTCGCCATCCGTGTTAACGAAGTGTTGGATGCCAACGCGGTTTTGTATTTTTTCTCCAAAGAACAGTGAAGTGATTATGTTGCGAATTTTGTTGTTGATTATTCTCTTTTTCGGTGCCGCCCAAGGGGCCAACCTAAACGACGCCAAAGTCCAAAGCGGCGAAAAAACCGTCGATTTAATGCTTTCGCTGGATAAGCCCTTTGAGGGCAAAGTGGTTGAACGGCACGAAGAAAACCAGCTCTTTGTATTGATTGAAGGCGTAACGGCCGACTCCCCCCGCATCTTCACCCCCCAGTCCGCGCTGCTTTCGTCCCTTCGGATTCACCCCGACGAAAAGGGCATCCTCGTTCACGTCAGCCCCAAAACGCTGCTTGGCGTCGTCACCGAAACCACCGCCGGAGGCTACGGGCTTCGCCTGCGCCTGAGCGCGCAAACCCCCCGCAGCGCGCAGGAGCGCACCCTGCTGCAAAATCTCGGTGCCGATCGGCCCGACTTTACGGAAAAGTATCTCTTTGCCGGGCTGTTTATTGCCGCGCTGTTGCTGCTTTGGATTCTAGTCAAGCTCTTTGGCGGCGCGAACGGCGAAAGTTCGTGGCTGATGGGCAAAACCAAGGCCGATACCATCCAGATTATTCAGCAAAAGGCGCTCGATGCCAAAAACCGCATCGTTCTTATCCGCTTCAAGGGCATGAATTACCTGCTGCTTTTGGGCCAGAGCAATCTGCTGATCGATCACTACGAAGACGGCCGCGCGCCCCACGCCAACGCCTTTGACGAACTGCTTAAGGGCAACGGCTCGAAGCTTTCGGATTATCTGCTTGAGGGAACCCCGACCAAACCCCGCAAAGGCTAGCCATGAAAGTCCTGATCGTCAACAGCGTGCCGGTAATGAAGCAAACCATCACGCAGGCCATGGAGCGGCAGGGCTATTACCGTTTTGAAGAAGCCGACAGCATCGAAACCGCCAAGGGCCATATGCAAGAGCGCTTTGATCTGATCGTAACCGATCTCAATCTCTCCGACGGCTGGGGAATGGAGCTGATTGAAGCAATCCGCAACTGCCCGCGCAACGGCAATGCCCGGCTGATTGTGATTACCCATGCCCGCCACACCGATCGCATCGACGAGCTCAAGGCGTGCGGCGTCGCCCACTGCCTCTTTTTAAAACGCCCCTCGGATCTGCAACGGCTCGAAACCCTGATTGACGATCTGCTCGATCGTCTGCCCGATCGCCCGCCCCGCCCCGTGTGCGTGGAAAAACCGGTCAATAAAGAGAGTTTTTTAGAGATTTACGAAAGCCACGAAGAGGGCAGCACGGAGATTGTGGGCGACAAGCTGATTATGGCCTTCGACAACGCCCGGCTTTCGATCTGCCTAGACGATCTGCTTAAACACGCGAAGCTTGAAGTGATGCCCGCTCGCGGGTGATCCAGTCGGTATAAAGTTCGTGAATTTCGTCGGCGCTCTTGCCCGTTGTGCCGATGAGCGGCCCGATTTTCAGGGTAATGGTGCCCGGCTTTTTTAAGATTGTGCGCGCCGGCCAGTGTTCGCCCGCATTGTGAACCACCGGCAGCACGTCAACGCCCGCCTGATGGGCCAAAACCGCTGCGCTGCGCTTAAAGGGAACATTCACCCCCGGCCTCACCCGCGTGCCTTCGGGGAAAATCAGCACCGAAATACCGGACTTAAGCCGATCGTGACCCGTTTTGATTACCGCCTTGGAGGCCCCCACCCGCTGCGAACGGTTTATGGCGATCGGACGGGTCAAGGCCAGCGCCCAGCCAAAAAAGGGAATCCACAAAAGCTCGCGCTTAAGCACCGTGGTCAGCGGTACGATCAGCGTTTGCAAAATATAGGTTTCCCAAGCGCTTTGGTGGTTGGCGGCCACCACACAGGGGGTGGCGGGCAGGTTTTCCAATCCTTCGATGCGGTAATCGATCCCGCAGGTGACGCGCAACCAAAAGGCGGTGCCGTAAAAGGCCGCCCTGGGAAATAAAAAGCGGTGTTTCAAGGGCAAAAACGGGCCGCACACCACCCCCGCCACCGACACGGCAAAGATGATCGGAACATAGCCCAAAGTGAATATAACAGAACGAAACCACATCAAAATTTCACTCCTTAACAAGCTGCGAACTTTACTTCAATTTGGTTAAACTCCGCCCATGAAAACCCTCACAATCGTTGACGCCTTTGGCTTTTTTTTCCGCAGTTTTTACGCCCTCCCGCCGCTAACGAGCAAAAGCGGCGAACCCACCGGACTACTCACCGGTTTTGTCAATTTTGTCAGCCGCCTCTCCAAGGAGCACGAAACCGACTATCTTGTTTTTTGCGCCGACAGCAAAGGGCCGAGTTTCCGCGCCGAACTCTACGGCGAGTATAAGGCCAACCGCCCCGAACCGCCCGCTGAACTGCGCGCTCAAATTCCCATTGCCCTCAATTGGATCGAAAAGATGGGTTTTCCGCTGCTGAGCGAAAGCGGCTTAGAGGCCGACGACCTCATTGCCAGCCTCACCCGCGAAGCCAAAAAAGCGGGTCTAAGGGTGCGGATCATCAGCCACGATAAGGACATGTATCAACTGATCGATGACGGCCGCGTGGTCATTTACGATGCGGTCAAACAGCGCGAGGTCGATGCGCGTGCCTGCGAAGAGAAATTCGGCGTGGCTCCCGAAGATTTTATTCAGTTTCAGTCCCTGCTCGGCGACAGCTCCGACAATGTGCCCGGCGTGAAGGGCATCGGCGAAAAAACCGCCGCCAAGCTGATTAACGAATACAAAACGCTGGAAAACCTCTATGCGCATTTAGACGAAATCAAGCCCGATCGGGTGCGCGGCCTACTGGAAACGGGCCGCGAAATGGCCTTTTTATCGCGCCAACTGGTCACCCTGCGCGATCACGCGCTGGAAAATGTGGCCTTTGAACGCTTTACCCTGCCGGACAATCCGGTGCTGGCCATTGCCGACGAACTCACCCGATATGACATCGGCGCGGTACTCAAACGGGCGCAGGGCGCAACCAAAACCGCCGCCCCGGTTTTTAACGCCCCCGCCGCGCCTAAAGTCGCCCCACCCGCCCAAGCGGCCCTCTTTGAAGCGGTGTTGGTGAGCGATGAGGCCGAACTGCAAAAGATCATCGCCGCCATTCCGAAAAACGCGGTTTTGGCCTTCGACACCGAAACCGACAGCCTCGACGCCACCGCCGCAAGGCTGGTGGGTTTTAGTTTTGCGTGGGAGGAAAACCGGGGGTATTACGCCGCCATCGGCCACAACTACCTGGGCGTGCCCGATCAGGTGGGTCTCAGCGCCGCCAAAACCGCCATCCAAACCCTCTTTGAGCAAACGCGGATCGTGGGGCAAAACCTCAAGTTTGACCTGCACGTACTCGAACACGCTTTGGGGCTAAAAAACCTGCCCGTTTTTGCCGACACGATGATTTTGGCGTGGCTGATCGATCCGGGCCGCGCCGTGGGTCTGGACGCGCTGGCCAAAGAGTGGCTGGGTCATGAGATGATTGCCTTTAAAACCGTGACCAAGGGGCTTAAGGATTTCAGTCAGGTCGATGTGGAGAGTGCCTGCAACTACGCCGCCGAGGATGCGGTGATGACCCTGCGGCTCTATCCGCGCCTGCTTAGCCACCTCAACCTGCAAGAGCCCGCTTTGAGCGAGTTGGCCCAACAAGTCGAGCTGCCCTTTATGCGGGTGCTGATGAGGATGGAAGATGCGGGGGTGATGATCGATACCGCATTTTTTGCGCAGCTTAAAACCCAGATGGACGGCGAGCTGGCGGGCCTGCAAAAGCGTATCCACGAGCTGGCGGGGGAAAGTTTTAATATCAACTCCACCCAACAGCTGGGCATGGTGCTTTTTGAACGGCTGGGACTTCCGGCGGGCAAAAAAACCAAAACCGGCTACAGCACCGACGAATCGGTGTTGCTCGAACTGCAAGATCGCCATCCGATCGTGAGCGAACTGCTCAACTACCGCGAACTGGCCAAACTCAAATCGACCTATATCGATCCGCTTTTGTTGCTGGCTTCAGGCAAAGCAGACCACCGGGTGAGCACCCATTTTTCGCAGGTGGGCACCGCCACGGGGCGCTTAAGCTCCTCCGAGCCCAACCTGCAAAATATTCCCACCCGCACCGAAACGGGCCGTCAAATCCGTCAAGGGTTTATCGCCAAACCCGGCTGCGTGCTGATCGGCGCGGACTATTCACAGATCGAACTGCGGCTGCTGGCGCACTTTAGCCAAGACAAAACGCTGATCGGCGCCTTTGAGGCGGGGCGCGATATTCATATGGAAACCGCCCGCGTGATCTTCGGCGACGAACAGGCCAAGGAAAAACGCAATCTGGCCAAAAGCGTCAACTTCGGTTTATTGTACGGCATGGGCAGCCGCAAGCTGGCCGCCGACACGGGCATTAGTGCCACCGAGGCCAAGGCGGTGATCGAACACTATTTCGCCTCCTTTCCCACCGTGAAAAGTTATCTCGAAAGCATCAAACACGAAGCCCACGAGACAGGCTTTGTCACCACGCTTTTGGGGCGGCGGCGCTATTTCGACTTTACAAACGCCCGGGCGCAGTTTATTGCGATGTTTGAGCGCGAAGCGGTCAACACCCGCTTTCAAGGCAGCGCGGCGGATCTGATCAAACTGGCAATGATCCGCCTGCACGAACGGTTTAAAAACGACGATCGGGCCACGATGATTTTGCAAATCCACGACGAACTGCTGTTTGAGGTCGAGGCCGCCTACGCCGATGAGGCGGCGCGGATGATTGCCGACGAGATGAAACAGGCCTTTAGCTTGCGCGTACCGCTGGAGGTGAGCGTCAACCGGGGGCAAAGCTGGGCGGAACTGAAATAGTGGCTGCCGAAGTTTTACCAACGCCCATTGGCGATCTACTGATCGAAGCAGACGAAGCGCGGCTGCTGCGTATTACCTTTGAACCGGGCGAAGCAGACGGGGGAAACAGCATCACGCAACAAACGGCGACGCTTTTGGCGGCCTATTTTCGCGGCGACCGGCCCGATTTTTCCGCCCTGCCCTTTAACTGGCCGAAGGGCGCGTTTCATGCGCGGGTGTTAAAAACGCTGCTCTCCACCGGCTACGGATCGCGCCTGAGTTACGGCGAACTGGCGGCGCTGGCAGGGAACCCCAAGGCCCACCGCGCCGCGGCGTCAGCGGTGGCTAAAAACCCCTTTGCCGTGGCAATCGGCTGCCACCGCGTTGTGCATTCCACGGGCGGCGTGGGGCGCTACGGCTGGGGTCCGGCCAAAAAGGCGTGGTTACTTCATCATGAAAGTCTTGGATAATGGCACTCGAATCCAGTTGGCAGGCGATCATCGGCGAAGAGTTCGACAAACCCTATATGCAGGAACTCAAAACCTTTTTGCAAAACGAAAAAGGGGCCAAAAAAACCATCTTTCCCCACTCTTCCAACTGGTTTAAAGCCTTTGAGCTCACCCCCTTTGAAACGGTCAAAGTGGTCATTTTGGGTCAAGACCCCTACCATGGCCCGAATCAGGCCCACGGGCTCTGTTTTTCGGTGCAGCCGGGGGTTGATATTCCGCCGAGTTTGCAAAATATTTACAAAGAGTTGCAAAACGATGTGGGTTTTACACATCCGGGTCACGGTTTTTTGGAATACTGGGCGCGGCAGAGGGTTTTGCTTCTGAATGCAACATTGACGGTCGAAATGGCCAAGGCCGGATCGCACCAGAACAAAGGCTGGGAGCGGTTTACCGACGCGGCAATCCACGCGCTGGCCGAAAAACGCGAACATCTGGTGTTTATGCTGTGGGGCAGCTACGCCCAGAAAAAGGGGGCCTTTATCGACTCCGCGCGGCATTTGGTGCTTAAGGCGCCCCATCCGTCGCCGCTGTCGGTGTACCGGGGTTTTTACGGTTGCCGCCACTTTTCGCAGGCCAATGGCTACCTTGCCGCCCACGGACAAACGCCGATCGACTGGCAGATTCCCAAGGCCGTCTAGGCTAGAATTTTATAAAGATTCTCAATAAAGGTTCCTCTTCGATGCTCAAAAAAATGCTTACGGTTTATGAACTGATTGTCTCCATGCGCACCGTTTTGGTGCTGATGATTTTGCTGGCTTTCGGCAGCGCCGCGGCCACCTTTATCGAAAACGATTTCGGCAACGACTCGGCCCGGGCGCTGGTGTACAACCACTGGTGGTTCGAGGGGGTTATGTTTCTTCTGGCGATCGGGCTGGTGGGGAACATGGTGCGCTTTAAGATGTGGCAAAAGGAGAAGATGCCGATCTTTATCTTCCATGCCTCCTTTTTGCTGATTTTATTCGGCGCTTTTGTCACCCGCCACTTCGGTTACGAAGGCACCATGAATATCCGCGAAGGCAAAAGCAGCAACGTCATACTCAGCCAGCGGGCCCATATCAAGGCTTCCAGCAGCGGGCTGCACGCCTCTTGGCCCGTATTGCTGACGCCGCTGACCGATAACGACTTCTCCTTTTCGGCCAATCTCGGCGGGGGCGCGCCGCTTACCATCGAACACAAAGCCTTTTACGCCAACGCGGGTGAAGCGATCGTCCCCGATGCCAAAAACGGCAAACCCTATGTTTCGGTGATGGTCAGCGCGGGCAACTCGGAGCCCATCAGCGTCGATCTGTTCGAAAACGAATACGTCGATTTGGGCGCTGGGATTTTGGGTTTTGGCAACGAGCTGAACTTTGAACGCCCGGCGATCGTAATCGGCTACGACCAAGACCAGCTCACCGTCCGCGCCCACTCGGACCTGACGCGTCTGGATATGGACACCCGCGAACAGGCGGGCCTGCGCGCCCACAGCGTTCATCCCCTCGATCGGCGCAAGCTCTACACCACCCTGGAGGGGATCAATCTGGTCCTCAAGGAGCACATGACCGCCGCCAGCAAAAAGGTGGTTCCCGTCGAGCAAAAAACCGGCGTCAGCGCCGTGATCGTCGAGGTCTCCCACAAGGGCGAAAGCAAAGAGCTGGCCTTGATGGGCGGCGCAGGCATGGGCGGCGTGGAGCGGCAGGTGGAGCTTGCGGGGCGCGTCTTTAATATCGCCTACGGCTCGCAGGTGATCGAGCTGCCCTTTGCGCTGCATCTGGACAAATTCATCATCGATCGTTACCCCGGCTCCAACTCCCCCTCCTCCTACGAAAGCCAAGTCACCATCGTCGATGAGGAGTTTGGGCTCAAAGAACCCTACCGGATTTACATGAACCACATTTTGATGCACCGCGGCTACCGTTTTTACCAGTCCTCCTTCGATCGGGACGAAAAGGGCACCATTCTTTCGGTTGCCAAAGACCCCGGTATGTGGCCGACCTATCTGGGCTACGCGCTCTTAACCGTCGGCTTTTTTATCGCCTTTTTCAGCCCCAAAAGCCGCTTTAGAAAACTGGCGACTCTACTGGAAAAGGATCGCCGCCAGCACTTTGCGCCGCTTCTGCTTGCGGCGTTTTTGGCCCTTGGCATCGCGCAGCAGCCCTTGGCGGCCGAAGAGAACGCCACCGCGCAATCGGGGGTGCTGGGCATTGTGACCCAAGCCCATGCCGATCGTTTCGGAACCCTGCTGGTTCAAGACTCCCAAGGGCGCATCAAGCCCATCGATACGCTGGCGAGCGAGGTGCTCAACAAGGTTGCCCGCCAAAGCGACATTCGCGGCCTAAGCGCCAGTCAGGTCTTTTTAGGAATGATCAGCGCGCCCAAGGGCTGGCAGCAGGTTAAGATGATTCGCCTCGGCCACCCCGAAATTGCGGCAATGATCGGCTTGGAACCGGGGGCCAAAGAGGCGGCGCTGGTGGACTTTTTCGAACTCAACGCCAGCGAAGGCGTCAACCCCTACAAGCTTTCCGAAGCGGTCAACGAAGCGATGCGCACCCCCCAATCGGAACAGAGCAAGCTTCAAAAGGAGCTGCTCAAGGCCGACGAACGGGCCAACATCGCCTATATGGTTTTCCAAGGTCACCTGCTGCGCATCATCCCCGTTCGCAACGATCCCAACTACACGTGGGTCTCTCCGGTGCAGATGCTCGAAATGCTCGAACCCGCCGAGGCCAAAGAGGCTGCGGGGCTTTTGTACGAATATCTCTACGCTTTGCGCGATGCGCAAATTTCCAACGAATGGTCCAAGGCGGACGCGGCGCTGGAAAAGCTGCGGGGTTATCAGCGCTTCTACGGCGCGGCGGTGCTTCCCAGCCAAAACCGGATCGAAGCGGAAAAGCTGCTCAACCGTCTTAATCCCTTTGAGCGGCTGATGCCCTACTACTTTGTGGCGGGCCTGCTCTTCTTGGGTTTTGCCTTCTATCAGGTCTTCCGGCCCGCGCAGAACAAAACCCGACTTCTGATCAGCCGGGGTTTTTACGGCGCGATCGCCCTGATGTTTGCGGCACACACCTTCTCGCTGGCTCTGCGGTGGTATGTTTCGGGCCATGCGCCGTGGTCGAATGGCTACGAGTCGATGATCTATATCGCGTGGGCAACGGTGCTGGCGGGCCTGATCTTTAGCAAGCACTCCCTCTTTGCGCTCCCCGCCACGACGATTCTGGCGGGTTTTGGCCTGATGGTGGCGCATTTAAGCTGGATGGATCCGCAGATTACGACGCTGGTTCCGGTGCTCAAATCCTACTGGCTGACCATCCACGTCAGCGTCATCTCCGCCAGCTACGGCTTTTTGGCCCTTTCGGCGCTGCTGGGCTTTTTGGCGCTGATTTTGTTTGCACTGCGCAAACCCGGCTCCGGCGGCGACTACGCCATCTTGGAGATGACCCGCATCAACGAAATGGCCATGATGGTCGGGTTGGGACTGTTAACGGTGGGCAACCTTTTTGGCGCCATCTGGGCCAATGAATCCTGGGGCCGCTACTGGAGCTGGGATCCTAAAGAGACTTGGACGCTGATTACGATGCTGGTGTATGCCCTCATCTTGCACCTGCGTTTTATCCCGCATCTCAAAAGCGCCTACACCTTCGCGCTGAGCAGTCTGGTGGCCTACGGATCGGTTCTGATGACCTATTTCGGCGTCAACTACTATCTCACCGGTCTGCACTCCTATGCCGGGGGCGACCCCATGCCCGTTCCCTCCTGGCTGCCGGTCACGGTGATTGTGATTGCCCTTTTGGGCGCGGCGGCCTGGCGCGGGCGCGACGACAAGATCTCCCTGCGGAGCTAGGCCCGGAAAACAAGCGCCTCTTTGTTATAATTCGCCCTTCACATCTTGGCTAAGGATGCAGGTTGATCACACTCAAAGAGGCGCTTAAACTCCCCAAAGAAGAACTCCCCAACCTCAAAGCCGATCTACGGGCAAAAATTCAGGCAAACGCCGCGACGGGCGCCTATATCGAACAACTCACCGGTGAAAATATCAACGAACGCGGTGACGGAGTGCCGCTTTTAATCAAAGACAATATTCAAGTCAAAGGGTGGGCGATCACCTGCGCCAGCAAAATGCTCCAAGGCTACGTAGCCCCCTACGACGCCACCGTCATTACCCGCTTGGAAGCGGCAGGTCTTAGCCCCTTTGGCCGCGCCAATATGGACGAATTCGCCATGGGCAGCTCCACCGAAACCAGCTTTTACGGCCGCACCCTCAACCCCGTCAACCCCCGGTGCGTTCCCGGCGGAAGCAGCGGCGGCAGCGCGGCGGCGGTGGCGGGCGGTTTTGCCCTTGCCGCGCTCGGAAGCGACACGGGCGGCTCCATCCGCCAGCCGGCGGCCTTTTGCGGTTGCGTGGGGCTCAAACCCACCTACGGCCGCGTCAGCCGCTACGGTCTAACCGCGTTTTCTTCCAGTCTGGATCAGATCGGCCCCATTACCCAAAACGTCGAAGATGCGGCTATTTTGTACGACCTGATGGCCGGACACGACCCGCGCGACGCCACCAGCGCCGACCTCCCCCATGAGGCCACCGCGCCTAAACTGAACGCCGATCGCAAGCTGAAAATCGCCGTCATCGAAAACTATCTCGAACAGTGCACCCCCGATGTGGCCGCCGCGCTCAAAAACGCCGTGGACGCACTGCAAAAGGCGGGGCATACGATCGTCCCCACCCGCATGAGCGACTGCTCCCACCACGTGGCCACCTATTATGTGCTGGCCACCGCCGAAGCCAGCGCCAATCTCTCGCGCTTTGACGGCGTGCGCTACGGCTTTCGCGCGCCGGGCAACGATCTGAAAGAGATCTACGAAAACACGCGCAGTCAAGGGTTTGGCGAAGAGGTGAAACGCCGCATTTTGCTGGGGGCCTTCGTGCTTTCGTCCGGTTATTACGATGCCTACTACCGCAAGGCCCAGCAGGTGCGCCATCTCATCCGCGACGAGTTTGCCCGCATTCACGCCCACGCGGATTTGATTCTCACCCCCGTCGCCCCCCATGTGGCCTTCGAGTTTGGCAGCATGAAAAGCCCTCTGGAAATGTACCTGAGCGATATTTTTACCATCTCCGTCAACCTTGCGGGTCTGCCCGCCATCAGCGTGCCGGTGGGCACAGGCGCAGGCAATATGCCCGTGGGCCTGCAGCTGATCGGCCACCCCTTTGCCGAACAAACGCTTTTAGACGGCGCGTTGTCGCTCGAACGCGCACTCAATTCATAAGGAAAACGCCATGAGTCTTAAAATCCGCAAAAAAGCCTTTACCTTCGACGACGTGCTCCTTGTGCCGCGCCACTCCCAGGTGCTGCCCAAGGAGGTGAGCCTTAAAACCCGCTTGACCAAAAATATTTCGCTCAATATTCCCATTATCTCCGCCGCCATGGACACCGTGACCGAATACCGCGCAGCCATCGCCATGGCGCGGCTGGGGGGCCTGGGCGTTATTCACAAAAACATGGACATCGAGACTCAGGCCTCCGAAGTGCGCAAGGTGAAAAAAAGCGAAAGCGGCGTCATCATCGACCCCATCTACATCAAACCGGGCGCGACGCTGGGCGAAGCCGAGCAGATTATGCGGGAGTTTCGCATCTCCGGCGTTCCGGTGATCGACGACTACGACAAGCTGGTGGGTATTTTGACCAACCGCGATATGCGCTTTGAGACCGACATGAAAAAGCCGGTCGGCGATGTCATGACCAAAGCGCCGCTGATTACCGCGCAGGTGGGTACCAGTCTGGACGAAGCGGCGGCGATTATGCACAAAAACAAGATCGAAAAGCTGCCGATCGTTGACGAAAAGGGCTATCTTAAGGGCCTCATCACCATCAAAGACATCAAAAAGCGCAAAGACTATCCCGATTCCAACAAGGATGAGTTCGGCCGCCTGCGCGTCGGCGCGGCCATCGGCGTCAATCAGATCGATCGCGCCGAAGCGCTGATCAAAGCGGGCGTGGACGTGCTGGTGCTCGACTCCGCCCACGGGCACAGCGAAGGGATTATCAACACGCTTAAGCGCATCAAAGATCAGTTCGCCGTGGATATTATCGCGGGTAACGTGGCCACCGCCGAAGGCACCGAAGCGCTGATTAAAGCGGGTGCGGACGGCGTGAAGGTGGGCATCGGGCCCGGCAGCATCTGCACGACCCGTATCGTGGCGGGCGTGGGTATGCCCCAAATCAGCGCCATCGACGAGTGCGCGGCCATGGGCAAAAAATATGGTGTGCCGATTATCGCCGACGGCGGCATTAAATACAGCGGCGACTTGGCCAAGGCGCTGGCGGCGGGTGCAAGCTGCGTTATGATCGGCTCCTTACTGGCGGGCACCGAAGAGTCGCCGGGGGAAACCATTATGTTTCAAGGCCGCCAGTATAAAAACTACCGGGGCATGGGCAGTCTGGGCGCCATGCAAAAGGGCAGCACCGATCGCTACTTCCAGGAGGGCACGGCAGCGGAAAAACTCGTCCCCGAAGGCATCGAAGGCCGTGTGCCCTTCCGCGGCCGCGTGGCGGATGTGATCCACCAGCTCGTCGGCGGCGTGCGCAGCAGCATGGGCTATCTGGGCAGCAAAGATATCGAAACCTTCCAAAACGAAGCGGAGTTTGTGGAGATCACCTCGGCGGGCCTTAAAGAGTCCCATGTTCACGATGTGGACATCACCAAAGAAGCCCCCAACTATCACCGTTAAGAAGCAAAGCAAGAGTGGCGGATTTAAATTTACAAACCCATATTGCCGAATTTAAAAACGCCCTCTATCTCGAAAGCGGGCGGATTTTAGAGCCCTTTGAGATCGCCTACGAAACCTACGGCGAGCTCAATGAGGCCAAGGATAACGTCGTTGTGGTCTGCCACGCGCTTTCGGGCAGCCACCACGCGGCGGGCGCTTACGAACACGATCGAAAGCCGGGCTGGTGGGACGGCCTGATCGGCCCGGGCAAACCGATCGATACCGATCGCTGGTTTGTGATTTGTTCTAACACGATCGCGTCGTGCTTTGGATCGACGGGACCAACCTCGCCCATGTATCCGCGCATGGAGCCCTACCGTCTGAAATTTCCCGTTATTACCGTGAAAGATATGGTCAAAGCCCAGCGCCTTCTGCTCGATCGGCTGGGGATTCACAACGTTCACGCGGTTATCGGCGGATCGATGGGCGGGATGCAGGCGTTGCACTACGCGGTTGATTTTCCGGGGCTGGCCAAGCACGTTATCGCGCTGGCGGCCACCCATGCGACCAGCCCGTGGGCGATCGCCTTTAATAAAATCGCCGTCGAATCGATCGTCTCCGATCCGGCCTTTGAGGGCGGCAACTACGATATGACGGCCATGAAGGAGCGCGGGCTTAAGGGCGCGGCGATCGGGCGGATGGCGGGGCATATCAGCTTTCTCTCCCCCGAATCGATGGAAAAAAAGTTCGGCCGCGATTACGTGGCGCAGGACGGCCTCTTTGACCTCTTTGGCAAGTTTCAGATCGAACGGTACCTGGAATACAACGGCAGCAACTTCCCCAAATGGTTCGATCCGCTGACCTTTATTTACATTGCCAAGGCGATCAATATCTATGATCTCAGCCGCGGTTACGACAGCCTGGAGGCAGCGCTGACCAAGGTGCGCTCCAAATTGCATCTCTTTGGATTCAAGCGCGATCTGCTCTTTTTGCCCGAAGAGATGGAGGCGATCGACCGCGCCATGAAAGCCATCGGCAAGGGCGAGCTTTCGAGCTACCATCCGGTTGATAGCGACTACGGGCACGACGCCTTTTTGGTGGAGCTGGACAAGATTTCGGACACGATTGCCGATATATTGCGGAGTGAATAATGCAAGAAGAACTCAGTTACGAAGCGCGGATCGAAGCGGCCAAAACAATCCTCAAAGAGTTGTCCGCCCCCGATTTGCCGCTAGACAAGGCCACCGCGCTTTACCGCGAAGGAACCCGGCTGCTCGAAGAGGCGGCTAAACTGTTGGAAACGGCGAAATTGGAATATGAAGAACACCAACCCAAAGAGGGTGCTTAACCTCGCCGCCATCCAGACCGGCAGTTTGGCGCTGGGCTCGGCACGGCTGGACTATTTTCTCACCCAAGCCAAGGCCCGCGGCTGCCGCGTGGCGGTGCTGGGCGAATATGTCTGCAACCTCTTTTTTAAAGAGCTGGAGAAGATGCCGCTCTCCTTTGTGCGCGAACAGGGCGAACACCACTACGAAAACCTGAAAAAATCGGCCCTGCACTACAACATGACGCTGATAGCGCCGCTGGTGACGGTGCAAAACAAACAGATATACAAAGCCCTTTACCGCTTTACGCCGGGGCGGGTGTACCGCAGCGATCAGCAGATTTTGATGGACTATCCCCACTGGAACGAAGAGCGTTTTTTTGCCAATGAAACCGCCGCTTTACAGATGCCGCCCATCTTTAGCGAACAGGGTTTTAAAGTGGCGCTGCTGAGCGGTTACGAACTGCATTTCGATCTGCTTTGGCACAAACTGATCGAGCGGCGCGTCGATCTGGTGATTGTGCCGACAGCCAGCACCTTTGAATCCTTCGCCCGGTGGCAAACGCTGCTCAAATCGCGCTCCTTTACCGGCGGGTGCTATCTGCTGCGGGTCAACCGGATTGGCGACTATGAAGAGGGGGCGCACCGCTGGGAGTTTTACGGCAATTCGCTGCTGTGCAATCCCTTCGGCGAAATCGAAAACGCGCTGGACGACCGCGAAGGGTTGCTGATTGCCTCGCTGGATAAGCGGGAGGTGGGCGAAGCGCGCCGGGCCTTTGGCTTTGCCCGCGCGCTGAAAAAGCGGGAGTTTTAGCGGAAGCGGACGTTGACCATGCCGCAGAAGGCGCCGTTGCTGTAAAACTCCACGCGGTAGGTGGCGGCGCGGACATCCTGTGAGAAACCTCTGATCATATCTGCCGCGCTGATATCGATGTCCTCTTCGCTCTCGACGCCGGGCTTGGAAAAACCGATGACGTTGACGCGCATGGGCACCTCTTTATCCACTCTAAAGCTGCGGGCGACCTCGATCGTCTCGCCCATTTTGACGGTTTTTCTCACGCCGTCAACCACAAAAACCGCTTCGGTGTTGTTGCAGTCAAGCTTGAAGATTTGCGGGTAGAGCGAACTGATATGCTTATTGCCGATGAAAAGATCGTAACGGTTATCGACCCGCTTCACCGCGCCGAGCGGGTGCTCGAACTCAAAACGGTTCCCCTCATCCGCCATGGGCACAAAACGCAACACGCTGCGCAGATCGAGCAGATTGAGCGTAATATGGCCGTTGATGCTCAAGCTGCCATAGCCGCTGAGCGCCTGCTGGATGCCTTCAAAATTCAGCTCGAAACTGCGTTCAAACTCAATATCCATGAGTTTCATAAACTCCTCGATCGAACGCAGATGGTACTCCACCTTCACCGCGAGCGCATCGATATTTTTGCTCGTCTCCTGACCAAAGGCCGGTTTGAGATTGGTCACCGCAAAATAGGTCAAAGAGCGCTGCATCTCTTCGTCTTTGTAGCGGGTCTCGGTGTTTTTGATACTGAAGAAATGGTGATCTTCAGCCAGATTGCCGTTGAGCTTTTCGCTGATTCTTTTGGCGATCTCGTCCATATTGCCGAACTTCGCCTGCGCCAAGGTTTTTTGGTCGATCACAAAGGTCTGCCCCCACGCGCGGGGGTTGAAGATGTAGTTCTCCCACCGTTCGCGGTAAAAACCGTGGCCGTCGTGCAGGTTGATCACCAGGTCAACGCGGGGGTCGAGCACCACCTCTTTGATGCGCTGCACCGAGGCGTAGTCCGGATCGTTTTTTTCGACCTTGGCAAACTTGCGGTTCATATCGCCGTAGATGCCGCGGCGGTTTTTGATAATGCTCTCAAAGTTCAGGTTGGGCACTACCCACAAGCTGCCCTTTGTGATGCGGTAATGGGTTGCCAGCAGGCTAGCGGCGAAATAGCCGCCCGGTTCGTCGCCGTGGACCCCGCCGATGACCAGCAACGTATTGCTGGCGGGGCCGCCGTTGTGTTTGTAAAGATTAAAGCGGAGAAAATCGCCGCTTTGGCTCTCCTGGGTTTTCGCCGGAGGCCAAAGGGCTTGATGAAGTTTGGCTTCGCTTAAAGCGGCGGAGGCAAAACACAGAAGAACGCAGAAAACCGATGCCGCTTTTCTCATCCGGGCGGAATATCCTTTCAGCCTTGCTGTTCGACGACCTCCAAGATGGCCCCTACGATGTCGTCCATCGTAATCAACCCTTCGAGTTTGTTGTTTAATGTTACAACAACGCGCCTGATGCCCTGATTGACCATCAGCCTCGCCACGTGCTTAATCTCCAGCTCGCGGCTGACGGTAATGACCGGTTTGGCGGCCACGTCGTACACGTTGATCAGATCGATATCGCCGTCTTCGGCCACAATGGTGCGCAGCAGCGTGGTATAGGTCAAAATGCCGTAGGCGTCGTGTTCGTGACGCTTGTCCATCACCAGCGCTTTGACTTTGTTCTTTTTCATCAGGCTCATCGCCTCGCGCAGGGTCGCAAAGGGCGAAACCATCACCACATCCCGGACCATAATATCTTTGACTAACATGCAGGCCTCCTTCATAGCTCATCCTTTATGCGTTGTTCAAACTGCTGAATCTGCACCGGGTCGATCCCGGCGATATGCTCCAGCGGCAGGCTAAAAACAACCCCCTTGGAGTGACTGCCCAGATCCAGCTCTTTGGTCAGGCATTTAAGCACCGTCACCGACAGTTTGCGCTCCAGCACAAAAATCAAGACCGACTGACTGCCCTCATAGGTCAGGCCGAAAAAGGTTTTCTTCTCCTGCGCCCCAATCCCGCGGCCGTTTAGAATGGTCACACCCCCCGCCCCGGCCTTGCGGGCCGATGCGATCGCCTTCTCTTCCATATCCTCGGCCAAAATGGCTACAAGCGCCGAAAATTTCACTGGATTGCCTCCTTCGTTAGGTGTTTGGTTTTGAGTTCAACGGCGATCGCATAGAGCATCACCGTGATAATCGGAAAAATCGACGCAAAGGCGATCAGCCCAAAGCCGTCAATCAGCACGCTGCGCCCCTCGATATTCATGGCAAGACCGATCCCCAGCGCCGTTACCAGCGGCACGGTCACCTCGGAGGTGGTTACGCCGCCCAAGTCAAAGGCCAGCGCCACAATATAACGCGGCGCAAAGGCGGTCAAAAACACCACAAAAATATAGCCCGCCATAATGTAGTAGTGGATCGAATCGCCGGTGATAATGCGGTGCACCCCCACCGTAATGCCGATCGCCACCCCCAGTGCCACCAAAAGGCGAATCAGTTGCCCGTTGAGTTTGCCGTTGGCCGCCTCCTGGGCTTGCTGCCCCACGGCAATCAGCGCCGGTTCGGCCATGGTGGTGGCAAAACCGATGGCAAAGGCAAACACATACAGCCAGAAGTAGCCCTCCAGCGCTATGAGCTGTTCGGCCATGGCGCTGCCGATGGGAAAAAGCCCCAGTTTGAGCCCCACCACAAAGGCGTACAGACCCACAATCACCATGGCAAAACCCGCCACTACCTTGTGCAAGTGGGGAATATGGCGTTTTAAAACCACATATTGAAAAAAGAGCACCACGGCAATAATCGGCGCCACATCGCGGAGCATCCCGAGCAGATCGCCCAGCACCTTCATCGCCGGATGGGCGGCGCTTTTTGCTTCTTGAACCGCCAATGCCGCCACTTCGCCCGCTTCGCCAAAGGTATAAACCAGCACGCCGTAGAGTTGCACGGTGATCATCGGCACCATCACCGCCAACGCCACCAGACCAAATCCGTCGGTCAGCGGATTGCGCCCGCGGATTGAAGCGGCCAGCCCCACGCCCATGGCGGCAATGAGCGGCACGGTGACGATATTGGTCGTCACGCCGCCGCTGTCGTAGGCCAGCCCCACAATCTCTTCGGGGGCAAAGAAGGTCACGGTAAGCACCAGTATATAGCCGGTTATGAGATACCAGTGGATCGGGTGGCCCAAAATGGTGCGCAACACCCCCAGCGCAATGACAAAGCCCACCGAAAAGGCCACAATCAGCCGCAAGGTCAGCGCATCGATGCGCCCTTGGCTGATCGCCTGCGCCTGTGCAGCCACTGCGATCAGCGCCGGTTCGGCCACCACCGCCGAAAAGCCGATACAAAAGCCGAAAACAAGGAGCAAAAAAAGATTGCCCCGGCGCGCAAAATCGTTGGAGAGGTTTTTGGCAATAGGGAAAATCCCCAGCTCCAGCCCTTGCAAAAAAAGCGCCACGCCGACCATGACAATCAAAAGCCCGATCGCGATCGAGACCAGATTTTCAGGCACCTGACCCAACACGAAAATCTGAAAAAAGGCAACCACAATCACAATGGGCATCAGATTTTTGGCGGCATGGATAAAAAGGTGTAGAAAATCTTTGATCTGTTGCAAAAACACCCCCTGTCAGATTGGGTCAAAGGAAAACGAGTCCGCTACGGTTTTTGAGAGATTAAATCATTATTGGCGTTAGGGTCAACTGAAAATGACTAAAAAAGCGAAGGCGTGCGGGGTCTGGCCGCCTCAAGGGCCGCCAGCAGCGGCTCTTTTGCACAGCCGTTGAGGTAGGCGTACTGAAAGGGGGTTCGCATCAGCAAAGCGGCCAGCTCGTCAACGGACAGCAGGGGCGGCGCAAACACTTTGGCCCAGGGCGCGTTTTGGCGCACATAGGCCAGCGCCGACTGCGCCTGAGCCTCCGACGCATCGTCAAAAATTAACACCCGGTCCCCAAAGCCTATCGATACCGGCTCAAACCGGCCCAGGGCGGGAGCGTGGGTGTGCCAGCGCAAAACAAAACCGTGACTTAGCGACAGGGCGGCCAAACGGCCCAAGGCATCTAAAAAAAGCGCAGAAACCGGCAACCGGACCGGCCCCGATTCGGTAACGATAACGGTTTCGAACAGCCCCTTGGGCGCGGCATTCAGCGGTGCAGGGGTGATCGGTTGCGCTTCGGGCGCCGCCTGAGCGATCGGCGCGGACTCGTCGATCAAGAGCAGCGCGGCGGGGCCTTCGGCCTGTAGCCGCTCCAAAGCGGCCCGGGGTTCGAAGGCGGCATACAGGGGCGCATCCTTTAGATAGGCGCGGCAAAGGGCCAAGGTGACGCGATCGGCGCGGTAAACAACGGTGTTTTTTTCGACCAGCATAAAACGGAGCAGACCCAGCAGGGCGCGTTCGGGCTCTTTGACGCGAATCCAGCCAATCTCCAAATCCGTCGCCGCCGCGCGATCGCCCTCGTAAATCACCGCATAGGCACCGTTTTCGATCGCCTTTGGCCACAGGGACGCTTCCTCAAAAAAGGCGATATAACAATCGCCCCGCCGCACCTTGGCCGCCTCGAAAACGAAGCGGTTGACATGGCTGACCGAAGGGGTGTTGAGCAGCCGCCCGCGGACAATTTCGGCCAGCGAGGCCAGCCTCATGAAACCTTGGTGCCGTTCTCGCGGGGCGCTTCGGGGCGAATCAGCCTAAGTCCGCTGCCGTCCTTGGCGGCCAGCACCATCCCTTGACTTTCAAGGCCCATCAGTTTGGCGGGCTTGAGGTTGGCCACCACGCACACCTGCGTGCCAATCAGCGATTCGGGGGTGTAGAACTCGCGGATGCCCGAAACGATCTGACGCGGTTCGCCCTCGCCGAGGTCAACCTTGAGCACCAGCAACTTGGTGCTTTTTTCGACGGTTTTGGCCTCAACGACGGTTCCGACCTTAATAAGCGTTTTGAAAAACTCGTCGATCGTAATGACCGATGCGTCCGGCTCGGCTTTTTTGGCGGCGGGTTTTTCTTCGCTGGTGGCGCTTTCGATGACCATTTGCGGCGCTTCGGGCATCAGCGGCGCTTCGATGCGCGGGAAAAGCGGATCGCATTTGGTGATGGCAAAGCTCATCAGCCATTCGTTTTGATCGACCAGCCTTGTGCGGGTTGCGGCGTCCAGTTTCACGCCCAGCGCGGCGGCGATCGCCTGCGTTTTTTCCGGCATGACCGGGTGCAATAACAAAGCGCCCTTGGCCAGCAGGTTGCCCACAAAAACCAGCAACTGCGCCACCGCGTCGCTGTCGCCCGCTTTCATCTTTTCCCACGGTTTAAAGTCGTTGATCGCCTTGTTGCCAATGGTAAAGAGCTTCCACAACTCCTCCAGATAGCGGTTAAGCTGCATCGTTTCAAAGAGCGGCTCCAGCGACGCGATAATCTCCGCCGCTTGCTTTTTTTCGTTTTCAAAATGGCTAAAACCGGCGCAGGCGGGGCGGTTTTCGAAGTACTTCTCCCCCATGCCGATCAGGCGGTTTAAGAGGTTGCCCAGGTCATTACCCAAGTCGCTGTTGATGCGGTCGATCATGGCGCGCTGGGCAAAGTCGCCGTCCTGACCGAAGGGCACTTCGCGGAGCATGAAATAGCGGAAGTTATCCAGCCCGTAGGCATCGGCAACCTCTTTAGGGTTGATGACGTTGCCCTTGGATTTGCTCATTTTGGCGCCGTCGCGCGTCCACCAGCCATGCGCCGCCACGCAGCGGGGCAGCTCAAGCCCCAAGCTCATCAAAAACGCAGGCCAGTAGATGGCATGAAAACGCAAAATGTCTTTACCGATCAGCTGCACATTGGCGGGCCAGAAGGCCATGTTTTTTTCGTCCGTGCCGTAGCCGAGCGCCGTGGCGTAGTTCATCAGCGCATCGAGCCAGACATAGATGACGTGCTTGGGATCGTTCGCGCTCTGGGGGAGTTTAATGCCCCACTCGAAGCTGGTGCGGGTGATGGAGAGATCATCCAGACCGCCCTCAACAAACCGCGCCACTTCGTTACGGCGGGATTTGGGCAGAATGACGTTTTCACTGCTGTTGTACCACTCCAAAAGCGGTTTTTCGTATTTGCTCAGGCGGAAAAAGTAGTTTTCCTCCTTGAGCATTGTTGTGGGGCGGCCGCAGTCGGGGCACACGTTGCCTTCGAGAAGCTGGGTTTCGGTGAAGAAGGTTTCGCAGGAGATGCAGTAGTGGCCCTCGAACTCACCCTTGTAAATATCGCCCTTGGCCAGCATCACCTCAAAGGCTTTTTGAACGCCTTGCATATGATCGGCGTCGGTGGTGCGGATAAAACGATCGTGGGTAATGCCAAACGATTCCCACAGTTTTTTAAACTCGCCGCTGATTTTGTCGGCATACACAGCGGGGGTTTCGCCCCGCGCCTTGGCCGCCTGCTCGATCTTCTGGCCGTGTTCGTCGGTTCCGGTGAGAAAGTAGGTTTCCCGGCCGCGCAGCCGCGCGTTTCTGGCCAGCGCGTCGGCAATAATGGTGGTATAGGCATGGCCGATATGGGGCACGTCGTTAACGTAATAGATGGGCGTGGTTACATAAAAGCGGTTAGTCATGCCAAATCCTGTGAGCCCTGGGGCTTTGATGGGCGGGATTTTAGCATTTTGCGCGTGAAACTACCGCGCCGTTAGTCCTCAAGCTGTTTGCGGATGGCGGCAAACTCCTCGAAATTTTCCAAAAAAAGATCGCTTAGGCGCGGATCGAACTGTTTGCCCCGCTCGGATCGAAACAGCTCGATAATACGCTCCGTATTCCACGCTTCCTTGTAGGGCCGTTCGCTACCCAATGCGTCAAAGACGTCGGCAATGGCGGTGATACGGCCGAAGATGTGAATGGCTTCGCCCCTAAGCCCCTGCGGGTAACCGCCGCCGTCCCAGCGTTCGTGGTGCTGGTAGGCCACAATGGCCGCCGCTTGCAAAATGGGCCGTTCGCTGCAGCGCAGCACCGCATAGCCCGCTTCGGCGTGGGTTTTGATAATCTCGAACTCTTCGGGGGTGAGGCGATCGGGTTTGAGCAGCACCGAATCGGGAATGGCGACCTTGCCGATATCGTGCATCGGCGCGGCGGCGTAGAGGGTTTCGCACGCTTGCGCGTCCAGCCCCGCTTTGCGGGCCAAAAGCCGCGAATATTCGGCCACGCGGCGCACGTGGTTACCGGTCTCTTTGTTGCGCATCTCGCCAATCTCGCCCATGCGGTAGATCACCTCCCGCTGGGTGTTTTCGAGCTCTTCGTGCAGCTTCATCACCGGCGTGATGTCGTGACGGATGCCGAAAAACTCCTCAATTTCGCCGCCGGTGTTTTTGATCGGCACCAGAATCGAATCGAGCCAGATCGTGCGGCCGTCTTTGGCCCGGTTTTTAATGGTGCCGCGCCATGTACGCCCCGCGTGAAGCGTGTGCCAGATGTCCAGATAAAGCGCATCGGAGTTGCCGGGGTGGCGCAGCAGATTGTGGGTGCGGCCCAGCACCTCATTGGGCGCAAACCCGGTCACTTCGGTGAAGCGATCGTTGATGTAAATGATGTTGCCGTCAATATCGGTGCGCGAAAGAATGGTGCTTTCGCGGATGGCGCGTTCGTATTCGCTGGAGCGGTTGAGGGAGTGGTTGTACCCCTCGGTGGTGCGCTCCAGATCCTGCGCCAGCCGCTCGCGCAGCTGTTCGATCTCGGTAATGTCGGTGCGCACGCCGATATATTCCGCAATGTTGCCGCTTGCGTCAAAAATCGGGGTGATCACCGCATCGACCACATAGGTGCGGCCCTCTTTGGTGCGGTTTTTCACCACGCCGTGCCACGGTTGGCCCGCCTTAATCGTCTCCCACATCTGCCTGAAGGCTTCGGCGGGCATATCGGGATGACGCACAATATTGTGCGGACGGCCGATCAGCTCTTCGGGGGTGTAGCCGGAAATTTCGCAGAACTTCGCATTGGCGTAGGTAATGACGCCGCGCGGGTCCGTTTTGGACACAATTGTGCTGCGATCGATCACCGCCTTGTACTGCTCTAAGAGCTTTTGCGCTTCGCTATCCACCCTGCCCCAACCCCGGTTAATTTTTGGTCATGGAGTAAGTTTATCGACTTTAACCTTGATAAGCGGACTGAGTCCAAGAGCTATCAAGCCCTGTAATCAAGAACATTCGTTCAAAAAGACAACAAATCACTTACATGTCATTTGGTGTTGCATTACCGGATAAAATCCGGTTGCGGTTGTCCAATCAGATACCCCTGCGAATAACAGATATTCAACTCCCTCACCCGCGCCAGCACCGCTTCGCCGGAAACAAACTCGGCGATAATGCCGATGCCGTTTTTACGGGCAAAATCGGTGATGGTCTCCACCACCGAAAAGGCCGCCTCGTCGGTGTCGATGACGCGGATGAGCGAACCGTCGATCTTGATGAAATCGACCTTGAGTTTGAGCAGATACGAAAAGTTGCTGTACCCCGTGCCAAAATCGTCAATCGCCACCAGCGCGCCCGCGTTTTTGGCCTGTTCGATAAAGGCGGCCACTTCGCTGAAGTTTTCGATCCCTTCGCTTTCGACCAGCTCCAAAACGATGCGCCCTTTGGGGTGCGCGGCCAAGGCGCCGAGAATATGGCCGCGCAAAGCCGCATCGGCAATATCCTCCATCGTCAGGTTTACCGACAGCTGCGCGTCGGTTTGCGCAAGGGCCAGCAGGGTTTGATCGAAAATCGTGCGGGTGAGGGCCAGATACTGCTTGGATCGTTTAGCCACATCGATAAAACGGCCCGGCGGCACGATCGTACCGTCGTCATCGATCATGCGGGCCAGAGCTTCGTACTTTTCGATCCGTCCGGTTGCGTTGTTTAAAATGGGCTGGAAGTAGGGAATGAAGCGGCCTAGACGCAGAGCATCGGTGATCTTTTTGGCCCAGAGGATATTCTCTTCGTATATCTTTTCCAGTCCCAGCGCCGCGTCGTAAACGATAAAACTCTGTTTGGCGCGTTTGGCGTGCTTGACCGCCATCTCCACCGAAGAGATCAGCGTTTCGGGCGGTTCAAAGGAGATGCCCGCTGTGGTTTGGAAGGTAAAGTCCTTATCTCCCATGCGGATATGCTCTTCGCTCAGGCGTTGCGCCAGCGTCATGGCAAAGGCGACAAACTGCTGCCGATCGGGGTTGTCGGCCAAGATCACAAAACGGTCGGCGTAGTAACGAAACAGCTCGAACCCCTTGGGCAGCGCCTGAAAAAGCCGGTTGGCAAACTCCACAATCACCATATCGCCGATCTGGTGGCCGTAGAAGTCGTTAATCTCACTAAAGCGATCAATATCCACAATCACCGCGCCGGGGTTTTGGGCGCGATGGATGGCGGCGATCAGTTTGTTGCGGTTGCCCAGACCCGTCAGATTGTCGCGGGTGGCGATGGATTCGAGTTCGCTGCGTTTATCTTCCAGTTCGGTCACGTCGTGGCGGATGGCGATATATTCCACAATCTCGTCAAACTCGTCCAAAATGGGCAAAATCGTGATGTCCACAATGTAGTAATCGCCGTTTTTTTTGAGGTTTTTCAAAATCCCGCGCCAGGTTTTTTTGGCCTGAATCGTCGCCCACAAATCGGCAAACACCGCCTTGGGCGTTTCGGGGTGGCGCACGATATTATGGGGTTTGCCGATGACCTCTTCAGGGGTGTAGCCGGTCATTTCGTAAAACATCTTGTTGGCGTAGGTGATGCGGCCGCCGAGATCGCTCTTGGTGACGATGTTGCTTTCGTCCAGCGCGCGTTGATACTCTTGGAGGTTTTTCATATTGAGCGCCACGGCGCGGTTGAGCTGCAAAAAGGCGTGGCCGAGCCGGTCGATCTCGTCGTTGCCTTCGCTGCCGAAGGGCAAAAGCGGCTCATTGCGGGTGCGCCGGCCGATGTTTTCCACAATGCGATCGATGCGGCGGAAATAGCGGTAGTGCAAAACGGTCATAAAAACCGCCATGAAAAGCATCAGCACCACAAATAAAATCAGACTCTGAAGCCAGTCGGGCAGCTGCGAAATACGCAAAACGGACTGAACGGCAAAGGGTACCAAGCCGATCAGGGCCGCAAAAATAAAGACCTGAAAGCGCAACGGCAAAGAGAAGACACGCCTCATCAAACAGCCCCCCGGATCAAAAGTCGAAACCGCCCGCCTGACCCTTGTTCATGCTCAGATAGACCGCATCCACATAGGCGTTGCGGATTTCGCAATCAAGCAGCTTTTCGCAAGCGCCGCAACCGGCGAGACCGCGCTCTTGCTGGCAGGCGACAAGCGCCGCCTTGGCGCGTTCGCGGCCCTGTTCGTAAACATCCGGGCCGGATTCCTGCGAAGCGGGATTTTCAGCGTCCATAGGCCGCCATGGCGCGTTCGATCTCCGATCGGGAGCCAAAGAAACAAGGGCTGGTGTCGTGGTGGCCTTCGGGAGTGCGCTCAAGCAGCCGCTCACCCTTGTCATCCAGCGCGAAGCCGCCCGCCATCTCAAACACCTTGGCAAAGGGAAGCGTTTCAAAGACCAGGCGCAGTTTGCCCTTGGGGTTATCCGCCGCGCCGGGGTAGGCAAACAATCCACCGCCCTTGATCAAAATCTGATGCAAATCGGGCACCATGCCGCCGGAATAGCGCAGGCGGTAGCCTTCGGCAAACAGACCATCGATCAGCCTTTTGTGATGCGGGTACCAGTGCTGCTGCGTGCCGCCGGGGGCGAGAATTTTGCCCTTGTCTTTGAGGCTAAGAATCTGCACAAACTTAAACTGGCCCGTGCGATCGAGCCGCCACAGTTCGACGTTTTGCTTGTAGGCGGTGACCATCTCGATGCGCGGGCCGTAAACCACGTAGACCGCCGCGGCGAGATTGGGGCCGGTAAAGTCGTTTTCGTAAATGCCGAAGATCGAGCCGACCGAAAGGTTCACATCCGCGAGGCTTGAACCGTCGAGCGGATCGTAGCCAATCAGATAACGGCCGTTTTCGTTAACGTAGTCGATCTGCTCTTTTTCTTCGCTGGCCAGCGCCTTGACCGTCGGCACGCGGGAAAGCTCCTCTTCCACAATGTAATCGCTGCGGATGTCGAGTTTGAGCTGCACGTCGCCGGAGACGTTTTTGTTGTCGGCATAGCCGGTGTCGTCGTGGGCCAAGGCGTCTTGAATCCGGGCGGCGGCTTTTCCGATCGCTTCGAAAATCTCTTTCATTAAACCTCTTTTGCGTGGCGGTTGATCCAGTCGATCACCATTTGGGGATTGTTCAAATCCAGCACATCGAGGGTGCGGGGAATTGCGGCGGCCTTAACATCGATGCTTTCATCGATGGCGATCGCCTGCGCAAAGGCGAAGTAGTCGGGTTGCACCTCGCCGCGAAACACCGCAATGCGGGGCAGCGGCAGATGCTTGAGCCCTTCGACGATCAGGTAGTCAAAATCCCCAAACAGATCGATGACGTCATCGACGCTGCGGGTGCGGTGGGAAAAAAGCGTCGTGCGGGCGGGGCTGACCACCGCCACCTCGGCCCCGGTGGCGAAAAACTTGTGGCTGTCTTTGCCCGCCACGTCAAAGCGGGCCTTATCCGCCGGGTCGTTTTTGACGATGCAGACTTTGTAGTTAGGTACCAAAATCTGCGCGATTTTTTCGATTAAAGTCGTCTTGCCGCTGTTGGAGGGGCCGGTGAACGCTACCGCTTTTCGCATGGTGTGCCTTGTGTAAAACTGCCGCCGATTTTAACCCACCGCGGCTAAAGGCGGTGATCGCCCCGGCGAAACGCCTGAATGGTCGTCCAGCCCAGCACAATCACCACTAGGGGCATGGTGATAATAAGCGCGTTAGAGAGGGTTTCCAGCGCAGGGTTTTGCGTGGCGGAAAAGATCAAAAAGAGCACATAGGCCACATAGCTGGCCAAAAAGAGCGCGCCCTCCCAGCGGTAAATGGTGTAACCGGTAAAAAAGATGGGCAAGCAGGCGACCGCCACGGCGATCATCACCGGCATATCAAAGCTCAGCGCCGCATCCGAAACCGTCAGACCGCCGGGGGTGACCATGCTAGCCAATCCGATAATGCACAAAATATTAAACAGGTTGCTGCCCACCACGTTGCCGATCGCCATGTCGCGTTCGCCCTTGATTGTCGCGGCGATGGATGCGGCCACCTCCGGCAGCGACGTGCCCGCCGCCACGATCGTCAGGCCGATGACCAGTTCGCTCACGCCAAAATCCCGCGCCATAGCCACCGCGCCCGTTACCAGCCAGTCGGCCCCCAGCACCAAAAGCCCCAATCCGGCAGCCACAAAACCCAGATTCAAAGCAACCGCCTTCGCGCCGCGCTCTATGGGCTCTTCGCCGTTCTCTTCGGCCCGGGCCTTGGATTCGCGGCGTTCGGCCCGGATTGACCATGTTAAATAAACAATCAAAGCGCCAAAGAGCAGAGCGCCGTCCAGAAATCCGATGCGGCCGTCCAGCCCCATCAGCAAAAAGATCACCGACGCGGCGATCATCAGCGGCACCTCGATCCGCACCAGCCGCATGGAGACCGTTAGCGGCACCAAAACCGCGCACATACCCAAAATAAGCAGCACGTTAAAGATATTGCTGCCAATCACGTTGCCCACGGCAATATCCGGGTTGCCGCCAAAACCCGCCTGAACACTCACGGCCAGCTCGGGCGAACTGGTGCCGAAGGCCACCACCGTCAGACCGATCACCAGCGGCGAAATGCCAAACAGCGCCGCCAGCTTGGATGACCCGCGCACCAAAAACTCGCCCCCCAAGGTTAGCAGCGCCAAGCCGCCCACCAGCATCAAAATCATCATCATATCCATTGTTTACGGCTCCTTTTAGAGCCGCCATTGTGCCACCGGACGCCTAAAGGGCAAGGTTGATACAATCCCCAAAAAGCCCTGAAGGATATTGAGTTGAAGCGGTTGTGGATTTGGGTTGCGCTGGCGTTGCTTTTGAGCGGATGCGGCCGATCGGCCTTTTTTACCTTTACCGGAAGCGCCACCTATGCTGATGCCCTCCCCCACACCCAGCGCGGCGAAATTGCCGATCGCTTCGAGAGCAAGGCGCTCCTTACCGCCAGCTATCTGAATGCTATTTATCCGCAGGATGCGCGCTATCAGGACGGCGAATATTTTTTTGTGGGGCTTTATATCGACAAGGATTTCCAAGGGGAAAAGGCGGGCATCAACAACCCGCTCTATAACCTCACGCTCAACGGCCAGCCCTACGAAAGCGCCCTCAAAGTCGAAGAAAACGACGAACTTTTAAAGCTGATGCCGCTGGTCAACCGCTGGAGCCGCTACTACATCGTGCGTTTCAAAACCCAGCCCAGTCACGAGCTTAGTTTGAAGCTGACCCACCCGGATACAAATCGCCAAGCGGCGTTAACGTTTGCAAAAGCCCTTCAAGACTGACCGGATCGCCCAGCAGCGATCGGTACACCACATAGTTGGCCAGTACGATTTTGCCGTACTCGCGGGGCTCTTCGATGGGGATGCGCTCCAGACTTAAGAAGGGTTCGTATTCGCCCTTTTTGAAAATATCGCCTTCGAGCGTGCGCTTGGTAAAGCCGATGCCGCCGTTGTAAGCGTAGGCGATATGCAGCGGATGGGCCAGCCGCGCGCGCAGCCATTTAAGATGCGAAACAGCATAGGGAATCTGGCGGTTGGGGTTAAAAAAGTTCCAAACGTCGTTTTTCTCCCGCCGCTCCTTGGCCATGTGCTCGATCAAAAAGGGCATCATCTGCATGCTGCCGATCGCATAAGAGGTGGAAAGCGCCGCCGGGATAAAGCGGCTCTCCTGACGCATAATCGCCAGAAACATCGCCTTTTGCTCCACATTGAGCCCCTCTAGCAGATGCGGCCACGGGTCTAGAAAATAGTGGGTGTCCGCCGAGCCAAGATGCAGCTCGACCGCCGCGCGGTAGGACTCTGCCGCCGGGTGACCCAGCTTGGCAAGCTCGGCTTTTAAAACCGCCGGGTCCTTGCGAACGATTTTGTTATTCAGCGCCGCCCAGAAAAAGGGGTTGTAGAAATCCTGCTCACCGTACTCGCGCGTCATCTGCGGCTGCGGCTCCACCCGCGAAACGACCGTCGGGATAGGCAGTCCCCGGCGCTCTTTGGCCAGCAGCGCATAAAAATTCACATCGAAACTCTGGGCCAACTGAACCAGATAGCGCTCTTCTGTGCTAACGCGCCAGAGCCAAAACAGAGCGCGGTCTTTGCCCGATCGGCTCCAGCTTTTGGCTTCGGCGGCCTCGAAGGCCCTGAGCGCGGCGGGCTTGTCCCCGTGCAAAAGCGCCAAAAAACCCAGATAAAGCGCGCCTTTATGATCCAGCTGCGAGGGGTCGGCAAGGGCCAGCGACTGCGCCAGCCGATCGAGCCCGCCGTGCACCACCACGCGCTCAAGCAGTGCCGAAAAGCGGCCGTCTTGCTGTAACCGCGCCAGCACCTGCGGCTCGATCGGACGGTTGGCATTCCAGCGCAGGTAGCCCGGCGTTGCCTGCAGCACAATCGCATAAAACACATCGGCGTCATCCCAAGCGGCCAGCAACGGATCGGGCGTGGCCATGGCACGGAAGATGGCTGCCTTCAGCGGATCGATCGGCGCGACGCGATCGGCCAGCCGCAAACGCTCTTTGGGTTCCACATGCTCCGCGCGCGGCGGACTGAGGGCAATGGCCAGACATTCGGGCGAAGCGTCCAGCAGATTTTTGGTTGCGGCGTTGCGGCAATCTAGCAGTCTTGAAAGCGCGGGGTCTGCGCCCTTTTGGGCCAGTGCGTTTAGATGCGTGGGCTTGGGGGCGCGCACCCGGTAAAACAGAGCGCGGGTTTGCTGAAGATTGGCGTCGCCCTGCATATAAAGCAGACTGCCAAAATCCCGTGCGCGGCTGGGACTTTCGCCGATTAGGGTTTCATAACCGGGCGCCGCCAGCACAAGGGCCGCCGCCCACAAAAAAAGAGCAATCCCCCCCGCCAGGCGCCGCAAACCCTTAGACCAATCCGTAAAGCAGTTTGATAAAAAAGAGCTTGATAAACTGCAACGCCAGAATCAGAATGATCGGCGCAAAATCCACCCCGCTGAAGGTGGTGGGCATAATGCGGCGGATTTTGGCATAGACCGGCTCGGTCAGGCGGTAGAGCAGCTGCACGATGGGATTGTAGGGGTCGGCCCGCACCCAGCTGACCACGGCGGCGATAATCACCACCCAGATATAGAGCGAAATAATCTGATCAAACAGCGTCACGATCGCTTGCAAAAAGGTTGTTCCAACTTCCACTCGCGCCCCCTTAAACGTTGAATCTAAAGTGCATCACGTCGCCGTCTTGCACCACATACTCTTTGCCCTCAAGCCGCATGGCTCCGGCCTCTTTACATTTGGCTTCGCCGCCGTGTTTAACAAAGTCGGCGTAGGCGATCACCTCGGCGCGGATAAAACCTTTTTCAAAGTCGTTGTGAATGACGGAGGCCGCCTTGGGCGCTTTCCAGCCCTGCTCGATCGTCCATGCGCGCACCTCTTTGACCCCGGCGGTAAAGTAGCTAATGAGTCCGAGTAGTTCAAAACCCTTGCGGATAATCTGATCCAGACCGCTTTCAGCCACGCCCATTTCGCTCAAAAACTCCGCGCGCTCTTCGTCGCTCAGGCCCGCCATCTCCTCTTCGATCTTGGCGCAAAGCTTGATCACTTCCGCGCCTTTGGTTGCCGCGTAGTCGCGCACCTTTTTTACAAAGGCGTTGTCTTCGGCCAAGCCCGATTCGTCCACGTTCGCGCCGTAGATCACCCGTTTGGCGGTCAAAAAGCGGCCCTCTTTGTAAAGCTGCTCCTGCGCTGCGTCGCTGCCGCTATCAAACGTAATGGCCGGATTGCCCGCGTCCATATGTTTTAGCAGCCCCTCGGCCACTTCGAGCATGGCTTTGGCCTCTTTGTCGTTGCCCTTGGCTTTGCGCGAAATGCCGTCGATGCGTTTTTGCAGGCTTTGAATGTCGGCTAAAAGCAGTTCGGTTTCGATGGTTTCGATGTCGCGGATGGGATCGACGCTGCCGTCCACATGGGTGATGTTTTCGTCTTCAAAACAGCGCACCACGTGCAAAATCGCTTCGCACTCGCGGATGTTGGAGAGAAACTGGTTGCCCAAGCCTTCGCCCTTACTCGCCCCGCGCACCAAGCCCGCGATATCCACAAACTCCACCGTGGAGTGCATGACGCGCTCGGGTTTAACGATTTCGCTCAGTTTGGCAATGCGCTCGTCGGGCACGGGCACAATCGCCTTGTTGGGTTCGATCGTGCAAAAGGGGTAGTTGGCCGCCTCGGCGTTTTGCTCCTTGGTCAGCGCGTTAAAGGTGGTCGATTTGCCCACGTTGGGCAAGCCCACGATTCCGATTGATAATGCCATTTATTTTAATCCTTCTAACCAGTTAATCATCCATCGAACGCCCGCGCCGCTGGCTCCGTGGGGGTTTGCGCCCCACGCTTTTTCCACATAGCTCGGCCCGGCGATGTCTAAATGCGCCCATTTGTCGCGGTTTTCGTCGCTGATAAATTCGCTTAAAAACAAAGCCGCCGTGATCGCGCCGCCGTAGCGGGTTGCGCCCACGTTGGACATATCGGCCACTTCGCTTTTGATCATCTTTTTCAGGTGGCGGTTAAAGGGCAGTTCGGCGGCCAGTTCGCCGCTGCGCTCGGCGGCTTCGAGCAGACTCTTTTTGAGTTTGGTTTCAAAACCCATCACGCCGCTGGTGTATTCGCCCAGCGCCACGACGCAAGCGCCAGTGAGCGTCGCCATGTCGATAATGTGGTCGAGTTTTTTCACCTCGTCCTGCACGTAGCAGAGGCAGTCGGCCAGCACCAGACGGCCTTCGGCGTCGGTGTTGCGCACCTCGATCGTTTTGCCGTTTTTGGCGGTTAACACGTCGTCGGGTTTGTAGGCGTTGCCGCCGATCATGTTTTCGGTCGCGCCGATGACGGCGTGGATCGCCACGGGCAGTTTCAGTTCCGCCGCCGCGCCAATGATGGCAATCGCCGCCGCGCCGCCGGACATGTCGGCTTTCATCGTCGTCATAAAATCCGACGGCTTCAGGCTCAGGCCGCCGCTGTCGTAGGTGAGGCCTTTGCCCACGATCGCCACGGTTTTTTTGGCGTTTTTGGGTTCGTAACGTAGATGGATCAGGCGCGGACGGTGGCTGCTTGCGCGACTGACGGCCAGAAACGCGCCCATTTTGTTTTCCGCCAGAAACTTTTCGTCGTAGATCGAGCAACCCAGCTTGTGTTTTTGCGCCACGGCGGCGGCCTCGTTCGCCAAATCGGCGGGGGTCATGCCGTCGGGCATGGTATTGACCAGCGTGCGGGCCAGATTGACCGCTTTGGTCAGCACTTCGGCCCGATCGACGAGCGTTTTCAGCTCGCTTTCCGCGACTTTGGCGTCGAAGTAGTTTTCGGTGCTGATTGTGACGGTTTCAAGGGTGGAGGGTTTGGCTTTGGATTTGTATTTAGTAAACTCATACGCGCCCAGCAGCAGCCCTTCGGCAATAGCGGCGGTGTTCGCCAGACCTTTTTTGTCGTAGGTTCCGACGGCGACGGATTTGATCTTTAAGCCCTTGAGCGCCCCAACGGCTTTGGCGGCGGCGATGCGGAAGCTTTCGGGATCGGCGGCGTTTTCCACCCCCACATACACCTCGCCCTTTTCGGCCAGCAGGCAGATGCTTTCGTCGGCCCCTTCATAGGCCAGCTTTTCAAGCAGTTTGCGATCGCTCACCCAGCGGTGTTTGAGGTTTTTACCACACACCAGCACAATGCGGAAATCCGCTTTAATCTTCTCCAGCGCCTTGTTGCTTGTTTCCAGCCACATGGTCAAAACTCCCGTAAAAATTGCGCGGATTCTAGCATAGGGGGGCTAAGGGGCTTAGGATTGACACGGGGCCGCTTCTTGCAATATAGTTATAAAATAATTATCCAAAGGAGCCCACATGGAAGCTGCACTCGCCAAAATAGGCACCTCGCGGGGCGTTCGAATTCCCGCACCCATCCTTAAAGAGCTGGGCCAGCCCGAAGCGTTCGATCTGCAACTGGTGGGCGGAAAGCTGATTTTGTCGCCGCTACACAAAAAACCGCGCGAAGGGTGGGATAAAGCCTTTTCGCAAATGGCGGCAAAGGGCGATGACGCGCTGCTGGTTGACGACACGCTGGATTCGGAGCTGATCGATGACGTTTGAGCAATACGAAGTGGTACTCGTTAACCTAGACCCCACAATCGGATCGGAAATCAAAAAAACCCGGCCCTGCGTGGTGCTTTCGCCCAATGAAATGAACCACCATATCCGAACACTGATCGTCGCGCCCATGACCTCCACGCTGCGCCCCTACCCTTCACGCGTCAAGGCGGATAAAGATTCGTTTATCGCGCTTGATCAGATACGCACGGTGGACAAACAGCGCGTGATCAAACGGCTGGATCGGCTACCGGACGAAGTGACGATGCAGCTTAAAACCGTGATTAAAGAGATGTTGGTGGACTAAGCTGCGTGATGGCTAGATAAAAAAGTAGCCTGACACCGTTTCGTTTCACCGTTTCGTTCTGACACCGTTTCGTTTTTTTATTTTCCCACCTTAATCAAGATAAGCTCAATATCTCCAATTGTTAGGTTGAGTTCACTCTTCTTGCCGGTATTTGGATCTTTTTCATGGTAACCAAGAGAAGCTAGGCAATCCCTAAAGTATTCTTCTTTACTTTTTGGCTCCAAAACCAAAGGAGCTTCCAAGTAGCCACGAAATCGTTTGTCACAAACATCTAAGTCATGCCTGTACTCATCCCCTGATACCGCAATATTGTCTTTGTATTTCTTGGCATCTGTATGATTTCCAGTTTTCATACTGGAACACGCAGAAAGCAAGACTACTACTAGCATAAATAAATATTTAATGCTCTTCATTTCATTGTCCTTGTTTTTTGAACTCAATGCTTAAAACCATAGAATGAAGCCCGTAAAAATGGTGTCAGGCTGAATCTATTTGCCCACCTTCGCAACTCGTTTCAGGATTCTGCCACTTCAAAAAGTAGCCTGACACCGTTTTTTGACACCGTTTTTTCACAATCTTGTCATAGACGAATCATTTGGAGTCCACCAAATTCAAATACTCTTTAAATCCAAAATGGACCCTAAACAGTTGAGCTTTTGGATTGAACGGCTGATAGTCGGAAGCATATTGGTATTGATACCCAGCACCTCCAGCAGATGAGCCCCCCGATTTGTAAAAGCCAATAACACTAAACTCATACAATCTTGCAAGAATAACTTCTGGCTCCACAGTCCTATCTGAGAACAAATGATTTTTTTTCACAAGAGCATCCTTAAACTTTTCAAAATCAAATGTCATTACATGAACTTCACGAAGAATCTCGAAATAATGAGGAAAATCATTATATTTTTCAAAGACCTCGTCTTTTAATTCTTCATATAAATACGCTGAGTATGTTTCCCTAACCGCAAAAATATCATCATTAATAATGTGTTCATGTTGCCCAGAATTGAGTTTGATTCTCTTCTTTGCAACATCAAGAGCCAAGTTGATAAATTTAATATAATCCCTAGGCCTAATAAATGTTCGATCGGTTATATAGTTCCACTTAAATTGATTCTTGCCAATTTTTGCCTGATCAAATATTAAATTCCAATTTGTGTTAAATTCAGAAGTTTTTGATTTCACACTCGCCTTAATTCTACTTGATACTAAATTTTTTAAACTTAAATCAGAAATTGTACTGTCAGCATCCCAGTCAAGAAATACGACCATATTATCTCTGATTTTATTTTTATCTTGAAAATCTAAAATGTTAAATATATCACTTCTTAAAAATAAATATATTCGTATTTTCTTTACAAGTTTTTCATTTGTAAAAAATCCGTAAGCTGCCAACAATAAACCTATAAGCCTATTCTTATATTCTCTGTCGTTACTTGAATATGATAAGTCCAATTCATCAAACAATAATGAGATATGCCCGTCATAGCATTCCAACAATGTATCTAACACACGACTAAATTTACTATTGATCGCACCAAGAGTATCACCAAGTGCAGAGTCATCCCTCTTATCAAACGCCAAAGAACCCAAGCTATTTCCAAAAATTTGTGGAGAGAAAATACAACTTATTCTTCGTGTGGCAGATGGTGATAAAACATTTTTATGATCAAAGTCAACATCACCCCAATTATTCTTTATCCATTTTTTTATCTGCCTAATGGTTTTTTTTGCGATTTTTGAACTGAAATTACTTTCAAGCTTAATTAATCTTTTGAATATTTCAATATAAAAGAAAAAAATCCATGCATTTAGATAACTTTCTCTCTCGGATGTATTAGAGTTTTTGAAACGATCATGAACTTTCCATGGATAATGCTGAAAAAGCAGTGCTGATGCTTTATCTTTGTCTTTTGACTGTATGTATTTATAGAGTGCTGTCTTGCCAGATCCTTTTCTGCCAATGACAATTGATTTTTCATACTCCAACAACTTAGCTGCAATTGGTGTTTCATAAAAATAATTTAAAAGATTTGAATCACTTTCAGCATCAATTGAGCCAAATGTTTCAATATCTAGGAGCATCTATCATCCTTTTTGGTGAAAAATATGGAGTTGAGTCAAATTTGCCCGCTCACCATCGCAACTCGTTTAAGGATTCTGCCACTTTATCCTTAAATTATTCGCCTAAACACCAGCCTATGAAGAATGGTGCTTTTTGCGCAAAGCGACCAGAAACCCTTTGCCGTCAAAGTTTTCCAGCAATGGACTCTCCTCGCCCGCTTGCAGGTGGCTTCTGAGTGTTTGCAGTTTTTCTCCGCTCTTTAGAAACCGCCCCCAAACCGCCGTTTTTTGAGCCAAACCCATCTTCGCAAATCGCATCGAAGGCGACGGCAGATAGACGATCGGCGTGTCGATCGCGGCGGTTTTGAGTTGTTTTCGGGCGGTTTTTTCCACGTATCGGCTGGTGCAGACAATCTGCTTTATTTGCGGGTGTTGTTGCAGCAATGCCGCCAGATCGAGCCATTTTAGAACCGTTAAATCTTCGTCTTTGCTGCTGTTGCCGCGTCGTTCGCAGGCGGCGATTGCGTCGGCCATGGCTAGCGCGCGATCGGCTAGAAACTTCCGCTTATCATGTACCTCATCGTTAAAGACGGCAGCCAGAATGGGCCAGAGTTGATTGGTCGGAGCGGTGTAGTAAAAGCCGTTTGCTATCGCCTTGGGGCCGGGGAAGCTGCCCAGAATCAGGGTGCGGGAGGTTTTGAAAATGACGGGGTCAAAGGGGTGCGTCATGGTGTTGCGGCCTTATTTTTAGAAAATTGAATTAAACTATATGTTTTATTATTGGAACCGGATGCAGAACCGTTTTAAACAAATTTACCTCAGCGTTACGCTGGTACTTATAGCCGCGCTGCTGGCGGGGATTTTCGGGCTGAACCTCAAGATCGAAGAGGACAATGCCAGCCGTTTGGGCGACCAGATGCGCGTATTATTGCGCGGCGAGCTGGAAAAAGAGAAATCCGCCGCCCTGTCGCTGGCGATCGCGCTGGCCCAGAACGAAAACCTTTCCAAAACCCTGATCGACGACGATGAAGACCGCGCCTTTGAAATTCTCAACGAAACGATCGAATCGCTGCAAACCTACGCCAAAATGCCCAAGATGTACGCGCAGATCATCACCACCGATCTGCGCGTGTTCGCCCGCAGCTGGGACAGCGACTACAACGGTTTTCATATGGGCGAATTTAGGCGTGATCTGCACGAGGCGCGGGGCTGGAGCGAACCGAAGGTTTCCATCGAAACGGGGCGGATGCTCAGCTTCAAGGCCCTCACACCGCTGAAATACAAAAACGAGTTTGTGGGGTATCTGGAGGTGGTGCATCTGTTTGACCGGCTTGCGCTGGCGATGCGCCGTTACCATATAGACCTGATGGTGCTGATGGACCGCAAGCTGCTCGACGTGGCGGCTTTGATGCTGGACAACCCCGCCTTTTGCGACCATATCATCGCCCACCGCAACTTCAATCACCAGCTTTTTGCGCGGCTTCGCCAAGAGGACCTCGGCCCGCTGTTTGAAAACCGGCAGCAGGTTTCCGGCGGCCACTACATCACCCTCGAACCCATGTATGACGGGCGCGGCGAAAAGCTGGGCTATTTTCTGCTGGCCGCCGACGAGAGCGAAGCCAAACGGTGGATGGAGCAGGAGCATCTGTCGTTTTTTCTGGGTTTTTCCCAGCGGGATATGGAGCGCATCGTCGAAACCCAGAGCGCCCCGTCCGATCGGCCCCAGCCCAAAGAGGGCAAACCCATTCAAGGAGCTATCCGGTGATCCGCGTTTTACTGCTGGAAGACGAATATATTTTGCGCGAAAACATCAAAGAGTTTCTCAAGGACGAAGGGTTCGACGTAGAGGACTTTCTCGACGGCGAAGCGGCGTTGGAGGCGATTTTGGCGCGGCCCCACGATCTACTGCTCCTCGACGTGCGCGTGCCGGGCAAAAACGGGTTTGAACTCTTAAAAACCGTGCGCGAATACGGCATCACCGCTCCGGCGATCTTTATCACCTCGCTCACCGACACCGCCGCGCTGGAAAAGGGCTACCACAGCGGTTGCTGCGACTACATCCGCAAACCCTTCGACCTGACCGAACTCAAACTGCGCATCGCTCAGGCGGTGCGGAGCAACTGCTTCAAAACCACCGAACAAAAGCTCGATCTGGGCAACGGCTACAGCTATGACGCCGCCGCCTTTACGCTGATGCACCACGGCGAAAGCGTCGTGCTGACCAGAACCGAAAGTCAGGTGATCGAACTGCTGATCAAAAACCGGGGCAAGGTGGTCACCCATCAGCAGTTTCAGGACGAAATCTGGGGCGATTACGTCGATCCCACCAACGTGCGCGTCCAGATCAACAATCTGCGCAAAAAACTGGGGGATTCGCTCATAGCCAATATCCGCGGGCTGGGTTACAAGCTTGGATAACTTCGGAGGCGGTTACGCTTTTCGTTACGCGGCGGTTTACACGGCGATTATCGTGGCCATTCTCTCTTCGCCGCTGTATGTGTACTACACGCTGACCGAATCGATCTACGAAGCCAAAAGCGCCGTGGAGCTTAAAGACGTGGCGCTGGGGATTATTGAACGCATGGAGGAGTACAACCCCAGCGCCACG
>JBFWML010000004.1:0-93807 GCA_050251635.1 Campylobacterales bacterium | reverse complement strand
AATCCGGCGCCGTAAATTTTGAGGCTTTTAACCTTGGCCGGATCGTAGGCGATCAGCTCGTGGCCGTGGCCGTACACCACGCGGTAGCCTTCGGTGTTCTTCACCACCCAAGCATCGTGGGCGGCAAGCATGAAAGGGAGGGCAAAAAGCCAAAACAGTTTTTTCATCACTACTCCTTTATCGGTTAAAAACGGTACTTCACACCCGCTTCAAATTCCCAGACCGGCATCGGATCGAAGTTGACGGCGTCGTTGTAGGCCCACATCGTTTCGCCGGCCTCTTGATCGGGCTGGTGGGCGGCTTGGGCATACACCTCGTAGGTTTTTCGGATGTAGCGCGCTTTGAGCTGGTAGCGGTTGAGTTGATCGCGGTAAGACGTTTGGGTCGGCGTGCCGTAATCCATCAGCGGGGTTTTGCCCAGATGCTGCCAGTTCAGATCGGTTTGAACCGTAGCGCCGCCGAGTTTCGCGCGGTGGTTAACCCCCAGCGTCCACTGATCCTGCGGCACGCCGCCGAGCCGATCGCTAGAGCCTTCGGCGGTGGCGTGGGTGGCGGTGTAGCTGCCGTGCATCATCCAGGCTTCGCCGGCGCGGTAACGCACAGCCAGTTCGCTGCCCTTGCGTTCGGTTTCGCCCAGATTTTTAGAGGGGCCGTCGCTGACGGAGGCGATTTCGTTTTCCATATGGGTCCAGAAGGTTGAAAGCTCCAGCCGGAGACCTTCGGCGGCCAGCCAGATAACCCCGGCGTCGGCGCTGGTGAGCCGCGAGGGTTTTAAAGAGAAGTTGCTCGTATCGCTGACGTTGGAGTCGATGGGCGAAATTTCGTTGGCGGCGGGGGTTCTAAACCCCTGTCCGGCATTGGCGTAGAAGGTTACGGCAGGGGTGGCCGCGTGGGCGATTCCGATGCGCGGCGTGGCCAGCGCGAAGGTGCCGTCGCCGGAGTTGGCGGGCTTGGTTTTGTTGGTGATGTCGGTCAGGAAGGCGTCGTAACGCAGACCGCCCGTGAGCTTGGTTTTATCTGTCAGACGGTGCTGGATTTGGGCAAAAACTCCGGCGGAGAGTTCGGTCATTTGCCAGTGGTTCGCGCCGTCCGAGGTTTTGCGATCGCCGTTGTCGTAACGCAGATCAAACCCCGTGGTCAAAAAGGTTTCCGCCCCCAGCAGGCGGTTGTTGAGGCCGTTGGCCCCGGTGAGAATCCGGCTGTTTTCTTCGTGGTCGCTTCCGGCATCGGGGTTGCGGTGGTGCTCCTCGTGGGCCGCAAAAACGTTCCAGTGCCAGCCGCGTTCATAGTCGGCGGGGGTGCGGTTGACGACCAGATGGGCGTAGGCGCTTTCGCCGCCTAGCGCGCTGTTTCCGCTTGTGCGGCTGACGGCGCCGCTTTTGACGTCGTTCAGCGCAAGGTAGCCCGGCGCCCCCCAGTCGCGTTTAACCAGATGGAGTTTGACGGAGATATCCGCATCCTCGCGGTGGAGCGTGGTGCGGGCCAGCAGGTTGTAGCGTTGATACTCGCCGTTGTCGCGGTAGCCCTCTTTGCGCAGGGTTTCGGCAATCACCAGCGGCGTGAAGCTGCCGTGGTGGCTGGAAACGACCGCACTCGCCCCGGCGCGTGCAAAGCTGCCCGCCTGAACCAAAAGGGCCGTGGGGGCGGAACGTTTGGTGGTGATGTTGATGACGCCCGCCTGGGCAAAGTTGCCGTACAGCGGACTGAAGGGACCTTTAATGACCTCGATGCGTTCAATCATCTCCGGCGTTAAGTAGGCAAAATCCGCAAAGCCGTGGGTGTGGCTGTGGTGGGGCATATTGACCGGCATGCCGTCGATATAGACGGCAATCGAACCGCCGTGCCCGCCGTCAAAACCGCGCAAACCCAGATAATCCACCACGTCGCCTTGACCCATGCTGCCGGTGGTCATGCCCGGCGTTTGGCGGAAAAAGTCCAGATAATGACTGACGCTCATCGCTTCGATCTGCGGCGCTTCCAGCACGGAAACTCCGGCGGGAAGGGTTTGGCTCTCCATGCTCAGCGCGATCGGATCGGCCCCGCTTGCGGAGTTGACCTCCATATGTCCGAGATTGATCGTCTTGGCCCACGCCGTGCCGATCAGGAGCGGTAACACCGCAAACGGTAAAAATATTTTACCCATGTGCACAACCTCCAGCTGTAGTATTAAATTCAAAAACTTCACACTGAGCGGATCGTAATGGCTTAACAGTAATAAAACAAGAGGGGTAAAATATTATTGCCTAGGGGATGTGATGAAATTGTCATCAACCGTGGGCGTGGGGGAGGTTACCGTGGGGGTGAAGGTGGGTATGGGTGTGGGGCGTATCGGTGCCGGGCGCGGCGAGTTTGCCCGATTCCATGCCCAGCGTGCGGGTGCAGACGCTTTGGAGAAAATCCCAGTCGTGCGAGACGATCAATAGCGCGGCATCGAGGTTTCTCAGTAGCTCGATCACCCGCGTGCGGGATTTGATATCCAAGGCCGCTTCGGGTTCGTCCAGCAGCAGCAGTTTGGGCTGCATGGCCAGCAGTCCCGCCAAGGCAACCAGCCGTTTTTGGCCGCCCGAAAGGGTGTGAATGGGCGCATCGCACAGGGCCGAAAGCCCCGTTTGCTCAAGGGCTTGACGGGCTTTTTCGGTTGCTTCGCCGATCGGCCAGCCCTGATTGAGCGGCCCGAAGGCGACATCTTCGATCACGGTGGGGTAAAAGAGCTGATCGTCGCTGTTTTGAAACAAAAGCCCCAAATCGCCGTAAACCGCTTTGAAATCGGCTTTGGCGCGCATCGGTTTTTCAAAGAGGGCAATAGTGCCCGATTGGGGCGTTTCCAGTCCGCAAATAACCCGCAGCAGCGTGCTTTTGCCGCAGCCGTTATCGCCGATAATGCCGGTTTTTTCTCCGGCCTTGAGCGTTAGATTAAGCCCGGCAAAAAGCGGCGCAAGGCCGGCATGGCCGAAGGTGAGATTTTGCACATTGAGCACGTTCATAAAACCTCCAGCGCAATCAGCAGCGCGGCGGCTGCGGCGGCGATCCAAAAAAAATGCCAGCGCCCCTCCTGCGCGCCGTGCAGCGCGACAAAAGCGCCGTTGTAACCGCGCAGGCTGAGCGCCTCCCAGACCCGGTCGCCCTGACGCAGCGAGCCTAAAAAAAGCTCCCCCGTCAGGTTGGCCACGGCGCGGTAGGTGTGCAGATTGCTGCCGGGGCGAAAACCGCGCAGTTTGGCGGCGGTTAAAAGTTGCGAAAGCCGCAGGGAGAGGGTGTGTAAAGAGCGCCACGCCAAAAGCAGCAGCCACGCAAAACGATCCCCCAGTCCCAGCCCGGCCGCCGCCTTGCCCAGCCGCACCGGGCCTAAGGGCAGCAAAATCGCCAAAGCCAGCGTCATCAGCGCATTGCCCTTTAAGAGCATCACCCCCGCGCGGACAACCCCTTGAACGCTCACCTGCACCGCTCCCCGGCCCACCAGCGTTTCCCCCGGCGTGCCCAGCAGTAAAAACAGCGCAATAAAAAGCAAAAACCCGTTGACGAGCGCCAGACGCTTGAGGGTGCGGCCCAAGGGCAGCCGGGAAAAAAGCAGCAAAACAAGGGCCAAGCCCAAAGCCGCCAAAGCCGCTTTGGGGGTTTGAAGCGAAGCGGTGGCGAGGGCGAGCAGCCCAAAACCGCCCAGCATGGCCCGCGCATCCGCGTCTGCCCAAAGCGAAGGGCGATCGGCGGCAAGGGGGCTAAACACGGGTCGCGCCCAGCAGCGCGGGGCTGCTTTTGAGCAAAAACAGGACAATCAGCGCCGTAATCACCCCCTCGATCGCCGCTAAGGGCAGATGGGCGACGGCCACAACCCACGCGGCGGCAACCAGCGCTTCGCCCTCCTGCCACAAAACAAAGGCCGCCAGAAGCGCCGCGCCCAAAACCCCCAGCGCCCCCGCGCCAAAGGCCGCCAGCGCGGCTTTTTTGCCGCCAAGGGCGACGGGACGCGAAAAAAGAAGTCCGGCCGCCAGCGCGGGCAGACCCATGATCAGCGCATTGACCCCCAGCGTCGTTATGCCGCCAAACTGCAGCAAAAGCGCCTGCAGCAAAAGGGCGGTAAAAATGGCCGCAAAAGCCCTCGGGCCGAGCATTAGACCCATCAGCCCCACGAGACTGAGGTGCATATTGGCCGGGCCGACGGGCACATGAATCAGTCCGGCCAGAAAGAAAGCGGCGGTGAGCAGGGCGGTTTTGGGCACAAGGGTTTCGTGGAGGGTTCTTAGGCTCCAGACGACGCCGATCGCCGCCGCTGCGCCGCCGGCGGCTAGAACGGGCAGGCTTAAAATTCCTTCGGAAATATGCATGGGCGGCTCTTTGACGGCTTTTAAAGTGGCAAACACTACCCAAAGCCAACTTAGCCGCCCTTGGATAAAATCGCAACTCATAACCCCGCAAAAGGAGCGGTATGCGGCTTGTGGCGTTGATCGGGATTTTGTGCGCCGCCCTGTGGGCGCAGCAAACCCGCGCCGTTGTTTTGGTCAACGACGGAACCTTTCTGGCCCAGCCCTTGCCGATCGAGGCGCAGCGGGTTTGGCTGGCGCTCAACCATACGCCCGAACTCATTGCGCTAGAAACCAACGCCAGCGAAAACAGCTTTAGCGTCCGCGCCCAAGCCGATCGGGGAACGGCGCTGGTGGAGGTGCATCTTCTGCCCGACGGGCTGCACGAAGAGGAGAGTTTGTGGTTTACCTACGAGCTTAGGGCGCAGCGCAACCCCTTTGAAATCCGCCTCATCGGCAAGCGCGCCGATGTGCCTGCGGCGGTGAGCAATCTGCCCGAAGGGGCGCGGGTTGAGCAGCACGGGGAGTGGTTGCGCTACGAAGGACCCCGCGGCGGCGCGTTTGCGGTGGGTTATCTGGATAACGCCGATCGCTACGTGCGCGAACAGATCGCGGTTTTGCCGCAGGGGTTGGCGGCCTTTAACGCCTTTTTGGAGGTGCCCCAGGGGCAAATGGCCCACCTGAAGTGGCGCGCGGCCTTTGAGCTCGATCCGCTGCTGGTGACTACTCCTTTACTGGGTGAGGTGTGGCTGGATCAAGACGGGCTGACCTACCGCGCCTCGGAGCATGAGCGCGGCACCGATCGGGTGGTGCTTAGCTTTGGGCGCGAAAGCGATCCGGTGGTGATTCCCGTGCGGGTTTTGAGCCGGCTGTGGAACCTGAAACTGCCCGAAGGGGCGCAGCTTGAGAGCGGCACGGATCGATCGACCTACCGTTTTGGAGACGGAAATCTGACGTGGGAGGTGACCCGCAAAGCAAAAGGCGCGTTGACGGCCACGCTGACAATCGGCGAAACGGTGCGCTTTTTCCTGCAAGCGCCGCCACGATCGACGCTGGAGGTCACCCCCGAAGCGACGCTGAACTTTAGCCACGGCGATATCGCGCTGCAGGTTTCCCGCGAGGGGGAGGCAAGGGGCGTGATTCACGGCGTGATGACGGCGATCGAGGGCGCGGGCCACTACCGCGTGCTCAGCGGCGGAGCCTTGGAGGCGCTCTTCTTCTGGCCCGATGTGCCGCAGGCGGGTTTGTATGCGGACGCATCGGGGCTGAGGGTGTGGCAGGCGCGGGAGGGCGAGCGACATTATCTGGGGCTGATTACCCCCTCAAGCCGCCTGTGGCTGGATGCGCAGGGCGCGCGCGGCGAGGTGGCCCTAAGTGCGCCGGAGTGGTTTTTGCCCTTCGGGTGGAGCTACGGACAGGATGTCAACGGCACGCTTTTGCGTTTGCGTCCGGTGCACGGCGAAGGGCGCGCGCAGATGGATGCGCCCTGGAACGAACCGCTACGCATCCGCTACGCCGAAAACGACTATCCGGCGTTGCCGCTGACGGCGGTGCGCGGCCGCTTGTCGCTTGAGGCGGGCTGGAACCGGATGGCGGGGCAGGGGTTTATGGCGCTGGATGCCAATCTAACAGGGGTGCAAAAGGCGATTTTGGAGGGGCAGCGGGAAGCCGAGCTGCTCTGGCCCCGTTTTGACGCCGCGCTGGATCGAACCTTGAGCACCCTTCATGCCCTTGAGGGCGGGCGCGTTTACCATGTGCGTGCGGCGACGGCGCTCTCGCGGGATGTTTTTTATGTGCCCCATTCGCCCCTGTGGCCCGTGGGTGACCTGGCCGTTGCGATCCCCGATGGGGCCGATGCCGCCTTGGAGCTTCAAAACGGCTGCCGCCTGATGGACGCATCGGGCCAAGCGCCGCTTTATTACGCCCAAGAGGGGGAATACCGTCTTAGCTGCACAGAGGAAGCGCCGTGAGAAGGGCGGGGCTCTTCGCGCTGCTGGCGTTGTTATACGGGTGCGGCAACGAACCCGATGCCCGGATCGGCGCTTTGCCGCCGCAGCCTGTGGGCGATCGTCTCCCCGAAAGCCGCTACGAGGCGCAAGGCTACCGCGATGTGGCCCTCTATCAGCCGGCGGGGGAGACTCCCTTGGTTAGGGAGCCGAACCTTTTGCCTATTACGCTGACCGACGGTGACGGCTTTAGCGTGCAGGTGCCCGGAAGCTGGGCGGGAACGCGGATATTTATGGAGATTGACGGCGAGGCGCGGGAGGTATGGGTTGACGCGCTGCCCGGCGATACGCTCTTTTTAGCGCCGCGCTGAAATCACCTTAAAGCCCCGTTCATCGCGCAGCACCGTCACCTGCGCAAAGAGCGTTTCGAGCGTCGCTTCGTAGGGCAGATGACGGTTGGCCACCAGATAGAGCGTGCCGCCGTTTTTGAGGGCGCTAAAGGCGGCGCGGATAAAGCTCTGTCCCAGCTCCATGCTGGCCGCGGCTTTGGCGTGAAAGGGCGGATTCATCACAACCGTGTCGAAGCGGTTTTGCCCCACGCCCGCGGTGACGTCGCACCACTCAAAGGCCGCGCGCGGGTCGGTTATGTTGAGACGGGCCATCCGAACGGCGGCGAAGTCGGCCTCAAAGAGCGTGAGGCTTTCGATTTGGGGCCGGCTTTTGAGCAGTTCGCCGCTCAAATAGCCCCAGCCTGCGCCCAGATCGGCAACCTTCGGGCCGATCAGTTGTGTTTCGAGCGCCCCAAACAGCAGCTTTGATCCCGTATCGATATGGTCGTGGCAGAAGATGCCCGGCACCGTAAAATAACCGCCTTCGATCTGCTTGGGTTCGCCCAGACTCAGCCATACCGGGTCGATCGGGCTTTGTTTGGTTCCCATAAAAACGGTGCAGTGGTGTTTGTTTTCGCCCGTGCCGCCGCCCAGCAAAGCCGCCGCGTTTTTCGCCAGCGTTTTACCGCCCAAATCCTTGGGCGCAACGGCGATCAGCGTGCCGCCCGGTTCAAGCCGATCGGCCAGCGCGGCCAGATAAAAAAGATTCTCCTCTTTGTGTTTGGAGCCAAACAAAACCGCGCCCCGCAAGGGCCGATCGTCCATCTGGACGAGCGTTTCAAATCCGGCTTTTTGGCAGGCGGTAAAATCGGGGAAAAACCCCTGAATCATCACCGGATTACCCAGCGTTTTTAAAAACGCGCCCGGCTGGGCATTGACGATCGCCACGCTGTCGGCGGCTTTAAAGGGGGAACCGTTTTTGTTCAGAAACCATTGCAGGGCGTTAGCGGCGTCATTCATGGCGCGCATTGTACAGAAGAATTTTTATGATCGGTTAAGCCCCGTTGGCCTATGCTGGCGGCCTATTTTTGACGCAAGGAGATTCCATGCCACGTTTTTACGACACGCCACAACCCACTGCTTTTGCTTCCGCTTCCATGCTTCTTGCTGCTCTGCTACTAGCCCTATAACCCTTTTTTAACCCCCTACAACCCATTGTCGTTTCGGCATTTTTGCCTTGATCATTCGTGTTTATTCACGGCTATTTTTTAAGGAATTGTCTATGCAACCTGAACGGATTATTATTTTGGATACCACCTTGCGCGACGGAGAGCAAGCCCCCGGCGCCGCGTTGAACGTGCATGAGAAGATTGGCATCGCCAAAGCCCTCGAACGGCTTGGGGTCGATGTGATCGAAGCGGGATTTCCCGTGGCGGGGCAGACCGATTTTGAAGCGGCCCGCCAGATTGCCGCCGGCGTTAAAAACAGCATTGTTTGCGCCTTTGCCCGAGCGGTGCAAAAGGACATCGACGCGGCGGCGCAAGCGCTTGCAAAAGCCGCGCGGCCCCGGATTCACACCTTTATCGCCACGAGCGATCTGCATTTGACCCGCAAGCTCAAAATCAGCCGCCAGGAGGCGATCGCGCGGGCGATCGAGGCGGTGAAATACGCCCGCCGTTTTACGGACGACGTGCAGTTTAGTTTTGAGGATGCCTGCCGCAGCGATCACGGCTTTTTGAAGCAAATAACCGACGCGGTTATCAAGGCGGGGGCCGCCACGATCAACGTGCCCGATACCGTGGGCTGGCAGTTGCCCCATGAATCGGCGGCGATGATCGGCGCGGTTGTTCATGCCGCGGAGGGCAGGGCGGTCGTGTCGGCCCATGTGCACGACGATATGGGCTTGGCCACGGCCAACACCCTTGCGGCGATCGAGGCCGGAGCGCGGCAGATCGAGGTGACCGTTAACGGCATCGGCGAGCGGGCGGGCAACGCGGCGCTGGAGGAGGTTGCCGTGATTCTTGCCACCCGCATGGCCGATCGTTTTCAAACAGGCATCGACACCCGGCTTTTGAACGCCGTTAGCGATGAGGTCGCCCGCGTCACGGGCATGAACAAAGCCCCCAACAAAGCGGTGGTGGGGCAAAACGCCTTTAGCCACGGCAGCGGCATCCATCAAGACGGCATGATGAAAGCGGCGGGCACCTATGAAATTTTTAGTCCCGAACTGGTCGGCGCGGCTCCCGGCGGCATTGTTTTGACCCGCCATTCGGGCAGTCGCGCGGTTCGATCGGCCTTCGAGGCGATGGGCGCGCGTCTTAATGAGGCGGCATTTGAGGAGCTTTACGCACGGTTTAAACAGGTTTCCCAGCAACACAAAGTGGTTTCTGTGGAGGTGCTCGCAAGCCTGGTTCAGGCCCGATGAGGCAAAGCGGCGTATAATTTCCGTGATGTTTTCACATTACAAGGAGTTATCGATGAAACGTTTGCTGGGAATGACAGCGGCGCTGATGTTGGGCGCAACCGCCCTGATGGCCTTCGATCAGGCCAAGTTTGACGAAGGTCAGAACCTCTTTAAGCGCTGTGCTCCCTGTCACGGCCAGTACGGCGAAGAGAAGGCCATGGGCAAGAGCGGCGAAATTTCCCGCCTGAACGAAGCGGATGTGGCAGCGGTTCTGCGCGCCTACGCCAAGGGCGGCAGCGAAGGCGCGATGCGCGCACAGTCCTCTTTGCTGGATGAAGGCAAAATTGTCTCTTTGGCAAGCTACATTTCCCACATGACCGTCAAGCGCGGCGAAGAGCTTTTTGCCGTTCGCTGTGCCGGCTGCCACGGTAAAGATGGCGAAAAGGCCGCCTTCGGCAAAAGCGGCAAGGTTTCCGGCATGAGCGAAGCGCAAATTGTTGAAGTGCTCAACGGCTACCGCAGCGGTGCCTACGCCAAAGGCACCACCGCAGCCGCCATGCAAGGCCGCGCCGTACAGCTGAGCGATCACGATGTGACCGCGCTGGCCCGCTACATCAGCACCCTCAAATAACCGCACGCGGCCTTCGGGCCGCACTTTCCCAAGGAACCGCCATGTCCGTATTGCTCGAATTTGCCATGTTTCCCACCGATCACGGCGAAAGCAAAAGCGCCTACGTCAGCCGCGTGATCGACCTAATCACCCAAAGCGGCTACCCCTACCGCCTCACCCCCATGGGCACCATTGTCGAAACCCAAACCGTCGCCGAAGCGCTGAAGGTGATCGAACAAAGCTACGCCGTGCTGGAACCCGACTGCAACCGCGTCTATGTCACCGCCAAACTGGATATCCGCAAGGGCAAGGAAGACCGAATGACGGGCAAACTCGAATCGGTGCAAAAGGCGCTGGGCAGGGAAATCAAAGGGCACTAATCTTGCTGTTTCTGCCCCGCTGGCAGCGGCGGAAACACAAAAAAGTGGCCTACCGTATTGGCTTGTTTCCAGCGGGTTATCCCGCCCGCTTCTTGAGCCACTCCAACGCCGTTTTAATCACATCGTCATCGTCTTTGCTGGGCGCGTTCAGGGTCTCTTTTTTGCCGCCCTCAAGCGTGAATGTGACGCTTTGCTGGTAGCTTTGCACCACTTGAATATCCTGCTGCGTGGCCAGCACCTTGATCGCCATCAGGTCAATAAACGCTCGGGTGAAGCTGTCGAGTTTGCCGAAACGGTCGGCCATTTCTTCTTCCAGTTCGTACACGCTCTGGACGGTTTTGGCTTGGGCGAAGCGGCGGTAGAGTTCTAAGCGCAGCCTCTCTTCGGCCACGGTCTCTTCGGCAATGTAGGCTTTGACCGCCAAGCGCAGATCGACCGGTTTTTCGTGCCGCGCCTGCTCTTTGCCGCTTAGGTCGCTGAGCGCGTCTTCGAGCATTTTCAGATACAGCCCGTAGCCGATGTGTTTAATATGGCCGCTCTGATCGGCGCCTAATATGTTGCCGCCGCCGCGAATTTCCAGATCGTGAAACGCCAGCGCCGAACCGCTGCCCAGATACGAGTTGTTTTCCAGCGCGATCAGCCGCTTTTTGGCCTCTTCGGTCAAACTCTCTTTTTCTTCGACCATAAAGTAGCAGTAGCCCTGCCGCCGGGCGCGCCCCACGCGGCCGCGAAGCTGGTGCAGATCGGCCATGCCGAAGCGATCGGCCCCGTCGATAATGATGGTGTTGACGTTGGGCATATGGATGCCCGATTCGATAATCGTCGTGGAAAGCAGCAGATCGTAATCGCCGTTTTGGAAGTTGATGAGCTCTTTTTCGCTGACATCGGCGGCCACTTGGGAGTGCAGCACCAAAATGCGCAGATTGGGCAGCAACGCTTTGAGCATCTTCTTTTTTTGCTCGATGCCCGCAATGCGGTTAAAGACGTAAAAGACCTGTCCGCCCCGGCGCAGTTCACGCAAAATCGCCTCTTTAAGCGTTTTATCATCGGCCTCTTTCACCAAGGTGCGCACATCCTCGCGTTCCAGCGGCGGCGTCATAATCTGGCTAAAACCCTTAATCTGGCTTAGCGCCATATTGAGGCTGCGCGGGATCGGCGTGGCCGACATGGTCAGCAGGTGCAGATGGGCCGCTTTGTCTTTGAGCGCCTCTTTTTGTTTGACGCCGAATTTATGCTCTTCGTCCACCACCATCAGCGCAAGGTTTTTAAACTGCACGCCCAGCAGCGCATGGGTGCCCACCACCACGGGGACTTTGCCGTTTGCCAAGCCCTCTTGCGCGGCCCGCTTTTCGTTGGGCGGGGTGAAGCGGTCGATGCGCCGCACGTCGATGCCGTAGGGGCCGAGGCGGCTTTTCAGGCTCAAATAGTGCTGGTTGCTCAGAAGTGTCGTCGGCACGATCAGCGCGGCCTGATAGCCTGCCTGCACGGCGGCAAAAATCGCGTTCATCGCCACTTCGGTTTTGCCAAAACCCACATCGCCGCTAAGGAGCCTGTCCATCACCTTGCCGCTTTTAAGATCGCTAAAAATCTCGTCGATCGATCGGGCCTGATCGGGGGTGTAGTCAAACCCCGCGTCGTTTTGGAACTGTTCGAGTTGCGTCGCGTCGGGTTCGATCACCGCCGCTTCGACCACCTCGCGTTCGGCGGCGCGGCGGATGATTTCGGAGGCGATTTCGTAGAGTTTGTTTTTCACGCCCTCTTTGAGTTTGGCGAAGCTGCCTTTGCCCAAGCGATCGATGGCCGGAACCATGCCGCTTTCGCCCACAAAACGGTCGATCAGATGCAGGTTTTCCACGGGCAGCAGCAGTTTGTCTTCGCCCGCGTAACGGATGCTGACAAAATCGCGCTTGCCGCCCAGCAGACTGACCTGCTCCAACCCCTCAAAACGGCCCACGCCGTAGTTTTCATGCACAATGTAATCGCCCACGCTCAGTTCGTCCAGCAGAAGCGTGGGCTGACGGCGGCGTTTTTTGCGTTGTGCCGGTTTGTTCAGGCTAAGAATCAGCTCCTCAGGGCCAATCAGGTTGAGCGCCGCGTCGGTGTAGAGCAGTTTGTGTCCGGCATTTAAATCCAGATTGTGCTGGCGCATCTGTGATTCGTGGGCCAGCGCGATCGTCACCTTTTTTTCGTGGTGGAAGTCGATCAGCGTTTTGGGTGTGGTGACCGCCAGCGCCAGCCATGCGCCTTGGGCGGGCACGACGGGCAGCGCGTCAAAACTCGTTCGCGGCACCAGCCCTTCGGGGTGCAGATACAAATCCTCAAAAACGTCGGCCAGGTCACCCGCAAGGCAGAGTTTATAGGCTTCGGTCAGATTAACCCCCAGCCCCAGCGCCTCAAGTTGCCACAGTCCCAGACTGCCGATGTCTTTAAAAAAGGCATCGGATTCGCCCTCGTCGATCAGGTGCTTCATCTTGCTGTTTGTTGACGAATCCAGCGAAAAGAGGGCAGGTTGGACGGTGACGTTATCCAGCTCGCCGGGGGCGGTTTTTTGGGTTGCGGGGTCGAAATAACGGATGCTTTCGATCTGCGCGCCGTCCAGCAGCAAGCGCACCGCCTGTTCGCTGCCCACGCCAAAGAGGTCGATCACCTCGCCGCGCACGGAAAATTCGCCCTTTTGTTCCACCACGTCCACCGGGTTGTAACCCCAGCCGATCAGTTTGTCTTTGAGGGTTGTCGTATCTACGTCGTCGCCGAAGGAGAGTGTAAAGGTTTCGTACAAATTCGAGGCGGGCAGATATTTGGTGGCGGTGGCGGCGGGGATGACTAAAAAACGTTTTTTGTTTTTGCTGCGGTAAAAGGCGCTCAGGTTTTCGGCCAGCTCGATCAGTTCGTCTTGATAGCTGCGCAGGTCGTCGCCAAACTGCGCTTTGAGATCGGGTAATACAAAGGGTTCGAGTTCCAGCAGTTTGCACGCATCGGCGCAGAAGCGGGCGGTTTTGTCATCGGCGACGATCGCGCCTTGAAAGCCGGAGTGGGATTTTAAAAAAGAAAAGAGGGCGGCAGCCCCGTGGGCCGCCGAAGAAAGCTGTTTTGACAAGAAAAATTACTCTTTAGACTCGGAGGTTTTAGAGGTTTTTACGCCCGCCTTGCCTTCGGCGACGCGGATTTTGCTGTAGCCTTCAAAGACCGCCTGAGATTCGATCACCAGATTGACCGAGATGATATCACCCACCATGCGTCCGCCGGCAAGGATTTCGATGTTGTTGCAGTCTGCGTTGCCGTCCATCTCGCCGCTGATAACCAGCTTTTCGGAGAAAATCTCGCCCTTGACGTTGCCGGAGGAGCCAATGGTCACAATGTTGGAGGAGCGGACGGTGCCTTCTACTTGCCCGTCGATGTGGAGTTTGCATTCAACATCGATTGAGCCAGTAATTTTTGTTCCCTTTGCGATGATAGTTGTTCCAGAAGTGTCCACTGCCATTTTATTCCCTTTACCACTGAGTCCCATTGTACTTTTTTCTCCTTATCGAAAATCGCCTCATACTCGCGCAAATCCCATTGGGCAAAGCTCCAAGGGTCCAGCGGTTTGTTTAGATAGCGAACTTCATAGTGCAAATGGGGGCCGCTAGAATAGCCCGTGTTGCCTGAATAGGCAATGAGTTGCCCCTTTTGCACAAACTCGCCCTGATTGACCGTCATGCGGTCAAGGTGGGCATAGAGCGTCTTAAATCCGTAGCCGTGGGCGACGGTAATCAGGTTGCCGAAACCCACGGTTTTGTTGGCCCGCACCAGCTCGATCACGCCGTCGGCGGTGGCATAAACGGGGGTGCCCACATGGCCGCGAAAATCCGTTCCGGTATGAAACTCGCGCTGGCTGCGGCGAAGCGGATGGTTACGCCATCCAAAGGCCGAGGTGACGCCGCGGTATTCGATGGGCATGCCGCTAGGAATCGTACGCAGCATCAGCATCCGCTCGGCGGCGGAGATGCGTGCCACATCCAGGCGCGACCGCACCTCAAACTCCTGCTGCGGCGCCATGCCGATCATCGACTCGATGTCGGTGATTTTTTCAGAGATTTCCGAAAGCTGATTTTTCTTTTCGCTGATGGCGATCTCAAGATCGCTGTTGGTCATCAGCAGGCTTTTGTATTGATCTTTGAGCGTGCGGTAGTTGTCCATTTCGCCCAGCAAAAAGTAGATGCTCAGCGCTCCAATCACAAACAAAGCACCCAGCCCCAGCGCCGCGTAGCGGATAAGACTTTTGATCATCTGGTCGATCGTGTAACTGCGCGAACCTTGCAGGTTGGTGATGGTGATGGTGGTTTTACCGCGCATAACCGGCTTTCAGAAAGGTTTCGACAACGCTAAAAGAACCAAAAACCAAATAATGCTCCTTTGCATCGACGCCTTGAAAATCCCGCCACGGCAACCCCGCCGCCTCGATCGCGGCAATTAGGGCAGACCTTGACGCAACGCGCGCCCCCTCAACGGCCAGAATCTGAACCTCTTTAACAACGGGTTCAAGCACTTTGAGAATCTTCGCGTAATCCTTGTCTTGATAACTATTATAAACCAGAGTCACTTGTTTTGGCAAAAAGGCCTGCCTAAGCGCTTCGGCGGCGGCGGGATTGTGGCCCACGTCCACCCAGACGTTGGGCGCGATCTTTGTCAGACGCCCAAGCAGGGGATTTTGCGCAAATGCCTCCACGCCGGGATTTAGACCCAAAAACCGCGCGGCGGCAAAGGCCAGTTGGCGGTTGACAGCCATATAGGGCGGCGAACCAGGAAGAGTAAAGGCCTTCAAATCGGGGGCCAGCGTTTCGGCGCGCATCAGCGTAAACCCGCGTTCGGCCGCGATCGATTCGGCAACGGCGTAAACCTCCGCATGGGTCTGTGCGGCCAAAATTACCGGGCAACGCATGGCGCGAAGCTTGGTGGCGGCAATGGCGGCAATATCGTTGCCCAAAAAAGCCTGATGATCGGAGTCGATCGGGGTGACTAAAAGCAGTTGCGCGGGAAAGACCGCCGTGGCGTCAAATTCGCCGCCCAGCCCCGCTTCCCAGACGATCGCTTCGCATCCGGCCCTTTGAAAGAGCCAAGCGGCCAGCAAAGTGGCGTATTCAAAGTAGCTTAGCGCCTCGCTCCAAGACGGCGGCAGCGCGCCGAGCAGCTCTTGGTGGGCCTGCTCCAGCGCTTCGTCGGTGGCGTCGCCGCCCTGCAGCCAGAAGCGTTCGTTGAGCTTGAGCAGATGGGGCGAACTGTAGTGACCCGCCGCGATGCCGCGCTGCTGAAGAAAGAGGGCCAACAGGCGGCCCGTGCTGCCTTTGCCGTTGGTGCCGACAAGGTGAATGACCTTGGGCAGACCGGCAAATAAAGAGCCCTGTTCCGCCCAGAAGCGGGCCATGCGGGCTGTGTCGATCCGGCTGTAGGCTTCGCCCTTGGCGTGTAAAAAAGCCGCCAGCGTCATGGGCGTTCGCGCATTTGATTGCCGCCGGCGAGTTTGGCCGATCGCAGGCAGGCGTCGGCGTGGCTGAGGGTGTCTTTGAGGCTGCTGTTGCCCTGACGGTTGGCAATCCCGCCGCTGAGCGTGACACGGAAGCTGCGGCTTTCATACAAAAAACGTTTGCGCGGCATCAGGGCGATAATAAACTTCGTCAGCTCGGCCGCCTCGGCGGCTTTGGCGGGCAGGATGCACAAAAAGGTGTTTCCGCCGTAGCGGCCCAAAATGGCGTTTTTTTCCTCGACCCGCTGCTGCACAAACCGTGCCACCGTGCCCAGCACAACCTCGCCGCTGTCGCGTCCGAGGGTGTCCATCAATGCTTCGAAGCGGTCAATCTGCAAGAAGATGAGCGAGTAGTCTTTGCCCTCGGTTTCGAAGGCGGTTTCAAACTCCTCCAAAACGCCGTTGAGCGCCCGGCGGTTGCGCACCTTGGTGACATAGTCTTCGTCCGCCTCTTTGCGCAGCTGTTCCAGCTCGGATTCGAGCCGGGCGATCTTTTCCTGGAAAGCGCCCAGCTTGCCGATGTGCCCCTTGATCGACTGGCTGAAGGCGACAAAGGCTCCCCGCGTGTTTTGGGCCAGCTTGATAAACTCCTCTTTGACCGCCTCGGTGATTTCGCCCTTTTCGAAGGCCTCGGTGAGGGTTGCGCCGTCCTTTTCGAGCCGATCGTTGAGTTCTTGCTGGACGGTGAGATCGCCCTTGAACTCCTCGACCATATCCGAAAGCTTGCCCGCCTGCTCGCCCAGCAGTTCGGCATCGAGCAGTACCCGGTGTTCGATCAGCTCTTTGATTTCGTCGATCATCCCTTGGGAGGTGAGCAGTCCCGCGTCTTTTTTGAGTTCGGTTTCGAGCTGCTTGAGCCGTTCAGGGTTGGCCTGGGCCAGTGTGGGCCGCAGGGTTTGTAGCAACAGCTCGGCCACGGGTGCCAGGTTGAGGGGCTGCTCTTGGGCCGAAAGCACGCTGTGGACCTGCTCGATCAGGGTCGGCAGGTGGGTTTTGTCGAAAATGCCGTGGCTATCGAGCAGGTTGAGATAGTCGAAATTCAGCGCCTCCTGAAACTCCTGCCATTTGTTGCGCTCGTCGCTTAAAACCGCCGGATGGGTCATCTCCCGTCCCAGCGAATGTCTGGCCTCCTTGGAGAGCTCGCCCAGGGGAAAGGCTTCGATAATCAGCAGCAGCCGTTTAATCAGCAGCGCGGCGGCCAGCATCCCCTCGCTTTTGTTGCCCGTGGCGGCGCGGTTGAGCTGAGAGACTAAAAAGGTCAGTGCTTCATCGGGGGTGCGCACGCGGTACTCGTTTGCCAGCTTGCGCAGGGCCGGATCGAGCTTACCCAGCGCCCTTTCGATGCGTTCGCACTCATGGACGGAAATGTTGAGTTTTTTGGCCTCGATGCAGAAAATATGGCGGTAGTTGTCGGGGGTGATGGGCTCTTTGGTTTGCTTGAAGTGGTTGAGCGTATTTTTGACCACCTCGCCCAGCGACATTTAGCGTCCCATCAAAACAAGCCGCGCGAGCAGTTCGTCCAGCGCCTTGAGCGCCGCTTCGCGGGCGGCGGTCGATCGGGCGCTGTCGCTGAGTACCGAACTGGGCTCGACGGCAAAGTCGTAGCTGCCGCTGACGCTGAAAACCTGTCCGCGGGTGGCGGGGCTGTTGACTTGCGTGGTCATGGTGACGTGGCTGCGGTAGAGAATGACGAATCCGTCCTTGTCCCGTTGGAGTGCCGAAACGCTGTGCTTGGCTTCGCGGATAAAAATCTGGGTATCCGACGCTTCGCGGGAGGTGAGTTTGCCGCCGAATTTTGCGACGATCGCTTCGTTGAGCGCATCGAGCAGGATGCCGCCGCTTTGGGGATCGTTCATGGGGATTTGCACATCGGCAAAAATGGCATCGCCCAAGACGCGCTTGCTGTAGTAGCTTGAGGGCTTATAGCCGCATCCGGCCAGCAGCAGCACCATCCCCAAAACGATCAGCTGTCTCATTTGACCACGAAGTTGACCAGTTTGCCCGGCACGACGATCTCTTTTAAAATCGTCAGCCCCGCCAGCTTGTCGCCCAGTTTGGTTTTGGCTGCCGCCAGCACGGCGGACTGATCGGCCTGCGGCGAAATCTCGAACTCGTCGCGGCGTTTGCCGTTGATCGTGATCGCCAGCGTGATCGTGTCAAGCTCAAACACCCCTTCGGGCGCGGTGATTTGGCCGAAGTTGGCGCTTTTAAAGAGTTTGTCCGATAATTCGTGGCAGAGGTGGGGGATGATCGGCTCAAGAATATTGGTTATCACCCAGTAGGCTTCCGTCCAGACCTCCGCGTTTTCCTGCTCCTGCAAAGCGTTTAAGGCCTCCATACAGGCGGCGATCAGCGTGTTGAAGGCGTGGGTTTTGGCAAAGACTTCGACCGATTTGTTCAGCGCCTCGTACACCTTGCGGCGGGCGGTTTTTTCTGCGGCGCTTAGACTGCTTTGGTCGATCGACGGCAGTTTGCCCGCTCTGGCCTTGGCCGAGTGGTTCCAAAGCCGGTTGATAAAGCGGTGACACCCTTCGACCGCGCTGTCGTTCCATTCAAGCTCTTTGGTCGGCGGCGCGGCAAAAAGAATAAACAGGCGCACCGTATCGGCTCCGAACTTTTCGATCATCGCGTCGGGATCGACGACGTTGCCCTTGGATTTGCTCATCTTCGCGCCGTCTTTAAGCACCATGCCCTGAGTGAGTAGATTGCCGAAGGGTTCATCCAGATGCACATGGCCGCAGTCGCGCAGCGCCTTGGTGAAAAAGCGGGCGTAAAGCAGGTGCAAGATGGCGTGTTCAATGCCGCCGATATAGAGATCGACGGGCATAAAGTATTTCAGCGCCTCGCTATCCAGCGCCTCGGTTTCCCACTTTTCGATCGGCGTCGTGTAGCGCAGGAAATACCAGCTTGACTGCACGAAGGTGTCCATCGTGTCGGTTTCGCGCACGGCCCGTCCGCCGCATTTAGGGCAGATGGTGTGTTTGAAGGTGGGGTGGTTTTCCAGCGGGTTGCCTTCGCCGGTGATTTTGACGTCTTCGGGCAGGGCGACGGGCAGGTTTTCTTTGGCTTCGGGCACGATGCCGCAGTCGGGGCAGTGCACCAGCGGAATGGGCGCGCCCCAATAACGCTGGCGCGAAACGCCCCAGTCTTTGAGGCGGTAGTTGGTGACTCCTTTGCCCAGACCCGACTCTTCAAAACGGGCGATAATCGCCCCCTTGGCCGCGTCGCTTTCTAAGCCGCTAAAATCCGCCGAATCAAACAGCACGCCCGCTTCGGTGTAGGCCGCGTTTTGGGGCGCATCGCCGTTTTTGGGACCAATGACCTTGACGATCGGCAGTGCGTATTTGGTGGCGAATTCATAATCGCGCTCGTCGTGGGCGGGCACGGCCATTACCGCGCCGCTGCCGTATTCGTTCAGCACGAAGTTGGCCGTCCAGACGGGAATAAGCCGGCCGGTCAGGGGATGAACGGCCTTCAGGCCCAAATCAAACCCCTCTTTTTCGAGGCTGCCTCGATCGCGGGGCGGAATGCGTTGAATGGCTTCCAGCCGTGCGATCGTCGCTTCGGGCAGCAGTTTGTTCTGCTGCAAAAAGCGCACGATTTCGTGTTCGGGCGAAAGGGCCGCGTAAGTCACGCCGTAGATCGTATCGGGGCGGGTGGTGAACACCTCGAAGGTTTCGAATTTACCGCCCAGCTTGGCGGCGGTTGCGGCGTCGAACTTAAAGGAAAAGCTGAGCCCCTTGCTTTGGCCGATCCAGTTTTCCTGCATGGCCAGCACCTGCGACGGCCAGCGGTTTTCCAGCGTTTTGAGGTCCTCTAAAAGCTCCTGCGCGTAGTCGGTGATCTTGAAGTAATACTGATACATCTCCTTGAGCACCACGGGGGTGTCGCAGCGCCAGCATTTGCCTTCGATCACCTGCTCGTTGGCCAGTACGGTCAGATCGTGCGGACACCAGTTTAAAAGCCCCTGTTTGCGGTAGATAAGACCCTTGTTCCACAGATCGATAAAGAGCGATTGTTCGTGTTTGGTGTAGAGCGGATCGCTGGTGGCCAGCTCGCGTTTCCACGAAAAGCCCAAGCCCATGCGCTTAAGCTCGGTGCGCATCTGCGCAATGTTTTCGTAGGTCCACTTTTTGGGGTGGATGCCGTGTTTGATGGCGGCGTTTTCGGCGGGCATCCCGAAACTGTCCCAACCCATGGGGTGCAGCACATTAAAGCCCTGCATACGGAAATGGCGGGCGAAGGCGTCACTGAGCGTGTAGTTACGCACATGGCCCATATGGATGCGGCCGCTGGGGTAGGGGAACATACTGAGAATATATTTTTTATCTTTTTTGCTGGGATATTCGGGCTCGAAAGCGTTTTTTTCGTCCCAATATTTTTGCCATTTGGTTTCAATAGCGGCGCTTTTATAGGCTTCGGACAAGGCGAACTCCTGAAAATCTATGGTTTATTGTAACGTGAAAGCGGAAAGCAAGAAAGAGGAGATTAGATCTCCTCTTTGGTCTTAGCGGATTCAATTAAAAACAGCGCGATAGTGACGACGTTGGCCACCACGGCGCCGATGGTAAGCGCGATCGAAGCGGCGAGATTTTCGGAAAACTGCAGGGCGAAAAAGGCGGGAATCAGGTGCAGATCGGCCACCAGGGAGGTGGCGAGCAATTCGGCCGCCAAAAGGTTGCGCACCCCGACCTTAAGCAGCGTGGAGATCAGGTTCACACCGGTGGCGATATAGAGATAGACCGGGTCGTTGTGGTACAAAAAGCCCACCGCCGTCGTCAAACTCATCAATGTAAAGAAGACGTAAACAACTTTTCCCCAGTCCATAACTGCTCCTTTAGATTAAACCGTGCCTTGTTCATACAGAGCGCGCATACGCTCTTTTTCGGCTCTGGCTTGGGCTTTGCGGGCCTCTTTGCTCTTCCATTCGTTCACATCGAACTTCAAAAACCTAAGCAGGCTGGCGGCGATAAAGATCGAGCTGTAGGTGCCCACGATAATACCGATCATCAGCGTCAGAGCCAAGGGTTTAAGCAGCTCACCGCCGAAGAAAAAGAGCGTTGTCACCACAAACAGCGTGGTAAGCGAAGTCAGCGTGGTGCGCGAAAGGGTTTTGGAAACCGAATCGTCGATAACCGATTTAATATCGCTGTAACCGGGCTTGGAGAGGTTTTCACGGATACGGTCAAAGACAACGATCGTGTCGTTGATGGAGTAGCCTAGAATGGTCAAAATCGCGGCGAGAATATCGAGGTTGACCTGTAGGTCAAACAAAATAATAAAGCCGATCGTAATGACCAGGTCATGCACCAGCGCCAGCACCGATGCAACGGCAAAGCGCCACTCGAAGCGGAAGGTGATATAGATCAAAATACCCGCGATCGCCACCAGTGCGGCCATCAACCCCGCTTCGCGCAGTTCTGCGCCCACGCGGGGTCCCACCATATCGACGCGGCGGATCTCAAACTCGCCGGTGGGTTGCAGCAATACGCGCATTTCATCCCCCACATCCATGCCCAGCGAGTTGGTTGAGGCAGGGGCCTTGATAACCACCTCCTGCGGTTCGCCAAACTCCTGAATCAGCGCGCCGTCAAAGCGGGTGCCCGCCAAGTTCTGGCGAATCTGATCCAGCGGAGCCGCTTCGGCGTAACGAACCTGTACGACGGTGCCGCCGGTGAAGTCGATGCCGAAGTTCATCCCCTTGCCCACGAACAGGGCGACGGCCAAGGCCAGAAAAAGAGCCGAAACGCCCATAAAGAGCTTTTGGTGGCCCGAAAAGTTATAAACGCGGTCGTAGCTGAAAATTTGCATCACGCCCTCTTTGCCACGCCGAAAAAGCGGTGAAGATTTTTGTTATTGATGCGGCCGCCGACGAGATCAAACATGCCGCGGGTGCCGACGATGGCGGTCAGCATGGAGCACAAAATCCCGACGCTGAGCGTCAGGGCAAAGCCCTTGATGGGGCCGGTTCCGTAGGCATAGAGCGCCACGGCGGCAATCAGGGTGGTCAGGTTGGCGTCCAAAATCGCGCTAAAGGCGTTGGCGTAACCCTCTTCGATCGCCTTGGCGACGCTTTTGCCTTCGTGCAGCAGCTCTTTGATGCGCTCCTGAATAATCACGTTGGCGTCCACCGCCATGCCAACCGTCAGAACGATGCCCACCATGCCGGGCAGGGTCAGCGTAGCGCCAAAGAGCGCCATGATGGCAATGATTAGAAAGATGTTTCCGATCAGCGCCACATTGGCGATAACGCCCGCATAACGGTAGAACCAGATCATGAAGCCGGCCACCGCCAGAAACCCGGCGATCAGGGCAAGGGCGCTTGCCTGAATGCTATCGGCGCCCAAGGAGGGGCCGACGGAGCGTTTTTCCTGCATCTCCACGCTGGCCGAAAGCGCGCCGCTTCTGAGCGCAATCGCCAAGTCGTTAGCCTCCTGCAGGCTAAAGTCGCCGCTAATCTGACCGCTTCCGCCGCCGATGCGTTCCCGGATGACCGGCGCGGAGTAAACCTTGTCGTCAAGAACGACCGCGAGGCGTTTGCCCACGTTGCGGCCGGAGAAGTTGCCGAAAATCTGCGCCCCTTCGCCGTCAAGGGTGAAGTTGATGACGGGGCGGTTGTTCTGATCAAAACCCGTGCGGGCGTCGGTCAGCCGTTCGCCGTCGAGAATGGGGATTTGCTTGAGCAGATAGCGGACGCCCGGATCGTAAACGTCCTCCACGATGACCGAACCCACGGCGCGGGCGTCGGCATCGGTCATAAACTGGACGCGGGCGTTGTTCTCTTCATCGACCGCCATCATTTGCAGGTGGGCGGTTTGGCCAATCAGCGCACGGGCGCGCTGCTCCTGCTCGGGGGTCTTGATGCCCGGCAGCTCGACGAGAATCTGATCTTCGCCCTGCTTGGCCACCGTGGGTTCCGAAAGACCGAACTGGTCAAGACGGTTGCGGATGGTTTCGACCGCCTGTCCTACGGCGTACTGGCGGGTGAGCGCAATCTCTTCGGGGGTCAGCGTAAGCGTGTAGTTGAGGCTGTTTTCGAGAACCGCAACGCCCTGGAGGGTGTCGAGGTACTTCTCCAGCGCACCCTTAGCCTGCGTATCGATGAGATAGAAGGTCACCCGGCTGTCGTCGAAGTTGAGGGTGTCGATCAGGATGTCGTTTTTTTCGGTGTGGGCGTGAAGGCCTGAGGCAAGGCTTTTGATACGGTTTTCAACCGCTTCGTCGGTGTTGACGCCCAAAAGCATATAAAGACCGCCCTGCAGGTCGAGCCCCAGGGTAATTTTGCTTCCCTTCTCCCAGTTCAGCAGCGAAGGCAGGGAGAAGAAGATACCGAAAATCAGCGCGGCGGCGAAGACGGCCAGCCGCATACTAATTTTGGGTTGCATCCAGTTTCCTGGCGACAAATTCTTTGGCGAGTTTTACGGTGACGTCGTCGCTTATCTTGACTTTGATAAACTCCTCCTCCGCTTTGACAACCTCGGCATAGAGGCCCCCGGCGGTGACAATCTTGTCACCTTTGTCCAAAGCTGCGACCATCTCTTTATGTTTTTTGGCCTGACGCTGTTGGGGCCAGATGACCAGAAAATAAAAAATGGCAAAAAGAACCACCAGAGGCATAATGGTTGAAAGAAGACTCGGACCGGCTGCGGCTTCCATGGAAATCCTTTGAAAAGCATTGTTTTAAAGCGCGGTGATTCTATCACGCGCAATCTGATAACTCCCTTGCCGTGGGCTTTGCTGCTGAGCCTGTTTGTTTACCTTGAACATGCGGGTTTGACCCATCCGGCCATCATGACGCTGCTCGCACCCGCCGCCCTTTACGGCTGGCTGAAAACCCCCCGATCGCAGGCCTTTTTTCTGGGCTTTTGGGTGGCGGTGTTGTGGTTTTGGTGGGTGGGGCTCAGCTTCCGTTTTACCGATTATCCCCTGTTGGCCCCCTTGGCGGTTTTGTTCTTTGCGGTGGGGTACGGCGCGATTTTTTATGCGGTTTCGTGGCTGCCGGTTTGGGGCAGAGCGCTTGCGATCGGCGCGGGTTTTTGGGTGGTGGAACCCTTCGGGTTTGTCTGGTTTAAGCCCGAGCTTTTGCTGGTGAACAGCTACTATTCCCCCCATCTTTGGGCGCTTCTTTTTGTGATGGCGGCCTGTTTGGCGTGGTTTTATCTTAAGGGGTGGAGACAAATCGCCGCCGTGCCTTTTTTGCTTTTGGCAATCGCGCTGCCTTCGCCGGAGGCCCCGCCGCCGCCGCCTCTGAAAATCAAACTGGTTCAGGGCGCTTTAGAGCAGTCGATCAAGTGGGATAGCGCCTACCGGACGCTCCATGCCCAAAATGCGCTCGATGAGATTGACCTGGCGATTGCGCAGGGGTATGAACTGGTCATTTTGCCCGAAGCGGTTTTTCCGTTGTTTCTCAACCGCGACCCGGGTCTGATCGATGCGCTGGCCGAGCGCAGCGCCCGGATAGCCGTGATCGCGGGCGGCTTGCATCTTAAGGCGGGCAACCTTCCCTATAACAGCACCTATTTTTTTAGCGAAGGCCGGTGGCAGGTGGCCGACAAGGTTTATCTGGTCCCCTTTGGGGAGGGCAATCCTCTGCCAAGCTGGATGGGCCGCTGGATTAACGAGCTGTTCTTTGAGGGGGCGGAGGATTACCGCACCGCCGAAGGGCCGACCGATTTTGAGATTAACGGCGTTAAGTTCCGCAATGCGGTTTGCTACGAAGGCACGGTGGAGGCGATGTTTAAAAACGCGCCGCCCTATATGGCGGTGCTTTCCAACAACGGATGGTTTACGCCCTCGATCGAGCCGGATTTGCAGCGGCTTTTAATGAGGCTCTACGCCAAGCGTTACGGCGTGCGGATTTACCACGCCGCCAATCAAAGCCCCTCGGAGATTATCTTCTAATCAGCGCCGGTAACTCTTCGGCGGGGACGGGTTTGGAGATGTAGAAACCCTGCGCGTAGTCGATGGGGAAAAGCTTGACCGCTTCGTGAACGCGGCGGGTTTCGACATATTCGGCCACGGTTTTCGCGCCCGTGCCCGAGGCGAATTCCAAGATAGCCTTGAGCGCGTGGCGGCTGGTTTCGTCGCGGTGCAGATTGCGGATAAACTGGCCGTCGATCTTGAGGTAGTCCACCTTGAGATCGACAAACCGGGCGAAGTTGGAGTACCCGCTGCCAAAGTCGTCGATCGCCACTTTGAAACCCTTGTCTTTAAGCGCTTTGATGGCGTTTTGAACCTGCGAATCCTCTTGGTGCATCGCTTCGGTTTCGAGCACTTCAAAGGTGATTTTACCGGCCTCAAGCCCCGCTTTTTTGAGCTGATCGGAGATGTAGGGCAGCAGTTCGGGGTGTTCAAAGTCGCTCAAGGAGAGGTTGATGGAAAACTCGACCCCTTCGTGTTTGGCCGCCGTTTCGAAGGTTTGATTGATCATGCGGCGGGCGATTTCGTACATCGCGCCGGTTTTTCGCGCGGCCTCCAGGAAGTAGTAGGGAGGGATCGCGTCGCCCTTTTCTACAATACGAACCAGAGCTTCAAACTTGAGAATTTTGCCGCTTTTTATCTCCATGATGGGCTGGAACCACGGCACCATCGTACCCATGCGGATGGCGTCTTTGATCCGCTTTTCCCAGTAGAGATTGGCTTCGTAATCCTTGCGCGCTTCGAGATCGGGGGTGTAAACCATGACCGGCATCTGTTTGACTTCGCGGGCCTTCGACAGGGCGATATCGGCGCGCGAAAGCAGCTTGACGCCTTCGCGTCCTTCGCCCGAGGCGACGCCGACGCTAACGGAAACCTCCATCTCCACGTCGTTAAATAAAAACAGGCTGTTGCCCACCGACGCGACCATATTTTCGGCATGGGCCTTAAGCAGATCGATATCCATGGTGGGCAGCAGCACGGCAAATTCGTCGCCGCCGATGCGGTAGATTTCGCACCCTTCGCACTCGATATCCTTGAGCAGCTCGACGGTGCGTTTAAGCACGTAATCGCCCGCGGCGTAGCCGTAAATGTCGTTGAGATATTTAAAGCGGTTGATATTCATGGCGATCAGCCCGAAGGGGCCGCGCCCTTCAAGATCAATCAGCAGCTTGCGGCGGTTGTAGGTGCCGGTGAGTTCATCGACGATGAGCATTTGCATCAGTTTGGAGTGGGCCAGATGCAGGTGGTTGGAAAGATCATCCAGTTCCGTAATGCCGCTAGGCTCCAGCCGCCCGGCGCTGCGCATACCCAGATGGTGGGAGAAGCGGACAATCTCGTTGAGCGGTTTGGTGAAGCTTTCCGAAAGCGCCTGCACGCGCTGCCGGGCAATACGGAAAAAGAGCAGATAAAAGCCCGCCACAAAGACCACTACCGCGCCTGACGCAATCAGCAGATTGAGAAAAAGCGCCCGGCTTTCCCGGAGCAAAACGGCCCGATCGCCCCCGATCGCCACCGTCAAGGGCGTATCGGCAACGACCGAGGTTGCCGCAACAAGGGCGCCGCCGGATTTTTCCTGAAGAAGGGTTTTGATGGCGCGGTCGCCCAAGCTGCCCGAAAGCAGGGTTTCGTCGGCGGCGTTGAACAGGGCGGCAAAGCTCCCTTCGGGCAGCCGCGTTTGCGTATCCGATAGATCAAAAAGGTTCCGGTTGAGCGTAAAGCCCGCAATCCCGACGAGGTTTTCGTCGCTGAAAACCGGCGCAGCGATGACGATCGAATCCTTCTGGATAACAAAGCGCCACTGTTTGCGGGGGTTTTTGCGAAAGAGCTCAAACAGGCCGCTGGCGCCCAGATTGTGCGCGTCGCCGACGGCCTGAAGATTTGACTGCGGAGGATAGACAAGCGAAAGGGTGTCCTCCAGATGCAGCCACCCTTTGACGGCGTCCTTTTGGCGGGCGGTGACCGCCGTTTCAAGCAGCGGCAGCAGTAGTGCGAAACGCTGGGCCCTGCGGCGCGCTTCGGGTCCCATGCTGTCCACTTCGGCATAGAAAGTAAAGCGTCCGAGCCGATCGTTGCGGTAAAACGCACCCTCTTTAACAAGGGTCAGCTCGCCGTTTTCGTAGGAACCCGGTCTGGAAAGCAGTTCGCCTCCCTGGGTAGCCAGCATCAGCGCCGCCGAGCCGATCGCGGAGATTTTTTCGTGAATCAAGCGGCTCTCTTCGGCGGCGCTTTGATGATAGAGGGCGGCAAGATCAAGGGTTTGCTGCTGCTGCTGGCGGTAGGATTGATAGGCGGTCAGGACAAAAAGCGCGATCGATAATACCAGCGCCGAAAAGAGAATCTGGATCGTTAACGAACGGGTAAATTGTTTAGAAACTTGTGTGTAAATCGTGCGCATTGGAACCTTCGGGTGTCGTAAGAGTCGCCAAAGTTTAACGCCCGCGGGCTTAATTTCTAAGGGATTTTTGGTTAAAAGACCCGCTTAAAAAGCTGACTAAAGAGGTTTGTATGGTCAAGAGAGCTTTGCTTTCCGTAAGCGACAAGCGGGGCATCGTCGAATTTGCCCGGGCGCTGGCGGCGTCGGGTTTTGAGATTTTGAGCACGGGAGGGACCTTAAAAACCCTTTCCCAAAACGGCGTTTACGCGATCGAGGTCGGCAATCTGACCGGGTACGGCGAGCTGTTTGACGGACGGGTGAAAACCCTGCACCCGGCGGTTCACGGCGGCATTCTCTACCGCCGCGGCAACGCAGAAGACGAGGCGGCGGCCAAGGAGAAAAATATCCGCGGTATTGATCTCGTCTGCGTCAACCTGTATCCCTTTAAACAGACGATCGAGCGCACTGACGACTTGGGCGAAATTATCGAAAATATCGATATCGGCGGCCCGGCGATGGTGCGCAGTGCGGCCAAAAACTTTAAAGACGTGCTGATTGTAACCAACCCTGATGATTATGCGCCGGTGCTGGAGGCGATCAAAAAGCACGAAGACAGCTTCGATTTCCGCGCTTCGCTGATGATTAAAGCCTACGAACACACCGCGTGGTACGACAGCATGATCGCCCGCTATATGAACGAACGGTTTGACCGCACCCCCGGTTTTGCCAGTGTGGGCGGCCATCTGGTCAACGAACTGCGCTACGGCGAAAACCCGCACCAAAAGGGGCGCCTGTATCAGTTTGACGACTTCTATACCAAGCAGTTTAAAGTGCTTCAGGGGGAGGCGAGTTTTAACAACCTGACCGATCTTTCTTCCGCCGTGCAGATCGCCCGGGCGTTTGGCAAAAACGGCATCTGTATCGTTAAACACGGCAACCCCTGCGGCTTTAGCCTGCGCGAGGATTTGTGCGAAGCGTGGGACGAAGCGTTGCGCTGCGACAAACTTTCGGCCTTCGGCGGCGTGGTGGCCGTCAATGGCGCGGTGGACGAAAAGCTGGCGGCCAAGATGAACGAACTGTTTATCGAAGTGATCGCCGCGCCCAGCTTTACTGCGGGCGCGCTCAAGCTGTTTGAAACCAAAAAACGCCTCAAGCTCTTTGCGGTGGGCGACGACGATCGGCTGCCTAGCGATCGCGACGTTTATGACTTCAAACACGTGTTGGGCGGATTTGTGCTGCAAGACGCCGATCGGGTACGCCCTGAAGAGATGAAAGAGGCCAAAACCGTCACTAAAAAAGCCCCCGAAGCGGCGATGAGCGAAGATTTGGCGATTGCGTGGCAGATTGCGGCGCTGACCAAATCGAACTGCGTGGCTTACGTGAAAAACCGCACGCTGGTGGCGATCGGCATGGGGATGACCAGCCGTGTGGATGCCGCAGGCTGCGCGCTGAAAAAAGCCGAAGCGATGGGGGTGGATGTGAAGGGCTGTGCCATGGCCAGCGAGGCGTTTTTCCCCTTCCGCGACTCGATCGACGCGGCAGCGGCGGGCGGCGTGGCGGCGATTGTCCAGCCCGGCGGCAGCGTGCGCGACGAAGAGGTGATCGCCGCCGCCGACGAACACGGCATCGCCATGCTCTTTACCGGTGTTCGTCACTTCCTTCACTAAACAAAGTTGATTGATTCAGACTAAACTTTCTGCTATACTGCCCGCCAAAAGCCCCGTTGCGCGGGGCTGATGCTTTAATAAGAGGTTGAAGATGGCCGGAAAAAGTTTGTACGAAACGCTGGGGGTGGCCCCCGGCGCATCGGAAGATGAGATCAAAAAAGCCTACCGTCGCCTAGCGCGCAAATATCACCCCGATATCAACAAAGAACCCGGCGCCGAAGAGAAGTTCAAAGAGATCAACGCCGCCTACGAAATCCTCAGCGACGCGCAAAAACGCCAGCAGTACGACGCCTACGGCGATTCGATGTTCGGCAACCAGTCTTTCCATGATTTTGCGCGGGGGCAGGGCGGCGCGAACTTCGACTTAAACGATATTCTCAATCAGGTTTTTGGCGGAGGGTTCGGCGGTTTCGGCGGCGCGCGCGGCGGTCAGAACCGGGGATTTGACAGCCGGTTTGGTTTTGGCGGCGTCGATCTGGATATTTCGGCGCGGTTGAATGTACCCTTTGAAACCGCCGTGCTGGGCGGAACCCAGAGTATCAGCATTGAAGGCGACCGGATGGATATCCGTATCCCGGCGGGCATTACCGAGGGCGAAACGCTCCGGGTGCGCGGCCGGGGCCGATCGATGCAAAACCAGCGCGGCGATCTGTTGCTGCGCATTCATGTGGAGCCTTCAAGCGAGTATGTCCGCGAGGGCGACGATCTGGAAAAAAGCCTGAATATCAGCCTAAAGACCGCCGTCTTTGGCGGTAAAGTGCAGGTCAGGACTCTTGAAAAAGAGGTTGGCCTCAAGGTACCCGCCGGGACAAAGTGCGGTCAGCGTTTTCGTGTGCGCGAGGCGGGCGTAGTCAACCGCAAAAGCGGTCAGCGGGGCGATCTGTACCTGAAGGTGCAGGTGGCGATTCCTGCTGCTGAAACGCTCGATCCGCAGCTGGCCAAGCTGATGGAAGAAAAACTGCCGGAGTAACGCCATGCACAGCTATGATGAACCCGTTTACATGATCAGTGTGGTTGCCAAAGTGCTTGAGGTGCACCCCCAAACGCTGCGCCAATACGAGCGGGAGGGGTTGATTTTACCGGGCCGATCGGAGGGGCGTGTGCGGCTCTACTCCCAGCGCAATATCGACGAGATCAAGATGGTTTTGCGCCTGACGCGGGAGATGGGCGTGAATCTGGCCGGCGTGGACGTGGCCCTTAAGCTTAAGCGTCAGATTGCCCAAATGGAGCAGGAGATTGAAGAGCTCAAAGCACGGCTTGCCAAAGTGAACGAAAACGGTCTGGTGCCGCCAAGCAGGCAGGTGGTGGCGGCCAAGAGCCGCCGTATCGTCATTGTGGAGGAGGAGTAGGCGCTACTCCTTGAGTCTTCTCAGTTCCGCTCCCAGTTTGCCTAGTTTCTCTTCCAGTTTTTCGTAGCCGCGATCGAGATGGTAGATGCGGTGAATACGGGTCTTACCCTCTGCCGCCAAGGCGGCCAGAACCAAGGCGCTTGAGGCGCGCAGATCGGTGGCCATCACGTCGGCGCCGGTCAGCTTTACCGGGCCGGTGACGGTGGCGGTGTTGCCCCGAAGCGTAATCTTTGCGCCCATGCGCTGCAATTCGCTCACATGCATGAAGCGGTTTTCAAACAACCGCTCTTCAATGACGCTGCTGCCTTCAGCCTGCGTTGCCAGCGCCATAAACTGCGCCTGCATATCGGTGGGAAAACCGGGGTATTCGGTGGTAACAATCTGCGTGGGCCGGATTTTTTCGGCGGGCAGAAGGGTGATGGCATCCTCCTCGATCCCGATGCCAAAACCCATGTCGATCAGTTTGCTGGTCACGGCTTCGAGATGATCGGGCCTGACACCGCACAGGGTGACGACGCTCTGCGTGATGGCGGCGGCGCAGAGGTAGGTGCCCGCTTCGATCCGATCGGCTATCACATGGATGGGCGAAAACTCCAGCAAAGCGCCGTCGGTTCCTTCGATTTCCAGCTCATCGGTGCCAATTCCGTGCATACGCACGCCCGCTTCGGCCAGAATTTCGCACAGTTGAACCACCTCCGGTTCTTTGGCGCAGTTGACAATCTTGGTTTTGCCCTTGGCCAGCGCCGCAGCCATGATGACGTTTTCGCTGCCGGTGACGGTGATTTTGTCGAAGATAATCGTTGCGCCCTTGAGTCCGTGGGGCGCTTTGGCGTGGATGTAGCCCTCTTCGATCGTGATTTCGGCTCCCATGCGTTCCATGGCCTTCAGGTGCAGATCCACGGGCCGCTGACCGATGGCGCAACCGCCGGGCAGGGAGACGCGGCACTCCCGGAAGCGGGCCAAAAGCGGGCCGAGCACCAGGATGGAGGCGCGCATCGTTTTGACGATTTCATAGGTGGCGGTGGTGCTGTTTAGGCTGGCCGTGGAGACATCGAAGCAATGACGCGCCTCGTCCCAGCCGTAATCGCCGCCAAGGAGTTTGATAAGCTTTAAAAAAGTCTGAACGTCGGCTACTTTGGGCAGGTTGCGGATGCAAACGGAATTTTTAGCCAGAATGGTCGCGGCCAAAATAGGCAGCGCGGCATTCTTCGCGCCCGAAACGGTCAGTTTGCCTCCCAGCTTGTGTCCTCCGGTAATCTCTAAATAATCCACGGCAATCCTTCGATGGGGCAAAACTTAAGGGCGGATTTTGCCAGAACTCTCCGAAAGGGCGGTTAAAAAAAGAATTCTCAAACATGCCTTGACTTTAGAAAAGTTAGGCGTTATAATTCCGGCTCGATTTTGGTGTTGGGGTATCGTCTAACGGCAGGACAGCTGGTTTTGGTCCAGTTAATTGAGGTTCGAATCCTTGTACCCCAGCCAAATTCGTTTCTTCTTTTATGGTTGTCGCGGAGTAGAGCAGTCCGGTAGCTCGTCGGGCTCATAACCCGAAGGTCGCAGGTTCAAATCCTGCCTCCGCAACCAATTTTCCCTCTATTCATGCGGGTTTGTCGGGTGCTAGGTCAAAATGCTGACGCTATGCTGACAACAGATTAAAGCCCAAATCGACCGAAATCTTCTCCGATCTAATGAACTTTCCGTAACGCTGAAAAATCATCTGGGTGCTCGTGTGACCCATCATTTGCGCAATCCTCGAAACGGGCAGGCTTCCCGTATCAATCGCCGCAATCGCAAAGCTGTGGCGCAATTGATACATAATCCGCCGCCTCATGCCTAAACGCTCAAGCAGTGGATACCAATGGTAGGCGGTAATCCGGCTTGAATCCTTCCAGGGTGCGTCGCTTCTTTCCGCCACAAAGACAAACCCGGACGGATGCGCGCCTGTAAGACGACGTTGCGCTTGCATATAGGGCAGTAGCGCGTCCAGCAGCGGCAGGATGCGCCGCGAGCCTTCCGTCTTTGTATCGCCGCTATAGCCCTTGCGCCGAGCCTCATAAATGCGAATCTCTCGCTCGTTGAAGTCCACATTCTCCCAACGCAGACCGAGCGCTTCGCCCGTACGGATACCGCTTAAGAACATGAGGGCGATTAGGTTTCGTAGCCAGCCCTCCGTCCCTTCGATCAGTTGCCGCACCTCTTGGGGCGAAAACGGATCTGGCGGCTTTTGTGTGCCGCGCATCTTGGGCTTGCGAACTTTTGCGACAGGGTTGGCTTGTATTTCCTCGTCCAGCAGCGCCTCCTCGAAAATTCCGTGGACAACGCTGTGGTAATTGCGAAAGGTTGCCGCCGATTTGTCGTCCAGCCTTTTGCGGAACCAATCGCGCACCTCTTGGGCGGTTATGCCGTGAATCGGGCGTGAGCCGTAACTGTCAAGGAACTTTTTGGCAATGCGCTGATTCTGATAAATCGTCGCCGCCCTCATCCCGTCTCTTTGCTTCTGCTTGAAGTAGAGATCGGCATAGTATTGAACCGAGCGGCCTTTGACGAAACTGCCGCTAAGTAAGCCGGTAATCATTTCAGGAAGCAGCTTTTCGGCTTTCCTCCTATTTCCCGGCGTGTCGTCCAGTCCGAGGGAAACCCTTTCACGCCGTCCGCTTTTGGACAAATTCGCGTAGAGTTTGCCCCGTTGGGCGAAGATGCTTGCCACTCTGGCCTCCTTTCATTTCTTCGGGAGACCCAGACTGCACCCATTCACGCAGCGCCTGCTTGGCAAAGAAAATACTACCACCACGCCGCCAAAACTCCCGCCCCTCCGTGAAGTCACCCTCGCGCATCCGTAGCTTAACCCACGATTCGGACTTGCCAAGATATGCGGCAGCGCCCGGCGTGTCCACAAACCCCTCATCTTGCCGGGCTTCTATCGCAATCTGGTTAAGCATGGCCGCAAGAGTTTCAAGCGCGGCGGCGGTCGATGCAGTCACTAGGGGGCCTCCTCCCATTTCACTCTATTATAGCTGGGCGGGTCGGGGGCTTTTGGGGCGGCGGTAGGTCTCTCTGTTTTTGGGTAAAGCGGGGGTCAGATTTTAGTGCTTTGCCTTCTTTTGTTTTTACTACAAGGGGGAGGGTGGGAGGCAACAAACCTTCTGGTTGTGAGGTTTTGACGCTGGAAAACATAACAGTGTTACGCCTAGCTATAATTAGGCGCAAAGGGGAGGACATGACAAACGCGCAAAGACAGAAGCAATATCGTCAAAAGGCCAAGGCGGCAGGCAAGGTGTATATCAGCGGCATGATCAGCAAGGAGGCCAAAAAGAAGCTGGCGGCTCTTGCAAAAGATTTTGCCTGCTCTCCTGTGGATGCCCTAGAGCATATCATCCATTACGCCCACGATGAAGTCAAATGGGTCGATTGAGCGAGAGGGTAAAGGCTTGTCGATGGGTTGCGGCAGTTCGAGCGGCCCAGCGCTCAAGGCCGCGAAGGCCGAGGGGAAAAGGGAGACCCCCTCCGGGGGTAGGGGGAGGCTAATAATGGGGCGTTGCCCCATGGGAGGGAGAGGTTCGGCGGCTGCAAGGGGGAAGGGGGAGCAAAGTGGCGGATTTAATTAAAACCCGCTCCGGCCCCAAAGGGGCCTCGTCCGCAAGCGGACGGCGGGGGTGCGCCTCCGGCGACACCAAGGGGCTGCGCCCCTCGCCCCGGCCTAAGGGCCGTGGCTACCCCATTAAAGCTGCCGATTTACCGAGAGTGGCCCGGCTGTTGTCGGGCTGCGGGCAGGGCATCCGCGCTTATGTTCTAAGCTGCGGACGCCGCTACCCTCTCTGACTGGGAGCCGTGCCGGGAATGGCCGCTAGGCTGCGATTTTGCTGACGCTATGCTGACGTTATCGGTTTTTATTTACACTTATTTATGCCAAGCAGGATGCATAAAATGGTCAATCAGGGTCAATTTTTGGCCTTCAAATCCTGCCTCCGCAACCAAATTTCCTCTAAAAAAAACAATCCTTGTATTCAAAATCCGATACCGCCACGCAGTGAACCCGGATGGGATCGAGTACGCGTTTGCGTGATGCGTAGGGCTGGAAACGGTCTTGAAACTCCAGAATAAACAGTACTTTTGCGCCATCGATCCAGCGGTAGGCCATGAGACGGCAGGGGAGTTTTTCGCAGCCGGTGGCGTTGACGTAGCCGGACATGCTGACGCGTTTGCCCCTCAGTTCGCCGCGATCGACCTTGCCCAAGAAGAGTTCTTGCGTGTCGGCTGCAAGCATCCACGATGATAAAAAAAGCCCAAAAACAAAGGATCTCATAGTGTTTCTATATCGGAAAATGCTATCATAACTGCAACTACGCTAAAAAAAGGGAACTAATGCGTTTTTATGCGGTTGTTATCGGAACCGAACTGCTCAACGGCAGACGGCACGACAGCCACGTTCCTTTTTTAACGCAAACGCTCAACGCCCGCGATTGGGAGCTGGCGGGCGTCTTTACCATTGCCGACAAGCCCGGTCTGATCGAAGCCGTCTATGAACTGGTCAGCCGCGATGAAGAGGCGGTGATGTTCTCCTTCGGCGGGATCGGCGCCACGCCCGATGACTACACCCGCCAATGTGCCGCCAATGTCTTTACCGGAGGGCGGCTTGAGGTGCATTCCGAAGGGCTGGCGTTGCTTGAGAGCCGCTTTGGCGAGGTTTCGCCCATGCGCCGGGAGATGGTGAACTTTCCCATTGGCGCGCAGCTGCTTCAAAATCCCGTCAATAATATTCCGGGTTTTTTTCTCTTTAAGCGCTTCTTTTTTGTACCCGGTTTTCCCGAGATGGCCCATCCGATGGTTTGTGAAGCGCTTGATCGGTTCTATCCGCTCGGCGAGCGGAAATTCCGTCTCACCCTGACCGCCCAAACGGGGGAGGGCGACTTGGTGGCGCTGATGCGGCGTTTGCCGGAGTCGATCGAGCTTTCGAGCCTGCCCGAAACCCATGGGGGCCGCCGCCGGACGGTTATCAGCTTGAGCGGCTATGATCAAAAAACCGTTCAGCAGGGGTTTGAGTTCTTTCAGGCGGGGTTAAAAGCGCAGGGGGTTGCGTATGAGATTTCCGGCGTTTGAGGAGCGTTAATGGAGTTTAGTCAGGAGTTTAAAATCCCCGCCGAGATTCACCATCTCATCCTCTCCGAACACCTTGTAGCGCTGATCGACAACCAGACGGCCATCCGCTTTGTCGATCCCGGCAGCGGAAAACCTTTAAAAATCCAGCCCTTTGAGATTCCCGTCGAATACACCTATTTCCGGGGCAACAGCTCCAGCGCCGACGGGCAACTGCTGTGTCTTTATTTTCCCCAGCCGATCAAAACTTTTTTGTATGAGTACAACGCCACATTAATGGAATACGCGGAAAAGGCCCATCTCGCGTGGTCCGAGGCGGCAACGGAGGTTTCCGCCTTTTCCGCCGACGGCACGCTTGTGGCCACGGGCGGCAACGACGGCCGGGTTTGCATCTACCGGACCGACACCGCCAAGCTGGTGACGATCGCCCCCAGGCACAATGAGTACATCTCCGCTCTGGCCTTCAGCGCCGATGGCTCCATGATCGGCTACAGCAGCTTTAAAAAACAGTTGACCATCTTCGATCTGGCGCGCAACTCGCTCTTGAGCGGCTACACCTACAAGGAGGTGATCGGCTGCATGGGGTTCTTGCACCGCGCTTCGTTTGTGGTGCTGGGCGCGCGGGATAATAAAGTGCTCCTTTATGATGTCATCAACGGCTATCTGGTGCGCGAACTCATCACCACCGTGAACTGGCCGATGGCGATTTATGTGGACAAGGACGATCAGTTCTGTTTTGTCTCCGACAAGGCGGGTTATCTTTATCTGATCGACCTGTCCGTGGCCGAACCGGATAACGAACCGGTGTTTAATTCCAAGGCGGTGATTATCGACATCAAGCGGCGCGGCGAGTCGATCTACTTTGCCTTTGAGGATGGGCGCGTCACCATTTTGGATATGGGAGCCGAGCGCGAAAAGTTTATGACCTCGGTGCAAAACCGCGATATGTCGGCGATGTATCAGATGATGCAGGATAATCCTATCCTCAAATTCAGCGCCACCGGGATTGTGGGCAATCTGGATGAAACCTTTAATGAGCGCTACACCAAAGCGGTGCTGCTGATCGCTCAGGGCAAAAACGATCTGGCCAAAGAGGCGATGGGCGATTTGCTCGATTACCCCACCTATCAAAAGCGCTTTGAAGCCACTGTACGCCACGCATCGAAGGTGATGACCTTCTGGCAGCTGATTCAATCGGGTCAGTATATGGAAGCCTACAATATGGCCAACGAAGGGGATTTTTTCCGCAAGCTACCCCTGTTTAAGCTGCTCGAAGACCGCTTTGTGGAGCGTTTTAAGGACGCGGTAAAAAACCTCAACAGTTCAAGTCCCGATCCGAAAAAGGCGCGCGAAGATTTGATGCTGTTTTCCAAGGTGCCCGCCAAGGACGGCGTGATTAAAGCGATGATGCGCAGTCCGGAGATCTTCAACAAGGCGCAAAACGCCTATGAGCGCAAGGATTGGCCGGAGCTTTCAAACCTGATCGAGAAGTTCAAAATGCTGCGCGGCGCGCCGGCGGTAACCGCCTATCAGGAGATGATCAAAAAAGAAGAGGAGCGCTTTTTGGCGCTGATGGCTTCGGGCCGTTTTGAGGAGGCCTTCGAGCCGGCCCGCTTTTTGAAAGAAAATGCCAAAAACGAACTGGTCGCCCTCAAGATCGAATTCGGGCGGCTGGAGGTGGTGGAGCGCTTTATCGAAACCGTCAAGGCCAAACAGTACGGAACGGCCATGCAGATGGCGCTGGAGCATCCGTTTTTGATCACCTCAAGCGCCTACAAAGCCCTTGATGAGATGCTTTCGGTGCGCTTTAAAGCTGCGCACCTCTATGCCACGCGCAACCAGTTTGAGCCGATGGACAGGCTGATGCGCCCCTTCTTGAAAAACCCCTTCTCAAAAAACCGCGCCATGGGGATTTATAAAACCATCTATCTGGAGCAGATTGCGGCCGTCGGCGCCAAAATGCAGCAAAAGCACTGGGTCAACTGCCTGAAAAACTACGTTGCGCGATTTGGGGTGGACAACGAGATCGAATTGATGACCCGGCGCTTTGATCAGGAGAAGCTGCTGGAGATGTTTGCCGAGTTTAAGGGCGCCAACTTCTTCCGCTACCCGCTGATAAGCAACGTGGTAACCACCCCCTTTGCCAAGCCCGCGCCCAAAAAGGCCTAGCCGCACACCCTTTGGCCCGCCAGCACGCTCAGCTCTTCGCAGCTAAAGCCCGCCTTGAGGCGGGCTTCCACGTTCATCTGGCGTTTGCTTTTAATCTCGCCGCGATCGCTTAGGATTTGCACATAGGCTTGTTGCGGTTCCAATCCGGCCTGTAAACAGGCGTATTTAAACCAGCGATCGCCCTTTCGGACGTGGTCGATCTCGTCGCGCAAAATCACATCGAGCGCCCCTAAAAAATCGGCCATAATCGCGTCATCGGCGACCGATTCGACCTTGCGCCGCATCTGGGCGTTGGCATCCAGCCCGCCCGCCTCCATGGTGCGCGGCACGACAGCCATGCGCTCAATGAGCGTTTGGGTCTGTTTTGCAGCCTCGAACAGTCCCGTATGCACCTCAAAATCGCCGTATTTCACCCCTGCGCGCGCGAGCAATTCGCGCAGCATTTTAAAGTGGGCAATCTCCTCGTCGGCCACGGCGAGCCAGTCGGCGTAGAAATCCTTGGGCAGATCGCGAAAGCGGTAGGCCGCATCCAGAGCCAGATCGATCGCGCTGTATTCGATATGCGCCACGGAGTGCAGCAAAAGCGCACGGTTTTTAGGCTCCTTGAGACTGCCGCCCCGCCGGACGCCGCCAAGGGGCACGGTGCGCATCAGCGGTGCGTAGGAGGGCTCCGCAAATACGATCGGATCATCTTCGAAGGTTATCTCGATCGCCCCTTGGGTAAAGGCGCGGTAGAAGGATTCAAACAGCGCGAATTTCTCGTCGGGATCGGCGGTTTTTAAAAGGGTTTCGAGCGTATTACCAAAGTTCATGGGCGGGATTTTACTTAACCGCCGCTGTGTTAGAATGGGCGCCCTCCGAAAGAAACGAAAAGGTGCCTCGACGTGATCAAATATTTTGCCGCCAAAATCCTCGGAACCCGCAACGAAAAAGAACTCAAGCGATATCGCAAACGGGTGGCCGCCATCAACGCGCTGGAAGAAAAATATAAAGCAATGGATGATGCCGCGCTCAAATTCGCCTTCAGCGAACTGCGCCGCCGGGTCAAAGAGAACGAAGCGACGCTGGAGGGGGTGCTTAACGACAGTTTTGCCATTACCCGCGAAGCCTCCCGCCGCGTGCTGGGGATGCGCCACTTTGACGTGCAGCTCATCGGCGGCATGGCGCTTCACGACGGACGGATTGCGGAGATGAAGACCGGCGAAGGCAAGACCTTGGTGGCGACGCTGCCGGTGGTGCTCAACGCCATGACCGGCAAGGGCGTCCATGTGGTGACGGTCAACGACTATCTGGCCCGCCGCGACGGCAACGAGATGGGCGAACTTTACCGCTTTTTGGGCTACACGGTCGGCATTGTCACCGGCGATCTGGATTTGGGCGAGCACCGCAAGGCGCAGTACAACGCCGACATCACCTACGGCACCAACAACGAATACGGTTTTGATTACCTGCGCGACAACATGAAGTATTCGCTCTCGGAAATGACCCAGCGCGAACACCACTTTGCCATTGTGGACGAAGTGGATTCGATCCTGATCGACGAAGCCAGGACGCCGCTGATCATCTCCGGCCCCACCAACCGAAAAATGGCCCACTACGCCAAGGCCAACGAGGTCGCCAAAAAACTCAAAAAAGAGGAAGACTTCACGGTTGATGAAAAAAACCGGGTCGTTATGGTGACCGACAGCGGCGTGGAGAAGGCGCAGGAGCTCTTTGGCGTCGAAAACCTCTACGATATGGAAAACGCCATTCTGGCCCACCATCTCGATCAGGCGCTCAAAGCCCACCACCTCTTTGAAAAAGATGTGCACTATGTGGTCAAAGAGGGGGAGGTGATTATCGTTGATGAGTTCACCGGACGTCTTTCGACCGGGCGGCGCTACTCGGAAGGGCTGCATCAGGCGCTGGAGGCCAAAGAGGGCGTGCTCATTAAAGAGGAGAGCCAGACGCTGGCGGATATTACCTTCCAAAACTACTTCCGGCTTTATGAGAAGCTGGCGGGCATGACCGGTACGGCTCAGACCGAGGCGACCGAGTTTGGCCAGATTTATAAACTGGATGTGATCTCCATTCCCACCAACGTTCCCGTAGCGCGCAAGGATCAAAACGATCTGATCTACCGCACCGAACAGGAGAAGTTTGAAGCGGTGGGCGAAAAGATCAAAGAGCTGCACGCCAAGGGCCAGCCGGTGCTGGTGGGTACGATCAGCATCGAAAAATCCGAGGCGCTGTCGAAGTTTCTCAAGGGCGCTAAAGTCCCCCACAACGTACTGAACGCCAAGCAGCACGAAAAAGAGGCGCAGATTATCGCCGATGCGGGCAAGAAGGGGATGGTCACCATCGCCACCAACATGGCGGGCCGCGGTGTGGACATCAAACTTGACGAAGAGACCAAGGCCTTGGGCGGTTTGTATATTATCGGCACCGAGCGGCACGAATCGCGCCGGATCGACAACCAGCTTCGCGGCCGCGCGGGCCGTCAGGGTGATCCGGGCGAGAGCCGCTTTTATCTGAGTCTTGAGGACAACCTGCTGCGGATTTTCGGCAGCGAGCGGATCAAGGCGATCATGACGCGGCTGGGGGTGAAACACGGCGAGTTTATCGAGTCGGGCATGGTGACCCGCGCCGTGGAGAACGCGCAGAAAAAAGTGGAATCGATGCACTTTGAGTCGCGCAAGCACCTGCTCGAATACGACGACGTGGCCAACGCGCAGCGCAAACTGATTTACGCCTTCCGCCGCGATTTGATGAAGCCGGAGTTCCCCGTCAGCCAGAAGGTGGCAGAGAACCGCGACTTCTATCTGGCTGCGCTTTTTGGGGAGTGCACCATTTTAGAAGGGTTGCCCGCCGAGGAGTTCAATCTGGATAAATTGTGCGAAACGCTGCGCGAAGAGCTCAAGGTCGATCTGAACAAAGATGCGCTGGAGGGCTTGGAGTACACGCAACTGCGCGAGCAGGTTGCTGCGGCGGTTACGGAGAGCTATCGGGCCAAAATGAGCGTGGCGGGCAGCGAACAGCAAAGCGAGATCGAGCGGATTATCTACCTGCAGAACATGGATGAGCTGTGGCGCGAACACCTCTACCAGATGGATATTCTTAAAACCGGCATCGGCCTGCGCGGCTACAACCAAAAAGACCCGCTGGTGGAGTACAAAAAAGAGAGCTTTATGCTCTTTAACGAGCTGACTGCGCGGCTAAAATCCGCCGTTGTGCGCACATTGCACAGCGTGCGGCTGCGCATGAGCGACGAGCAGGAGCAGGCGATCGCCAAAATGAAAGCCGATCTGGAAAAAGCGCAGGAGGATATGCGCCTGACCCACGGCACACAGGAGGCCTCGGCGGGAGCGATCGAAAAAAAGGTGCCCCGCAACGATCCGTGCCCCTGCGGAAGCGGTAAGAAGTATAAGCAGTGCTGCGGCCAGTCCGGTCCCAAGCGCGGCATTTTTGCCCAAGGGGAGTAGTTGTTAAACGAGCGGCGGGGGATTGTCGGCTTTATCGTCCGGCGTTATCTGCGTTTTGATCCCAGTCAGCCCTTTATCTCCATTGCCGCTTTGCTGGCGTTTTTGGGGGTGGGTGTGGGCGTGATGGTTCTGATTGTCGCCATGGCGATCATGAACGGATTTGACCGGGAGTTTCGGGAGAAGCTCTTTGTGATGAACTACCCCATTACCGTTCAGCCCCGCTTCTCGGAAACGATGGATGAGGCGGTACTTGCCGCTTTGGAAGCCCGGTTTCCCGACTTTCGCTTCAGTCCCTATCTTCGCGCTCAAGCCATCAGCCGCAAGGGAGCGCTGATGGAGGGCAATATCGTTTTTGGCGTCGATTTTGAGCGGGAGCGCCACGTGAACAAAGTGGTTGACCGCGCGATCGGCGATCGGGTTTATGCGCCCTTTGAAGCGCTGGCCGGACGGGGGCTGTATGACCATTATGCCCTGAGCGAATCGGAAAAGCTTTTGCTGGTTTTTACCCGGACGCAACCGGTGGGGCTTTCGATGACGCCGGTGATGAAGCGCTTTAGCGTTCAGGGCGTTTTTGAATCGGGTCTGATTGCCTATGATAAGGCCTATTTTTATGTCCGTCTTGAGGATCTAAGGGCCGTTTTGGGTCTTGAAGCCGGGCGTATACACGGGATTCATATTCACAGCGACAACCCCATGGCGGATATTGAAGCGATCAAAGCGTTTTTGGGGCCGCAGGCGGCGGCTACGGGCTGGTGGGAGCAAAACAGCAACTTCTTTTCGGCGCTGGAGCTTGAGAAACGGGCCCTTTTTCTGGTGCTGATGCTGATCATCTTGGTGGCCTCCTTGAATATCGTCTCGTCGCTTTTGATGACGGTTTTGAACCGGCGCAAGGAGATCGCGCTTTTGCTCTCGCTGGGCGCGAGCCGGGCCGAGGTGCAAAAAATCTTCTTTTTGCTCGGCGCGGTGATCGGTATGGGCGGGATTGTGCTGGGGCTGGGGCTGGGCGGACTTTCGCTTTGGGCGCTTTCGAGTTTTGATATTGTTTCGCTGCCCGCCGATGTTTACGGAACCGCCCGGTTGCCGCTGGAGCTTTCCGGTCTGGATTTGTCGTTTATTGTTCTGGGGGCGTTTTTAATCGTGCTGGCTTCGGCCTGGTATCCGGCCCGGAAGGCCAGCGGCGTCGATGCGCTCGATACGCTCCGGCACGAGTAGGGCGTTAGGGCTCAAACAGCCGCAGGGGCAAGGTCAGCGTCCGCTCGATAACGCTTAGGGGGTAGAAGATAATCTCCTTGGCGATTTCGCTCTTCACCTCCGGTTTTTCCAGCGTTCCGGTGATGTGCAGCACATTGGAAATCGCCTTCTCTTCGCCCAGCAGCAGGTAGCCCAGTAGCGGCACTTTGCTAATAAGGCTGCTGGCGGATTTAACGGTCTGAACGCTGGCGTAGATATTGACCTCTTTGGTTTTTAGATTGATGCTGCCCTGGGCGATAATGTCCGTATTGGTGCCCACCAAACGCACGGCGTTGAGAAACAGCGTGTCGGAGGCGTAATAAAACTCCACCACGCCGCGTTCGATCGTGAACCCTTCCGCAGTAAAGCCGGGGGATCGAAACTGCACCAGCGAGGGCAGGGTGTTGACCAGCGCGATGACGTTGGTGATAAAACGGGCCTCTTTAAAGGCGGCGTTGTTGATGCGGATAACGCCGTAGAGATCTTCGTTGTTGAGGTTGGCGTAGGCGGTCAAGTCCCAACTGCCCCGCGTCATGTGGATGCCCGAAAGATCCCGCACCCAAGTTGCGCCCAGCTTCTCGCCGCGCAGCGTAATGTCGCTTTTGTTGCGGCTGATCGCCAGTGCGGAGTCCTCCTGTTTGATCTGGCCCTCCAGCCGATCGCCGTCGATGTGCAAAGAGAACCATTCGGTGGCCAGCCGCTTGTCTTGATAGCGCAGCGCCGTCTGGTTGCCGAAGATGAAGATGCGGTTGTCATCCAGTGCCGAGGGTGAACCGTTTTCGCGCTTGAAGCGTTTTTTTCGCGCTTTGTAGAACTTTTCAATCTCGGTGACATCCACCTCAAGCTGATTGATCCGGGCTCGAATCTGGTCTTGCTCCTTCTCGACCACGACCCGTCCCTCCAAAATATTGAGCAAAACCCCTTCGACGCCGCTCTCAAAGCGCCCCGAAGCCCGGGTGATCGGGCTTTTTCCGGCGTAAAAAATCGGGCTTTCGATGTCAACCTGGAAGTTGGCCTTCAGCCCTTCGGGGTCATGGACGACGCCCAGAGTGCCGCCGCTTAACTTGAACAGCTCCATGAGGGGAATGTGGGGTTTAAGCACCGCAAGATTGGCTACCGAAAGTTCGGTGCGGCCGCCTTCGCTTTGAAGGGTTGCCCCCAGATCGGGCAGGCTCATACGCAGGGCGGTTGCGTTCCACTCGCCCAGAAGCGGCATGGTGCCCACTTGCATATCCACGGCCAATCCGTCCATGAGCCGCAGATGTCCTGACCGGGTTTGCAGATCAAACCGCCGTTCGCCGGCTTCGATCCGGCCCGTGGCGCTCAGGCTGCCCAGTCCCGGAAGATTGAGCTGCGCGCGCGCGATGTCGATCCGGTTTCCCGTAATCTCCAGTTCGGCCGCATCAAAGAGCAGCTCAAGGCCATAGAGATTGAGCGAACCCTCTTTGGCCTGCCCTGACGCGAAGGTGGCGATATTGCCGCCGCCTTCGGAAAGATCGATTTGCAGGGTAAAAAGCGTGTGGTTGCTGCCGGCGTACTGCTCGATATCGACTTTGGCGCCGTAGGCGGCCAGGAGGTTTTGAATGGAGCGGTCGAACAAAGCCGGCGTGTCGATCTGCAGGTTTAAAAACCGCCCCTGTTTTGAAGAGAGGTTGTGGATATGCAAATAGGCGTCGGCGGGCTGCGTTTCGTACTGCCCTTCGCGGGTAAAGATGTGCAACGAATCGTTGGCGATAAAAACATCCAGCTGGGCGGCGGTTGCGGCGGGCAGATCGGGGTGGTAGCGGATGTCGCCGTCGAGGGCGAAGGCGTCGAGGTAGATGGTGTCAAAGAGCGCTTTGCCGCTGGATAGATCGATATCGAGGGAGAACTCTTTGGCCTCGAAGTGACGGGCGGTGATTTTGCCCGAAATCCACGGCCGGTAGTTGTCGCCTACGGGAAGGTAGCGCGAAAGGGGTTCGAGGGTTTTGGCGGTGGCGTTGAGCAGGCTGGCCCGTGCTTTGCCTTCGCGGGCAATGATGACCAAGTCCCCTTCGATCGCCAGCGCGGAGACGTCGCCTTCAAAGCGCCACTCCTTTGAATCCAGGTCGATTTCGGCGGTTCCTTGAAAACGTCCCTCCACGCCTCCGGCTTCAAAGTGGTTCTGGCCGAAGCGCAACGACGCGGTTTGCGCATCGCCCCAGGCATTCAGGGTGCCGGAGATTGGGGTTGAGGCGTAGCCGATATCGGCATAAAACCAGCCCGTCAGCGGGTTGAAAAAGCCGCGTCCTTCGGCGGTCAGGTCGGCCTGCGCATAACGAAGGCTCTTGATTTCAAAGGCGACGCCAGGCTCCATCCAGCCCAGTTGGACCACCGCTTCGCCCCGCTCGTGTTTGACGGAAAAGAGCCCCTCTTCATAGAGAATTTCAACCGCCCCTTGGGGTGTTTGAAGGGTTTGTATGTGGATGCGTTCGACAAAATAGAGCGCTAAAAAACCGCGTCTAAGCTGGCTGACAATGGCAGCCGGATCGGGCGTTTCGCCGGTTTGCGCAAGGGTTAGATGCTCGGCTTCGAGGATTAATTTTTTATCGATCTTGAGGTAGAGTTGCCCGATTTCAACCCCGCCGACGCTCACTTTTTCAAAATTCAGACCCGTCTGTAGCAGCGCGAAAAAAAAGGCCACGATAAGAATGAAGAAAATCAAGATGCTCAACGCCGTTTTAATCATGGCGGAGACGATTTTGTTGACCACGCTGCTGCTCTCTTTTTACCTTACGACCCGTCTTGAAAACGACCGTTATCTCTTTGTGCCGCAAGGCTCAATCCGCGCGATTGTAACACACCTTCAAAAAAGCGGTCTTGATCTGGACGGGGCGGATGTGTGGATGATCCGGCTGATGGGTTCGCCCCAGCAGGGCTGGATCGATCTGGGCGAGCATAACGCCACCCGTTGGGATTTTTACCGCGCGCTTGTCGCCTCCAAGGCCGCCATGCGCGAAATCCGCCTGATCCCCGGCGAAACCACACCCGTCACCCTCAATCAGCTCTCCGAAGCGCTCGATCTGAACGCCTCGAAGCTCCATGCCGCCTACCAAGCCCTTGCGCCGATGGCGGAAGGGGTGCTGATTCCCGAAACCTATCACGTGCCGATGGGAATTGACGAAACGGGTTTGATCCGGCTTTTGATCGATCGCGCCCTTAAAACCCATGAAGAACGGGCCATTGCCTTCTTGGGTAGTTACGAAATGAAACAGTGGTTCCGTTATATCACCATGGCCTCCATTATCGAAAAGGAGGCGGCCAACCATGAAGAGATGCCCGTTGTCGCTTCGGTGATCGTCAACCGCCTCAAAAAAGGGATGCGGCTGCAGATGGACGGCACCCTGAACTACGGCTATTTTTCAAGGGAGCGTGTCACCGCCAAGCGCATCCGTGAGGACACAAGCCCCTATAACACCTATAAATACGGCGGGCTTCCGCCTTTGCCGGTTTGCATGGTCGGACCGGAGGCGATCGCGGCGGCGCTTGCGCCCGCGCAGACGGACTATCTCTATTTTGTCCGTAACCGCGACGGCACCCATACCTTTACCCATAGTTACAGGCATCACTTGAACAACATCAAAAGTGAGTAAAAAAGTAACAAAAAATCTATTTTATGTCGGGTTTTGAAACCGCAACCCCTTCAAACGCGCCAAACTTCGTCTCGGGTATGTTACTATTCTACTCTATCCCAAAGAGACCGACAAGGAGCGTTCATGGCCACCCAAACTTCTAAAATCGTCTGGACCGAGATCGACGAAGCGCCCGCGCTGGCGACCTATTCGTTACTACCGATCGTGAACGCCTTCACCAAGGCGGCCGGTGTCAGTGTTGAGATGAAAGACATCTCGCTTTCCGGGCGCGTCATCGCCAATATGGCGGAGTACCTCAAACCCGAACAGCGCATTGCCGACTACCTCGCCGAACTGGGCGACTGGACGCAGGATAAGGCGTGCAACATTATTAAGCTGCCCAACATCAGTGCTTCCGTGCCCCAGCTGATCGCAACCATTAAAGAGTTGCAGGCCAAGGGTTACGCGCTGCCCGACTATCCCGAGAACCCCAAGAACGACGAAGAGAAAAAGGTGAAATCCCTTTACGATAAGTGCGTCGGTTCCGTGGTGAACCCGGTTCTGCGCGAAGGCAACTCCGATCGCCGCTGCGCCCCTTCGGTGAAAAGCTACGCCCGCAAAAACCCGCATAAGCTCTCCGACTGGAGCAATACGACCAAAGCCCATGTGGCCCATATGCAAGGCGGCGACTTCTACGGCAACGAAAAGTCGGTTGTGATGGACAACGGCGGCGAAATCGCCATTGTGCTTGAGGGTAAAGACGGTTCTAAAACCACCCTCAAAGACGGTTTGAAAACCAGCGCCGGCGAAGTGATCGACGGTACTTTCATGAGCGCCAAAGCCCTGCGCGCCTTTATCGCTCAGGAGATCGAAAACGCCAAAAAAGACGGCCTGTTGTTCTCAGTGCACCTAAAAGCCACCATGATGAAGGTTTCCGACCCGATCATGTTCGGCCACTTTGTGACCGTTTTCTTTGAGGAGGTGTTCAAAAAACACGGCGCAACCTTCAAGGAGCTGAACGTCAACCCCAACTTCGGTCTGGGCGACGTGTATGCCAAAATCGCCAAGCTGCCCGAAGCGAAGCGCAAAGAGATCGAGGCGGACATTCAGGCTGTGTACGGCAACCGCCCCTCGATCGCCATGGTTGATTCCGACAAGGGCATCACCAACCTGCACGTGCCCAACGACGTGATCATCGACGCCTCCATGCCCGTGGTGGTGCGCGACGGCGGCAAAATGTGGAACAGCGAAGGCAAACTGCAAGACTGCGTTGCCGTTATTCCCGACCGCTGCTATGCGACGATGTATCAGGAGATCATGGAAGATTGCCGCAAAAACGGCAAACTGGATGTGACCACCATGGGCAGCGTGCCCAACGTGGGCCTGATGGCGCAAAAAGCCGAAGAGTACGGTTCTCATCCGACCACCTTCGAAATTCCCGCCGACGGCACCGTGAAGGTGATCGACAAGTCCGGCAACTGCCTGATGAGCTTCAACGTCGAAAAGGGCGATATCTGGCGGATGAGCCGCACCAAAGATGTGGCGATTCAAGACTGGGTGAAGCTGGCGGTCAGCCGCGCGCGCGCCACCGGCGCCCATGCGGTTTTCTGGCTGGATGCGAACCGCGCCCACGACGCGCAGATCATCAAGAAGGTTGAAAAATACCTCAAGGATCACGACACGGCGGGCCTGACTCTGAAAATTCTGGCCCCCCGCGAAGCGATGCGCTATTCGCTTGAGCGCATCCGCAAGGGCGAAGATACCATTTCCGTCACCGGCAACGTGCTGCGCGACTATCTGACCGACCTGTTCCCGATTCTCGAGCTGGGCACTTCGGCCAAGATGCTCTCCATCGTGCCCCTGCTCAAAGGCGGCGGTCTGTTTGAAACCGGTGCGGGCGGTTCGGCCCCTAAGCACGTTCAACAGTTTCAGGAAGAGGGCTATCTGCGCTGGGACTCCCTGGGTGAATTCCTGGCGTTGGGCGTCTCTTTGGAGCATTTGGCCAACGTGTTTGGCAACGCCAAGGCTCAGGTGCTGGCCGATACGCTCGATCAGGCCGTGGGCGGCGTGCTGGATAACAACAAATCTCCGGCCCGCAAAGTCGGTCAGATCGACAACCGCGGCAGCCACTTCTATCTGGCGCTTTACTGGGCGCAGGCTTTGGCCGCCCAGAGCAAAGACAGCGAGCTAAAGGCGAAGTTTACGCCGGTGGCTAAAGCGCTCACCGAAAACGAAGCGAAGATCAATGAGGAGTTGATCGGCGCTCAGGGCAAGCCGCAGGATACCGGCGGTTACTATCGCCCCGACGCCGTCAAGGCGTCTAAGGCGATGCGTCCGAGCGCAACGCTCAACTCGATCATCGACGCCATCTGAGGCCGTAATCGAGAGTATGCAATAATTCAACAACCTGCGGGTCCTGTGAGGGACTCGCTTTAGAAGAGAAAAACCGTCCGTAGTTCAAGCCCCGTCACAGGACTTAAAAAACCTTTATGCGGACGGTCAAAGAAGGAGCTCCATGAAGCAGGGTAAAAAAGTTTCGATCATCGGCGCAGGCAACGTCGGTTCGACGGTCGCCTACAGCCTTTCGATGCTGGGAACGGTTCACGAAGTCGTCTTGCGCGACTCCAAAACCGAGATCGCGTGGGGTAAGGCGCTGGATATGTCCCAGGCCGCCGCGGTGGTTAGAAGTCACACCAAAGTGCGCGTGGCCGAAGAGGCCGAGGGTCTTAAGGGCAGCGACATTGTTGTGGTAACCGCCGGCAGCCCCCGCCGTCCCGGTATGAGCCGTGACGACCTGCTTCTGGTGAACGCCGAGGTGATGCGCAGCGTCGCGAAGGATATTAAAGAGCATTGCCCCGATGCGATCGTGATCGTGGTGACCAATCCGCTTGACCCCATGACCTATGTCATGCTGCGGGAAACCGGGTTTGATAAGTCCAAAATCATCGGCATGGCGGGCCTGCTCGATTCCGCGCGGATGGCCAGCTTTATCTACGAAAAACTCGGTTACGGTTCCGGCCAGATCCGCGCGACCGTTCTGGGCGGCCACGGCGACGATATGGTTCCCGTACGCCGCTATTCGACCGTGGCGGGCGTGCCCTTGAGCGATCTGCTGAGCGAAACCGAGATCGACGAAATCGTCGATCGCACCAAAAACGCGGGCGCGGAGATTGTGAAATATCTGCAAAACGGCTCGGCCTATTACGCCCCCGCTAAGGCGACGGCGATGATGTGCGAAGCGATTTTGCGCGACTCCAAGCAGATTTACCCCTGCGCGGTGCTGCTCGAAGGCGAATACGGCTACAGCAACGTCGTTACCGGCGTTCCCGTGGTATTGGGCGCCAACGGCGTGGAGAAGGTGATCGAAGTGACGATGGACAACAAAGAGAAGGCGCTTTTTGCGCAGTCGGTCGGATCGGTCGAGAAGCTGATCAAGACGCTGCACGATCGCCAGTTCTACGCTTAAGGAGTTTCGGTGAAGACGCGGATCGAAAAGGACACGATGGGCGAAATGGCTGTGCCCGCAGACAAACTGTGGGCGGCCCAAACCCAGCGGAGTTTGGAAAACTTTAAAATCGGCACCGAAAAGATGCCCGAACCTTTAATCTCCGCCTTTGCGGTTTTGAAGCGTTCCTTGGCGGTTGTGAACGAAAAACTGGGCAAGCTCGAGCCCGAAATGTCCAAGGCGATTGTTCAGGCCTGCGACGAGATTATTGCGGGCAAACACGAGGGCGAGTTTCCGCTTTCGGTCTGGCAGACGGGCAGCGGCACCCAGAGCAACATGAATCTCAATGAAGTCATCGCCTCCCGCGCCAGCGAAATGATGGGCGGCGAACGGGGCCCTAAGCGTCTGGTTCACCCCAACGATCACGTCAATATGAGTCAAAGCTCCAACGACACCTTCCCGACCGCGATGCATATTGCTACGGTTGTCGAGGTGGAGGATCGGCTGCTTCCGGCCCTGAATCTGCTGAAAAAAACCTTGGATGAGAAATCCAAGGCCTTTAGCAAAATCGTCAAGATCGGCCGCACCCATCTGCAGGATGCGACGCCTTTGACCTTGGGTCAGGAGTTCTCCGGCTATGTGGCCATGCTCGAAACCAACGCCCGCCAGATCGCCCAGTCGCTGGACTATGTGCGCGAACTGGCCATCGGCGGCACGGCGGTGGGTACGGGATTAAACGCCCACCCCAAACTTTCGGAGTTTGTGGCCGAAGAGGTCAGCCGTGTGACAGGCAAGCAGTTTTTCTCTGCGGCCAATAAGTTTCAGGCACTCACCAGCCACGACGCGGCGGCGCATTTAAGCGGTGCGCTCAAGTCTCTGGCGGCCAACCTGATGAAAATCGCCAACGACATCCGCTGGCTGGCCTCCGGCCCGCGCTGCGGTCTGGGGGAAATCACCATCCCCGAAAACGAACCGGGTAGTTCGATTATGCCCGGCAAAGTCAACCCCACCCAATCCGAAGCGATGACGATGGTGGCGGTTCAAGTGATGGGCAACGACGCGGCGATCGGCTTTGCCGCTTCTCAGGGCAACTTCGAACTGAACGTCTTTAAGCCGGTCATCATCTACAACCTGCTGCAGTCGATCCGTCTGCTGGCCGATTCGATGGTCTCCTTTAACGACAACTGCGCGATCGGGATTGAACCCAACGAAGAAAAGATCAAGCACTACCTCAACGACTCCTTGATGCTGGTGACGGCGCTCAACCCGCTGATCGGCTACGAAAATGCGGCCAAGATCGCCAAAACCGCCTACAAAGAGAACCTGACACTCAAAGAAACAGGCATCAAGCTGGGGCTTTTGACCGCCGAACAGTTTGACGCCTATGTTGTTCCCGAACAGATGATCGCACCCAAGGAGTAATCGTATGAATATTCATGAGTACCAAGCCAAAGAGATTTTTAAAAGTTACGGCGTGCCGGTTCTGCCGGGCATCGTCGCCCACAGCGCCAAAGACGCACGCATGGCGGCCACCAATCTGGAGAGCAAAATCTGGGTTGTTAAGGCGCAGATTCATGCGGGCGGCCGGGGCTTGGGCGGCGGCGTGAAGCTGGCCAAGAGCCACGACGAGGTCGAAACGCTGGCCAGCCAGATTCTGGGCATGACGCTGGTGACCCACCAGACCGGCCCCGAGGGCAAACTGGTTCAGAAGGTGTACATCGAAAGCGGCGCCGATATTAAGCGCGAGTATTACCTCGGCATGGTGCTTGACCGCGCCCGCGAGCTGCCCGTGATGATGGCATCGACCGAAGGGGGCATGGAGATCGAAGAGGTCGCCCACAAAAGCCCCGAAAAGATCGTGAAAATCGCCATCGATCCGGCCATCGGTTTTCAGGGTTATCACGGCCGCGAACTGGCCTTTGGTCTGGGTCTGCCCAAGGAGCAGATGGGCGAATTTATCAAGTTCGCGCAGGCGCTTTATAAGTGCTACATGGAAAACGACGCCAATATGGTCGAGATCAACCCGCTGGTGCTTACCGGTGAAGGGAAATTTATCGCGCTGGATGCGAAGATGGGTTTTGACGACAACGCGCTTTTCCGCCACGCCAATATCGAAGCGATGCGGGATTTGAGCGAAGAGGAGCCCAGCGAAATCGAAGCGGGCAAATATGGCCTCTCTTACGTCAAACTCGACGGCAACGTCGGCTGCATGGTTAACGGCGCGGGTCTTGCGATGGCGACAATGGACATTATCAAACACGAAGGCGGCGAACCGGCCAACTTCCTCGACGTGGGCGGCGGCGCTTCGGCCGAAACCGTCGCTAAGGGTTTCGAGATTATTTTGCGCGATAAAAACGTCAAAGCGATCTTCGTCAACATCTTCGGCGGCATCGTCCGCTGCGATCGCGTTGCCAACGGCATTCTCGAGGCGGCCAAAACCGCCGATGTGCATGTGCCCGTGATCGTGCGTCTGGATGGCACCAACGCGATCGAAGCGGCCCAGATTCTGAAAAACGCCAATATCAAAAACATCATCGCCGCCGACGGCCTGACCGACGGCGCGCGCAAAGCGGTGAGTGCAGCAAAGGGGAGCAACTAATGTCTATTCTGGTCGGAAAAAACTCGAAAGTCATCGTTCAGGGCTTTACCGGTAAAGAGGGCAGCTTCCACGCCGAGCAGTGCATGGCCTACGGCACCAATCTTGTAGGCGGCGTCACGCCGGGCAAGGGCGGTCAGGAGCATCTGGGCAAACCGGTGTTTGATACCGTCGCTCAGGCGGTGGGCAAAACCGGCGCGGATGTGAGCTTGATCTTTGTGCCGCCCGCTTTTGTGGCGGACGCGGTAATGGAAGCGGCGGACGCAGGCATCAAGCTGATCGTGACGATCACCGAAGGCGCGCCGGTTAACGACATGATGAAAGCCAAAGCCTACGCCACCAAAAAGGGCGCGATGATGATCGGCCCCAACTGCCCGGGCATTATCACCCCCGGCGAAGCGAAAATCGGCATCATGCCCGGCTTTATTTTCAAGCGCGGCTCCATCGGTCTGATCTCCAAGTCCGGCACTCTGACCTACGAAGCTTCCAATCAGATCGTTCAGGCGGGGCTGGGCATTTCGACCGCCGTGGGTATCGGCGGCGACCCGATTATCGGTCTAAGCTACAAACAGCTGCTGCAGATGTTCCAGGATGACCCCGAGACGAAAGCGATCGTGATGATCGGCGAAATCGGCGGCGATCTGGAGATTCAGGCCGCCGAGTACATTAAAAAGAACATCACCAAGCCGGTTGTCGCGTTTATCGCGGGCCAGACCGCGCCCAGCGGCAAACGCATGGGTCATGCGGGCGCCATTATCGCCGGCAGCGCAGGCACCGCACAGGAGAAGATGGAAGCACTGAGTAAAGCGGGGGCCCATGTGGTGAAATCCCCCGCGGATATCGGTGCGACCGTCGTCCGTGTGATGCAATCTTAAAAGCAAAGGAGAGAACGCAATGGGACAATTAACCGCCCCCAAGGACACCCCGGTATGGGTGATTGAAAGCCGCTGTAAAGCGTGCGATGTCTGCGTGTCGGTCTGCCCGACGGGTACGCTGGCAATGCGCCCCGAGCCCCACAGCACATTGGGTGCCATGATTACGGTGATCGCACCGCAAGATTGCATCGGATGTGGAGATTGTGAGCTCTCCTGTCCCGATTTCGCCATTTTTGTGGCCGATCGTAAAGAGTATAAGTTTGCCAAACTGACCGATGAAGCCAAGGCGAGGGCGGAAGCCATCAAAGCCAACGGCTATCGCGTACCCTGAAAGGAGGCGGTAAATGCCAAGAGAAATTATCAGCACCGGAAATGAAATCGCGGCGATGGCTGCGGTGGATGCAGGTTGCCGCTTTTTTGGCGGTTATCCCATTACCCCCTCTTCGGAAGTGGCCCACGAGATGAGCCGTTTGCTGCCCAAAGTCGGCGGTAAGTTTATCCAGATGGAAGACGAAATCGCAGGCGTGCTTGTGACCATGGGCGCTTCGGCTTCCGGCGCAAAAGCGATGACCGCGACCTCCGGCCCCGGCATGAGCCTCAAGTCCGAAAGCTTCGGTTTGTGCTTTATGTGGGAAGCGCCGCTGGTGTGCGTCAACGTGATGCGCGGCGGTCCTTCGACCGGTCTGCCCACCCGCGTTCAGCAGGGCGACGTATTGTTTGCCAAAAACCCCACCTTCGGCGACGTGCGCTTTATCTCCGTCTGCCCCGGCAGTCTGGAGGAGGCCTACACCGAAACCGTTCGGGCCTTTAACATCGCCGAAAAATATATGGCGCAGGTCTTTGTGTTGCTGGATGAAACCATCGGCCACATGACCGGCAAAGCGGTTGTTCCCAATAAGGAAGACCTCAAAATCGTTAACCGCAAAACCTATACCGGCGACAAAAAGAGCTACAAGCCCTACGATGTGGCGCAGGATCAGCCGGCGGTTTTGAACCCCTTCTTCCAAGGGTACCGCTACCACCTGACCGGTCTTCACCACGGCCCCACCGGGTTCCCGACCGAAGATCCCAAGCTCTGCCAGGATCTCATCGAGCGTCTGCTTAATAAGATCGATGCCCACAAGGATGATCTGGAGAGCAACGAAGAGTATATGATGGACGATGCCGAAGTGTGCATTATCGCCTACGGCAGCGCCAGCATGGCGGTCAAAGAGGCGATCAACAAACTGCGCGCCGAGGGAATTAAAGCGGGTCTGTTCCGCCCCATTACCCTCTGGCCCAGCCCGGATAAACGCATCAAAGAGATCGGCGAGAAGTTTAAAAAGGTTCTGGTGGTCGAACTGAACATGGGTCAGTACAGCCAGGAGGTGGAGCGCATTATCCACCGCCAGCCCGCTACGCTGTTTAAGGCCAACGGCCGCGCGATTGAGCCTAGCGCAATCGTCACCAAGGTAAAGGAGCTCTAAGATGGCATTTAATTATGATGAATACCTCCGCGTAGATAAAATGCCCACCCTCTGGTGCTGGGGGTGCGGTGACGGCGTGATTTTGAAGGCGCTCGTGCGCGCCATCGAAAAGGTCGGCTGGAACATGGACGACGTGTGCGTGGTGAGCGGTATCGGCTGTTCGGGCCGCTTTAGCTCCTATATCAACTGCAACACCGTCCACACCACCCACGGCCGGACCGTGGCGGTGGCGACCGGCATCAAGCTGGCCAACCCCGACAAGCACGTCATCGTAGTAGCCGGCGACGGCGACGCGCTGGCGATCGGCGGTAACCACACCATCCACGGCTGCCGCCGCAATATCGATCTGAACATGATCATGATCAACAACTTTATCTATGGTCTGACCAACTCCCAGACCTCGCCCACCACGCCGCAAAATATGTGGACCGTGACGGCGCAGTACGGCAACATCGACCCGACCTTCGACGGCGCCGAACTGGCGATCGCTTCGGGCGCAACCTTTGTGGCCCGCGAAAGTGTGGTTGATCCCAAGAAGATCGAAAAGGTCTTTGTGGAAGGGTTGCAGCACGACGGCTTTAGCTTCTTCGATATTTTCAGCAACTGCCACGTGAATCTGGGCCGCAAAAACAAAATGGGCGAAGCGATCGAGAACATCGAGTGGATCGATTCGATCACCCTGCCCAAAAAGAAGTTCGACGAACTTTCCGATGCGGAGAAAAAGGGCAAGTTCCCCACCGGCGTTCTGCACCACGACACCAGCAAGCTGGAGTACTGCAAAGCGTATGACAAGGTGATCGAGGCCGCCCAAAACAAGAAAAAGGTGAGCATATGAGACACGAACTTCGTTTTACCGGCGTAGGCGGACAGGGCGTGTTGCTGGCGGGCCAGATTCTGGCCGAAGCCAAGATTAAAAGCGGCGGTTACGGCGTTAAAGCGGCCACCTACACCTCTCAGGTGCGCGGCGGACCGACCAAAGTGGACATTCTGCTCGATGACAACGAAATCGTTTACCCCTACGCCAACGAGGGGGAGATCGAGTTTATGCTCTCCACCGCGAACGTGAGCTACCACCAGTTTAAATCGGGCGTGCGCGACGGCGGCATTATCATCGTAGAGCCCAATCTGGTGCAGCCGACCGACGAGGACCGCAAGCGCTGGAAAATCTACGAGATTCCCATCATCACCATCGCCAAGGAAGAGGTGGGCAACGTGGTGACCCAGAGCGTTGTAGCACTGGCCGCAACGGTTGCCATGACCGGCTGCGTCGATCGCAATCTGGTGTTTGAAACCATGAAAGAGAGCGTTCCCGAAAAGGTTTTGGCGGTCAACGTCAAAGCCTTCGAGCTGGGCGAGAAATACGCCAAAGCCGCACTGGGCAAATAAATCCATTTGACTTCCGCCGGTCGGAGCAAAGCCCCGACCGGCTACGCTGGGGCCGCTATGACCACTAAAGCACGCCGCTGACGCGGCTGTTTTGCTTCCGCTTTTCTAATCCCCTTTCGATACAATTTCGCCCACGGTGCGACAGGTGACGGCGTACGCAAGTACGAGGAAAGTCCGGGCTGCTGCAGAGCAGGGTTCCGTCTAACGGACGGCCAGGGTAACCTGAGGGAAAGTGCAACAGAGAGCAGACCGCCCTTCGGGGTGAGGGTGAAACGGTGGGGTAAGAGCCCACCAGTGCCCTTGGCAACAGGGGCAGCTAGGTAAACCCAACCCGCAGCAAGAAGCGCCAGGTTAAAGCTCTGCATCCTAATGAGCGCTTCGCTTAAGCGGCGCCGTAAGGCGTCCTCTAGAGAAATCGTCACCCACGACAGAACCCGGCTTATCGTCGCACCGTGTTTGTTTCAGGCAGTATTAACACCCCTTCCAATACCATCTTCAACCTCTTTATTAAAGGAATTTCATGTCCTTAAAACCCTTTATCGCCGGCTTTTTGAGCTTGGGCGTTGTTGCTGTTTTGATGAGCGGCTGCGGCCCGAAAGTGACCCGCGTGGGCCTGGAAGAACAGATTGATCTCAGCGGCAACTGGAACGACACCGACTCCCGTCTTGTTTCCCAGGAGATGATCGGCGATATGCTTAAACAGCGCTGGCTCTCGGTTCACACTTCCCGCACCGGAAAAGAGCCGGTGGTGACGGTGGGCACTTTGCGCAATCTCAGCCATGAGCATATCAATATGAACACCTTTATCGCCGACATTCAGCGGGCGATGATCAACTCCGGCGAGATCGAGTTTGTCGCTTCACAGGACGATCGGGGCGAAATCCGCGAAGAGCGCCGTCAGCAGGACGTCCACGCCCGTGAAGACACCCGCAAGGCGATGGGGCAGGAGATTGGCGCGGATTTTGTACTAACGGGCACCATCAGCACCATTATCGACACCGAAGGCAAAACGGCGGTCAAGTACTATCAAGTCGATCTGACGCTCACAAGCGTCGCCGATAACCGCATGGTCTGGATCGGCCAAAAGAAAATCCGCAAGCTGGTTGAGCGCGCCAAAGTCCGCCCCTAAGGAGTCCGGGTGGTCAAGCCCTTCGTTTTTTTTGCCGCCGCTGCCTTTGCGCTGATGTTGGGCGGATGCGCGCCGCACAGCGCCGCCTTTGCGCCGATCGAAAAGGAGCTGATGGGGGGCAACCCCAAGGCGGCTCTGGCTCAACTTGACAAGCAAAAACCCGCCGCGGGCGATCGGCTGCTGCATCTGCTTAACCGCGCCATGCTGCTGAGAATGAGCGGAGAGTATGCCGCCAGCAACGCCGCCTTCGAGAGCGCCAAAAAAACCATGGAGAGCTTTGACGTCGCCAGCGTCACCGAACAGGCGGGAACCTTTATTCTCAACGACTCGACCGCCGCCTATGCGGGCGAGGAGTTCGAGCAGGTTTTTGTGCATATCTACAGCGCGCTGAACTATTTAGAACTGGGTGATCTTTACGGTGCGCGGGTCGAGGCGCTGCAGGCGGATGTGCGGCTGACCGAAATGGCTCTGCGCGGCTTCAAGGGTGACTACCGGGAGGATGCGCTTGCGCGGTATCTTTCGGGTGTCGTTTTTGAGGCGCTCGGCGACGAGTCCGATGCGATGATCGCCTACCGCAAAGCCTATCAAACCTATCTGTCCTACGAAAAGCATTTTCAGCTTCCGCCGCCGCCCCAGCTTAAGGCCGATCTGCTCCGTCTGAGCGATCGCATGGGGCTTAAGGACGAAAACCGGCGCTTTCAGGAGAGCTTCGGCATGACCCGCTGGCAGCCGATGCTGCCCGGCAGCGGCGAGGGCGAAGCGGTGGTGATCGCCAGCGTGGGGCTGGCCCCCATTAAGCGCGAAGAGTCCACGATGGTGCATGCGGCCTCCGGCCGGCTGGTGCGGGTGTCGCTGCCGCGCTATGAGACGCGCCCGCGTTATGCCACGGCGCTTCGGGTTCAGGGCGCAAACCGCACAAGCCTGGGGGTGCGCTACCACGATATCTCCGCCGTCGCCCGCCATATTCTGGAGGTCAAAAGACCCGTCATTACCGCCCGTGCGATTGCCCGGGTGATCGTTAAGGACAACGTCGCCCGCGAAACCGAAAAGCGAAGCGGTCAACTGGCGGGATTGGTGGCCAATATCGCGGCGGTCATGACCGAAACCGCCGACACACGCAGCTGGCTGACGCTGCCCGATGAAGTTTATATCGCCCGGCTTCGTCTGCCGCCCGGGGTTTATACCCTCGAAGCCGACGTGCTGGGTTACGGCGGCGGCGTCTTGATGCGGCGGACCTTTGAACAGGTTGAGATCAAGGCGGGCAAAACCCGCTTTTTCACCCCCCATTTTATTCGCTAGCCGTCCGGTCTGAAGGAGAAGCCATGAAACGAGCCGCCGCCGCTTTTTGTATCGCCTTTTTGTGGCTGGGATGCGCCGCAAAAAACCCTTCCGCGGTCAAACCCAAAGAGCCCGACTGGGTCATCGCGCAAAGCGCGAAATATCCGGAATCTGTCTATCTGAGCGGCCGGGGAAGCGGCGCGAATCAGACGATTGCCGCCGATCGGGCCCGATCGGATTTGATAAAGACCTTGGAGGTCACCGTCGAAAGCAGCACGCTTAGCCAAACGAGCGTCGGAGCGGGCGGCGCCTATGAAAGCAGTTTTTCTTCGCAGACGCTTTCTAGGGCAAGCCGCACGATCGAGGGGGTTGAGATTGCCGATCGCTGGTTTGATGCCGGACGCGACCTGCACTACGCGCTTGCAGTCCTCGATCGGCGCAAGGCGGCAAACAGGCTTGAGGAGGAGATGGGGCAGCTGGAATCGGAAATCGGCACCCTCCGGCGGCGGGCGGCTGCGGAAGAGGACGGATTGATCCGTCTGGGGCTGCTGCAAAAGGCGGCAGAGCGGCTTGAGGAGCGGGAAGCCAAAAATGCGGTCATCGCAGTTTTGCAGGGCCGTTCGGCGGGCGTTTACGAACCGTCAAGCGCCCTGAAAAACGAGCGCCTGACGGCCCTAAGGGAGCTGAAGCTGGCCGTCACCGCCGAAGACGCCAAGGCCCGCGGCGCAGTTGTTTCCGCGTTGGGCAAGGCGGGATTTGTGCTGGTTGAGCCGGCGCAGGCGCACTATATTTTGCACGCGACGCTTCAAAGCGAAGTCCGGCTGCAGGAGGGGTGGCACTGGAGTTTGCTGGTTTTGGAGGCGTCTTTGTCCCAAAAAGAGGGCGCTTTACGCAACCGTTGGCGTTTTGAGGCCAAAAGTTCCGCCACCAATCCCGCTTCGGCGCTCGAACGGGCCGAACGCGCTCTGGCTCAAAGGCTCGAAGGGGAGCTGCCCGGACATCTGATGAATCCGGAACGCCCGTGAAAAGAGCCGTTTTTGCCCTTGCGGCGTTGATATTTGTTGTGGCCGGGTGCGCCCTGAAGCCAAAACCCGCATGGATTGATGCGCCCCTGACGGCCGGTGTTTTTGAGGCGTCGGCCTTTGTTGCCTGCGGTATTCAGGAGACGACGCAGCGGTGCGAAGGGCGCAGCCGGCTGGCCGCGGAATCGGCGTTGCGGACAAAGCTGGCCGGCAGTATCGAGCGCATCATGGGCGAGTTTGTCGCCGAAAACGGACTGGGAGACGACGAAACGGCCCGCTGGCTCGTGCAGGGTGTTTCGGATGAGACGGTCGAACGCCTGCTTTCAAGGGCGCAAAAAATCGACGCGCAGCAAAGGGGCGATCGCTACCATCTGCTGCTGGGGGTTCCTAAAAAGGAGGCGACGGCGCTTGTTAAGGAGGCGATTATCCGCGGCATCCGCGAGGACGATCTGCTCTACGAGCAGGCTGTAATGATCCGCGCCTTTGACGACATGGACCGCTTTTTGGAGCGATACTGATGCTTTCGATCGCCCTTGTCGGATGCGGCCGTGTGACGCAAATCGCCCATCTGGACGCACTGAAAAAACTGGCCGATCGCTACAAGATTGCAGCCGTTTGCGACGTGTCGGCCGATGCGCTCAAAATGACGGCTAAGGCAACGGGGGCGAGGGCCTATTCCGACTACGAAACCCTGCTTAAAAGCGAACAGCCCGATCTGCTGGTGCTCAACGTGGCCAATGGATTGCACGCCCCGATGGCAATGCAGGCGATCGAAGCGGGCGTTGCGGCGGTGGCGGTGGAAAAGCCGCTGGCCATGAGCGTCGAGGAGGCCGATGCGCTCATCGCTCTGGCGCAATCGCGCGGCACGCGGCTGTTTACGATTTTGCAAAACCGCTACAACCCTCCGGTTACGCGGGTGAAGCAGGCGCTTGGAGAGGGGCGTTTTGGAAAGCTGCTCAGCGCGCAGGTTTCGATGTTTTGGCACCGGGAGCGCAGTTACTACGAAGGGCCGCTTGCCTGGCACGCCGATCGCAAGATGGCCGGCGGCGTTTTGACCAACCAGTCGGTTCACTATCTCGATCTGCTCCTGTGGCTGGCCGATCAAAATCCGCAGTCGGTTTACGCCGCCGCCGGCCACCGTTTCGGTCTGGAAGTAGAGGATTACGCCGCCGCTTTGGTAAGCTTTGAAGCGGGGCTGATCGCCACCGTGAATGTCACCAACCATGCGCCGGGGTTCGATCGCGAAGGTTCCGTGACGCTGATTGGCGAAAGGGGCATGGCGCGGATTGGCGGCAAAGCGCTCAACCGTATGGAGCTGTGGGCCTTTGACGAAAGCCGGCCGGAGGATGCCGGTATTTACGCCGCAGCCACCGAGCCGCCGACGGTTTACGGATACGGCCATTTCGATTTTTATCGCGCGGTGGCCGACTGTTTGCAGAATAACGCCTGTGCCGGTGCGATCGACGCCCGCGAGGGCAGGCGTTCTCTGGTGCTGCTTTCGGCAATTTACAAAAGTATCGAAACGGGCGACAGGATTAGATTGGACTGATGTTTGCTTAATCGGTGAAAACCCTGAGGACTAACCGATGAAGCGTTTATATCTGATCTTTCTTATCCTCTTTCCCCTCTATGCCGAACAGTCGATGATCGAACACCGCGATTTTGTGGAGTTCTATCTTTCCACCAAACTCAAAGAACAGATTAAAGCCGAACTGCTGGTGGAGATGAATCTCACCGTCGAGCAGGCTAAGGTTTTTCTCGGTGAGCAGATCCGCGAAGAGAGCGAACGTCACCGCAGGCTTTATGCCGCACAGATGGAGGAGTTTGCCCGTCAGATCGCCTCTTTGAAGGAGGAGGTGGATTTCCTGCGGGAGCTGGTGGTGGACGCCAACTATCAGCGCAACAGCAACGACGATGTGGTCGCTTTGTTGCAAAAACGGTTTGAAGAGCTGGAGATGCAACTGAGCGAACTGGAGAAAAAGCAGGCGGGCACGCCGCCTCCGCCCCCGGTTCCCCAGGGCGGGCAAAAGCTCTAATCAGCCCTGCCGTAGCAGAAGGGTGTTGCAGCGCTCCAGTTTTTCGGCCATGCCGTGGGAGATGTTGATATAAAGCTGCAGGAATAAAAAGGCGGTCTCTTCACTGACGGCATCGTCATCGATCTCAAAGCCGATCGCGGTGGTGTTTTCGGCGGCGGAGATGCCCGTCGCGCTGCGCGGACGGTGGGTGATAAAGGCCATTTCCCCCAGAATATTGCCCGGGTCGATCCGTCCGACGGTGGCGGTGGTTTTGGGGTGGCGATCGGTCGCCTCCAGCGAGGCCTTGACATCGATCTTGCCCGAAAGAATAAAGAAAATCTCCCGCCCGATCTCCCCTTGAGAGAAGAGAATCTCTTTGGGTTTAAACCGCATAAACCGGACGTTTTTCGTGATTTTTAGAACATCTTGCGGTGTGAGTCCCTCAAAGAGATAGATCCGCGAGGCGATCTCCATCAGCTTGTGCTGCGCAGCCGTGACGCCGGGGGGCAGATCGACCTCCTCGCGGGCTGCCGGTTGCGCGGGTTCTTGCGCCTGCGCGGCCGCAGCGGCCTGGGCTTCGTCGTCGGCCTGCGCGCTGGAGACAAGTTCCCGCCGCTTGTGGACGCTGCCGACCTCAAGAAGCAGTTTGATTTCCGCCGGGGTGTATTCGGTATGGTGGAACATGGCTACTCCAGAACCTTCAGCACTTCGTGCAGGTAGTTGTGCCAGTCGGAGGTGCTGGACTTTTCCACGTCGATATTGCGCAGATAGTACTGGATAAAAGTCTTGGTGCTAAATTCCCCTTCGATCCGCGCCTGATGGAAAAACTTTTTGATACTGGCCGACTGGGAAGCGCGGTTCCAAAGCAGCTTGTCGAAGTAGTAGCTTTTGGTGTTGATGATTTCGTTGAGTCCTTCGCGCAGATTGTCCACATACTCCTGATACTGCTTGAAAAACTCGGCGCTCATGCCTTCTTCCATCTCCTTAAGCTGCTGGGAGATGATGACCAGCTTGTCTTTGGCTTTGGCGAGCCCGTCGATCGCATCGACGTTGCGGGCGCGCAGCTGTTTGAGATAGGTCAGCTCCTCGGGGGTTCTCGGCGGTGCGGCGGCGGCCAGTTCGCGATCGGTGCTGGCGGCAATGGACTGAAAGCGCTTTTTCATCGCTTCGGTGATGGTGACCTCGTCTTGAAGCTGCTTATATTCGGGTACGGAGGGGAGAAAATCGCGCACATAGACCAGTTTGGCCAGCCGGGTTTTTTTGAAAAATTCCGCAAAATATTCGTGCAGCCGCTCGGTGTCCTGATGGATTTTGGGCAGCAGCCCCTCCATAATGTTGGGGTCGAGGGTTTTGAGGTTGTTGACCGCCGTTACCAGAAAGCGGCGCATTTTGATGTAATCGAGGGTGGGTTTTTCAAAACCGTTGTCGTAGAGGAAATCCAGCTCTTTTTGCGCAACACCCAACTCTTCGGCAAAGAAATTGTCCAAAAACTGGGAGACGAGCGGCGGAATCTCTTCTGGTTTCAAAGGCGGGTCCGTTTAATTAGATGCAAATCGCAAGGATCAGCCCAAGATTGTAGCCCAAAGCGGCTTTGTCCTAGAATACCGCCCAAGATTTGACCCCCGTTGAAAGGCCTGTTTTGAAGCCGCTTTTGATTGAAATTGGTGTGGAAGAGCTACCCGGCGTACCGTTGGTTAAGGAGCTTCCCGTCCTGCACGAAAAATACCAAGCCGCCTGCCGGGCGTTCAATCTGGAGATCGAATCGACCTTTGAGTACACGCCCCGCCGTCTGGTTTTCTGGCATCCTCGCTGCCCCGAACGGCAGAGCGACGCGCACGAAGAGCTGTTTGGACCTCCGCGCGAAGCGGCTTTCAAGGAGGGTGTGCCTTCGCCCGCGGCGATCGGCTTTGCCAAAAAATGCGGCGTTGCGATCGAGTCGATCGGCTTTGCGCAGCAAAAGGGCCGCGAGGTGCTCTACTTTAAAAAGAGCATTACGGGTAAGGCGCTTGAGGAGATCATCGGCGCGGTGATCGAGCATTTTTTAAAGAGCCTGAATTTCGGCAAGACGATGCGCTGGGGCGGCAATAGCTTTGAGTTTGTCCGGCCGGTGCGCTGGCTCAATGTTTTGCACGGTGAGCGGGTTTTGCCCTGCGAAGTGTTCGGCGTGCGTTCCGATGCGATCACCTTCGGCCACCGGATGTTCAGTTACGATGCGCAGAGGGTCAACTCCACGGAGCATTTTGAGGATTTTCTGCTCAAGCGGGGCGTGATGCTTTCGGCGGCTAAGCGGCGCGGGAAGATTCTGGCGGATTTTGAGGCGCTGGAGCGGGCTTACGAGGGGCTGAGCATCGAGCGCGACGAAACCCTGCTGGATGAAGTGGTGGCGATTACCGAACACCCCACGGCGCTCCTGGGCGGTTTTGACGAGCGCTTTTTGCAGCTGCCCCAAGAGGTGATTATCACCACGATGAAGAGCCATCAGCGCTACTTTCCCGTCTTCCAAAACGGCAAGCTGACCAACCGTTTTGTGGTGGTTAGCAATGCGCTGAGCGATGATTTTTCGGCGGTGACGGCGGGTAACGAAAAGGTGTTGCGCCCCCGCCTGAGCGACGCGCTCTTTTTCTGGAATAACGATCTGGCCAAGGGGCTGTGCAACGAGGGGCTTAAAAAGATTCTCTACGTTCAAGGGCTCGGCACGCTGCACGACAAGCTTGAGCGCGAATGTAAAGCGGCTGCGGCATTGGAGAAATTTTTCGGGTTGAATGATCCGCATTTACGCCGGGCGGCGGAGCTTTCCAAGGCTGACTTGACCTCCCAGATGGTTTACGAATTTACCGAATTGCAGGGCATTATGGGGATGCACTACGCCCGCGCCGCCGGTGAAGCCGAGGTGGTGGCAACGGCGATTTGGGAGCAGTATCTGCCCTTGGGCGAAGCCTCGCAACTGCCCGCGACGCAAACGGGCGCGCTGCTCTCTTTGGCGACCAAGCTCGACAGCCTTTTTGCGCTCTTTTCGATCGGCCACATTCCCAGCGGCAGTAAAGACCCCTTGGCCTTGCGCCGGGCGGCGGCTTCGGTGATCCGCATCGTCATCGATCGCGGCTGGAGTTGCCCGCTTGATGCGCTTGCGGCGCTGCTGGCGGATCTGTACAAACCCTTCGATACGCGCCAGCTTGTCGAATTTATCCAAGAGCGGCTTCTGAATGTGCTGGAGGTGAATCCTTCGATCCTTAAAGCGGTGCTCGAAACCGGCGAAAGCGATCTGCTTTTAATTGCCCGCAAGGCGCAAGCGCTTTCAAGGGTCAGCGCCAAGCCCGGCTTTAAAGAGGATTTCAGCACCTTTAAACGGGTGGCCAATATCCTCAAAGATCAAGAGGCCGCACGGCTGGGCGCCGTTAACCCTGCGCTCTTTGAGCAGGCCGAGGAGAAGGCGCTTTACGATCGGTTCAAGACGATCGGCGAAAGCGACTATGAAAAGCTCCTGATCGCGCTCTTTGGCTTGAAGCCCGTTTTGGACGCCTACTTTGACGCAGTGATGGTGAATGCCGAAAATGCCCAAATAAAAACCAACCGGCTGGCGACGATGGCCGAAATTTATCAGGCCTTTAGGCAGGTGGCGGATATCAAGGAGATTAGTTTCTAAGCGCTTCTTCGTTAAAATCGCCGCAAAATTTCGCGCAAGGAAGTTTTCCCGATGGAAGCGATGCAATCTCGAATCTTCACCTTTTTGGGCGCTATCGGCCAGACGCACGATTTCGTGTTTCTGATGGCGACCCACGCTATCTTGGTAGCTCTGATCGTGGTCGGCCTGACCTTTGTGGTCATGCGCAACCTCAAAACCGTTCCCGGCGGCCTGCAGAATATTCTGGAGTGGTTTGTCGAGGGTATCTTGAAGCTGGGCGCCGACATCATGGGCGAAGCCCGCGCCCGCAAGTATGTGCCCTTGATCGGCACCTTGGGCCTGTTTATCTTCGTTTCCAACATGATCGGCATTATCCCCGGCTTTGAAGCCCCCACCTCGAACATCAACACCACCCTGACGCTGGCGTTGATCGTGTTTATCTACTACAACTACGAGGGTATCCGCGCCAACGGCTTTATCCACTATTTCGGCCACTTTATGGGCCCGGTGAAGATTCTTGCGCCGCTGATGTTTCCCATTGAGATCATCTCCCACCTTTCGCGCATCATCTCGCTCTCTTTCCGGCTTTTCGGTAACGTCAAGGGCGACGATATGTTTTTGCTCGTGATGCTGATGCTGGTTCCTTGGATTCTGCCCTTGCCCGCGTTCTTCATGCTGCTCTTTTTCGGTCTTCTGCAGACCTTTATCTTCATGATTCTCACCTACGTCTATCTCGGCGGCGCGGTGATGATTGAAGAAGAAAACCACTAAGACGCCTTGCGCGCCTCGCTTTTTGAACTGATCGTCAATATCGCCCTTGGCGCGGCTTGGGTGGCCGCGCTTGGGGGTGCCTACTTCGCCTACTCCTACGTTTTGCCCCACGGTTTTCTTCCGGCGCTGAGCGCCGCTGTGCTTGGGTTGTTGCCGGGCTTGCTGGTGGTTGCCTTTTTTGAGGGGATCAATCTGCTTATCGAGTCCCACAAGGAACAAAAAAAGCAGACCGCGTTGCTGACACAGATTTTGGAGCAGACGCGCCATGAAGCGGTATCTGATCACCGACCCTGACTATTTTCCCCGCCATGGGGCCGGTTTTGCCCGGGCCTTTAGCGCTGCGTTCCGGTTGCGCCACCCGCACTTTTGCTGCCTCAGAGACAAAAACAACCCCGATTATCCGCGCCTTGCCCGCCGTTTTTTAAGACAGGGAAGCCGCTTTAAAACCTCTTTGCTGCTGCACGGCGATTGGCGTCTTGCCAAGAGGCTGGGGGCCCGGGGCGTGCATCTGCCCGAGTCGCGCAGGCGGTCGATCGGCGCTGCGCGGCGGGCGGGACTCTTGACGGTTTGCAGCTGCCATACTCCGGCGGATGTGAGACGCGCCCTGCAGCAAGGGGCGCACTATGCAACCCTGTCGCCCGTTTATGATTCGCCCGGCAAGGGCAGGGCGCTTGGGGCGCAGTTTCTCAAGGGGTGTGACGCTAAAATAAAGCCTAGAATTATCGCGCTGGGCGGCATTGTCAGTATGCGCCAGATCGATGAAATCCAAGCGGCGGGCATCGGTATTTTCGCCTCGATCCGCTATTTTGTTCAGAAGGAAATTTAAGTGCAGTTTGAAACGGTGATCGGCCTCGAAGTCCACGTGCAACTCAATACCCAAACCAAGATGTTCTGCTCCTGTCCCACCAGCTTCGGCGCCGAACCCAACACCCACACCTGCCCGGTCTGCCTGGCCTTGCCCGGCGCGTTGCCCGTTCCCAACCGCGAAGCCTTCGTCAAAGCGGTGATGCTGGGCCGCGCCATCGAAGCGACGGTGCACACCCGCAGCGTCTTCGACCGCAAAAACTATTTCTATCCCGATTTGCCCAAGGGGTATCAGATCAGCCAGTTGCCCCATCCGATTGTCGAAACCGGGCATCTGATGATCGACTTCGACGACGGCACCCAAAAACGCATCGGCATCACCCGCGCGCATCTGGAAGAGGACGCGGGCAAAAATATCCACGAGGGCGAACATTCGCTGGTTGATCTAAATCGCGCGGGCACGCCGCTCTTGGAGATTGTCAGCGAGCCGGAGATGCACAGCGCGGATGAAGCGGTGCGGTATCTGAAAAAACTCCACGCGATCGTGCGCTATCTGGGCATTAGCGATGCGAATATGCAGGAGGGGTCGTTTCGCTGCGACGCCAACGTCTCCATCCGTCCGAAGGGGGATTCCAAGCTCTATACCCGTGTCGAGATTAAAAACCTTAACTCCTTTAAATTTATCCAGAAGGCGATTGAGTACGAAGTGCAGCGCCAATCCGAAGCGTGGGAAGACGGTGTATATGCCGAAAAAATCTGGCAGGAGACGCGGCTGTATGACAGCGTCAAGAACGAAACCCGCTCCATGCGCGGCAAGGAAGAGTCCGCCGATTACCGCTATTTCCCCGATCCCGATCTGGTTCCGGTGGTACTGGATGAGTCGATCTGGCAGGCGGCGGCCCATCTGCCCGAACTGCCCGATCAAAAGCGCAACCGCTATATGCAGCAGTGGGGTCTTAGCGCCTACGATGCGGGCGTCATAACCGCCGATCTGGAGCTGGTGAGCTACTTTGAAACCCTGATGCAAACGGGGGTCAGCCCCAAAAACGGCGTTGCGTGGATGACCACCGAACTGCTAGGCCGCCTCAATAAGGCCGGACTGGGGATCGAGCAAAGCCCGGTCGGCGCATCAAAGCTGGCGGCTTTGGTCGGACGGATTGAGGACAACACCGTCAGCGCCAAGGCGGCTAAAGATGTGCTCGATCATCTGATGACGAACAATATCGAAGTCGATGCCGCGATCGATGCGCTGGGGCTGAAGCAGGTCAGCGACGACGGCGCGATCGAAGCGGTGATCGATCAGGTTTTGGCCGCTAACGCCGAGAGCGTGGCCCGTTATCGGGGCGGCGAAGTCAAGCTGTTTGGCTTCTTTGTCGGGCAGGTGATGAAACAAAGCGGCGGCAAAGCCAACCCCGGCAAAGTCAACGAACTGCTCAAAAAGAGGCTAGGCTAAGTGTTGAAGCGCGCTTTGCTGCCCCTTGCGCTGGCATCGGTTCTTGAGGCCGGCATGGTTGCTGGGCTGCGTTACGGACAGGTTTCCCAAAATGGCGAGCTTTCCGGTGTCGCCTCCCAAAAAGAGGAGGCCTTGGGCGCCGGGGCAATTGTCGGTTACGACGGCGGCAACTTCCGGGTGGTGCTCACCCATGACGATCCCGGTTTTGAAAAGCCCGCGCAAGCCTCAATAACGGCGTTGGGGGTTCATTTGATTGACTATGAAGACCCGGATATTCGCGGTTTTCTGGGTCTTGGCGCAGGCCAGATGAGCTATCGCCACAGCGCACAAAGCGCATCGGACAGTGCGATCGAGGTTGATCTGTACGGTATTGAAGTGGGGCTGATCTTGCTTGATGATCGTTTCAAGGGGATGCAGATGGAGCTGGGCTACCGCTACTTCAAAACCTACGGCGATCAGCCCGCCGGCTTGGAGTTGACCACGGTTTCGCACGCCTATGTGGGCCTCAGCGTTGATCTTTTTTGAGGAGTTGAAATGAAAGTTGTTGCTACCCCGTCCGCCCCTGCGGCCATCGGTCCCTATTCCCAGGCGATTGTGCTAAACGGCATGGTTTACACCTCCGGCCAAATCTCCCTGCGGCCCGACGGCTCCATGGAGGAGGGCGATGTGAAAGCTCAGGCCGAGCAGGCGTTGACCAACCTAAGCAAGGTGCTGGAAGCGGCGGGAAGCTCGATGTCGAAGGTCGTGAAAACCACGCTCTTTTTGGCGGACATGAATGACTTTGCGGCGGTCAACGAGGTCTATGCGCGCCACTTTGGCAATCACAAGCCCGCGCGCAGCACGGTGGCGGTAAAAACCTTGCCCAAAAATGCGTTGGTGGAGATTGAGTGTGTGGCGGTCGCCGGCTAAACCGGCGACCCTGCGGGGTTAGACTTTGAAGCGACCGAGTTGCTGATTGAGCTTGTCGGTCATCTGATAAAGATGCTCGGCGGCGGAGGCAATCTCTTCAACGCTGCGGGCGTTGGAGCCTGAAAGCTCGTTGATCTGTTCGATCTTTTCGATCAAATGTGAGATGGCGTCGGCGGTTTTGCGCGAACGTTCGGCGCTGCTGACCGATTCGGCGGCGGCGCTGTCCATCGCTTGGGAGGAGGTGTGGATAATCTCGCTCACTTTTTCAACTGCGACAGTCAGGTTCTGAATTTTCTGGCTGTTGTGGTTCATCTCTTCGGAGGTGTCGCCGATCGACTGGGTGATGACGCTGATGGTCGCATCGCTTTCGGTCAGACTGCGCTGGGTACGTTCGGCCAGTTTGCGCACCTCGTCGGCTACGACGGCAAAACCACGGCCCTGTTCACCGGCGCGGGCCGCTTCGATCGCGGCGTTGAGCGCCAATAGGTTGGTCTGATCGGCGATATCGCGGATGGCGCCTAGAACCTCTTTAACCTGTTCGGCATCGTGGGCTAAACGGGCGAGACGCTCAGCCAGTTCCAGTTCGGCCTGAACGGTCTCGTTAACCTGCTCGCTTAAGCGCTCCATCTCCATGCGCCCTTCCTGAAGCGAACGGTTGGCGTTCACCACTTGCGTGCGGCCCGCTTCGATCGCTTCGAGCATGGCGCTGAGTTCGCCGCGCGCCTTTTCGGCCCCGGCGGTTGTCTGATTGACCACCGTCGATTCCTCTTCGGCCCGCCGTCCGATCTGATTGGCGGTGGAGGAGAGTTCGTTGGCGATGGAGGCGTTTTCCCCTGAAGCAGCTTTTGCCTCTTTGATGAGCATGTGGGTTCTGGACAGGAAGTTGTTGATATGGCTGCAGGCGCAGCCTATTTCGTCTTGATTTTGAATGGTGAGGCGCTGGGTCAAGTCCCCTTCGCCGCTTCCGAGATTGTGGGCGACGCTATTGAGAGCCTTCAGCGGCCGCTTAAGGCTCGTTTCCACGGTGATGATCAGCACAATCAAAACCAGCACAAAAATAGCGCCCACCGTAAGCGCCTGACTCATGGCAGTGGATTTAGCCGAGTCGATCGCGCGGTTGACCAGAGCCAGATCGGCGCCCATAAAGACGGTACCGATGGTTTTGCCGCTAAAGTCGGTCACGGGGCGGGTGGTAACGAGGAAGTTTTCCGTCAGCGCCCATTCACCCTGTCTAGGAACGCTGCTGAGCGCGCTGACCTCTTTGAGCAGCAGCGGGTTGGTCTCTTCGGGTTTTTGGGCCAAGGCCATTTTCTGCACCCGTTGAGCCTCCTGCAGTCCGGGGGAGTGCGCCAGCTCGTCGGTGTTGATGGTCACCATAATGGCGGACTTCATCTCCTCTTTCATTGCTTTAATGACCGAGCTGTAGCCCTGCATAAACTCGATCGAGCCCAGATAGACGGGGCCTTCCATAATGGGGGCCAAACCCCGGATGGTGAGGCCCGCAACGCCCAGTTCGATGGCCGCAAGGGGTTTTTGGGTCTTTTTGACCTCAAGGATTGTGTTGCGAAAGCCGCTGAGATCGTCGCCGTGCTGGGGCTCCAGACCCTCAGAAAGCTGCGCACATCGGCGGTGTGCAGGTGAATCTGGACGTTTTTGAAGTTTGTGTGGTTTTTGAGGTGGGTGGTAATGCGGTTGGCTTCCCGTTCGGCGATCTCGCGGTTTTCATCCCTTAGGGCCTGAACGAAGCTGACGTTGTTGGCGATATTGATCGCGCCCACGATACCCACGTTGAACTTCTCATCAAGCAGCTTTTCGTAGTAGCGGTTCAGCTGCGATGTCTGATCGGCGTAGGTCTGAGCGGCAACTTCGTGTGCGCCCCTGTTGCCCAGCCAGAAAACGGCTGCCAGTCCAATAATAATTGCGGCAATCATCGGCGCGTAAATTCGCAGCGCGATCGAGTGTTTTTGAGCCGGTTCCACGGTGCCCCCCCTGTTTTTGTTGTGCGAATATTAACACTTCAACGCTTTTAGATAATCGGATATAGCGTGCGAAATTAAACAGTACATTCCGCAACAGTTGCTTGCAAACAGGCTGTAAGCGTTTTTTGCTAGAATCGGCGGCGAATCTACTTTTAAAAGTTAAGGTTTCCTGCTTGGAAAATATTTTGATGGTTGTCGTGATGGCGGCGCTGATTGCCGTTGTCTTGAATTTGTATCTTAAAAAAATCGATATTCCGCCTATCATCGGTTATATCACCGCCGGGGTTTTGGTGGCGGAGATCTATCAATTTAGAAGCTCGAGCCACTCGGTTTTATCCGAGGTGGCGGAGTTTGGCATTGTCTTTTTGATGTTTACGATCGGCCTTGAGTTTTCCATCAGCCATCTGCGGGCGATGAAACGCGAAGTGTTTTTATTTGGCGCGTTGCAGGTGGTGGCTACGACGGTGCTTTTTTCGCTGCTGGCGGTTTTTGTGATGGGGATCGAACCCAAGGCGGCCATTATCATCGCGGCGGCGCTCTCGCTCTCATCGACGGCGATCGTGCTGAAAATCCTCAAGGAGCGCGGCGAGATAGGCAAACCCTACGGTAAGCAGGTGCTGGGGATTTTGATTTTTCAGGATATTGCCGTCATTCCCATTTTGCTCATGGTGACGCTCTTTTCCCAGCCCGACGTGACACTGACCAAGCTGCTTTCCCAGATGGCGATTTCGGCGGCGATCGTGCTGGTGCTGCTCTCCACCGTGGGTAAGTTTTTGATGACGCAGCTGCTCGAACGGGCCAGCAACAGCCGATCCCACGAAATTTTTGTGGGCACGATTTTGCTGATTGTTGTAGGCGCGGCGCTGCTGGCGCACAAGTTCGGCTTTTCCTACTCGCTGGGGGCATTGATTGCGGGGATTATGATTGCCGAAACCCGCTACAAACATCAGGTCGAGGCGGACTTGGCCCCCTTTAGGGATATTTTGCTGGGGGTTTTCTTTGTCACCGTCGGCTTGCAGATCAATCTGCGCATGCTGGTGGAGAATATCGGGTTTGTCACCGCCTTTATGGTTTCAGTGATGGCGCTTAAGGCAATGATGATCTTTGCGGTTTTGCGCTATTTGAGCGACCGGGCTACGGCGCTTAGAAGCGCGATCGCGCTGATGCAGATGGGGGAGTTTTCTTTTGCAATCTTCGCCTTGGCGACGGTGGCGGGGATTTTGGCCGATGCGCACTTTATCCAGTTGATTATTGTCGCCGCTGCTATTTCGATGGTGCTCACCCCCTTTATTCTCAAAAAGCTAGAACAGATTGCAGCCCGTTTTGAGGGCCGTTCCGCGCCCTTGAGCGAAGGGGTTGCGATCGAATCGGCGCAGGTGAAAAACCATGTGATTGTGATCGGTTACGGCGCGGCGCTGGGGCAGCAGGTGGCGCAGATGCTTAAAGAGCAGGAGATTCCTTATCTGTGCATCGAGGGGCAGTATAAAAAGGTCGAAGAGGGGATCGATCGCGGCCACGCGGTGATGCTGGGTAACGCCGCGCAGCTGCATATTCTGGAAAAGGCGGGCATTCACGACGCGTCGGCGGTCATTGTGGCAACCAACCGCGAAGGGGGGATGCGGCTGATCGCCGAAGCGGTGCTGGAGGCTAATCCAAATGTGAATCTGGTATTAAAAACCAATCATTTGATGACACCGGGGCTGTTTGACGACCTGAATGTGCGCAACGTGGTGGACGAGTACCGCGAAGCGGCGAAGCTGATGATCGAACACGCGATGACCTGCGAGGTGGGAAAAAAGAAAAACCCGGCCTGAAATGACCGGGTTTTACTGGGAGCAGGCGGGTTTGTCGGAGGGGATCGGCTGGATCGCCGCGTTGTCGCCCTGCTGCGCTTGCAAAAAGCTCCAGAGCTGATCGGCGGCCTTGAGGTACCGTTTGGCGCTTTCGCTGGAGGGGTGGCTGATGACAATCGGTTTGCCCGTGTCCCCGCCGGTGCGGATGGCCGGTTCGATGGGCACTTCCGCCAGCACACCCGTGCCGTACTCCTGACCGACCGCTTCACAGGTACCTTTGCCGAAGATGTCGTACTCCTTGCCGCTTTCGGGGCAGACGAAGCCGCTCATGTTTTCCACAATGCCCGCAATGGGAATGTGCATCTTTTTAAACATATCCAGTCCGCGCCGCGCATCATCCAGCGCCACGGTCTGCGGCGTAGTCACCATGACGCCCGCCGTGACGGGAACCGCCTGCGCGAGGCTCAGTTGCGCGTCGCCCGTGCCCGGAGGCATATCGATAAACAACACATCCAGTTCGCCCCAGGTGATGTCGGTGAAGAACTGTTCGATCGTTTTCATAATCATCGGGCCGCGCCAGATGAGCGACTGTCCCGGCTCGATAATAATCCCCATGCTCATAATGCTGACCCCGTGGGCCATCGGGGGCATCACTTTATTGCCTTCGATCACCGGCTTGGCGCTCTCCAGACCCATCATGCGCGGCACGTTGGGGCCGTAGATATCGGCATCCAAAATGCCCACCCGTTTGCCCTGAAGCGCCGTGGCGACGGCAAGGTTGACGGTGGTGGTCGATTTGCCCACGCCGCCTTTACCGGAGCTGACCATCACAAAGTGTTTGATCTGCGGGGCGAGGTTGCGACCTTTGGAGCTGGTCTCTTTAGGTGCGGCGGGTTGTTTGATATCGAGGTCAACGCTTTTAAAACCGATTGCGCCGAGTTTTTGGATGATCTCCATCCGCAACTCCTGCGCTATTTCGGGGGAGGAGGCGGTAATGTCCAGCGTAATGGCCGCTTCGTGACCCTTGACCGCCACCGATTTCACAAAACCGAAGGTGACGATATCCTTTTCGAAACCGGGATATTTAACGGTGGCTAAAACCTCTTTAACGTTTTGTTCGTTCATTGCGCTTCCTTTTGTCCGAACCGATCGACGATGTCGTGGGTGATTTTGTACGAGCAGAACTTCGGCCCGCACATACTGCAAAACTCCGCCTCTTTAAAGGCATCCTGCGGCAGGGTTTCGTCGTGGAACTCCTTGGCCCGGTCGGGGTCGAGGGCCAGTTCAAACTGTTTGTTCCAGTCAAAGGCGAAACGCGCGTCGCTCATTTTGTCGTCGCGGTCGCGCGCGCCTTTGCGTCCCCGCGCGATATCGGCGGCGTGGGCGGCGATCTTGTAGGCGATAATCCCTTCGCGCACGTCGCCCGGGCCGGGCAGCCCCAAGTGCTCCTTGGGGGTGACATAACAGAGCATCGACGCGCCGTGCATGCCGCCCACCGCCGCGCCGATCGCCGAGGCGATATGGTCGTATCCGGCGGCCACGTCGGTCACTAGCGGGCCCAAAATGTAAAAGGGCGCGTCGTGGCAATAACGCCGCTCGACCTTCATGTTGTATTCGACCTGATTTAAGGGCACATGGCCCGGCCCTTCGATCATGACCTGCACGTCCTTTTCCCACGCCCGCAGCGTCAGGTCGCCCAGAATTTTCAGCTCTTCTAGTTGCGCTTCATCCGACGCGTCGGCCAGACAACCGGGGCGCAGACTATCGCCCAGCGAAAGCGCCACATCGTATTTGCGGCAGATTTCCAGAATCTGATCGTAAGCCTGAAAAAACGGGTTTTCCTGATGGTGGTGCATCATCCACGCGGCGATCAGGCTACCGCCCCGCGAAACGATCCCCCTTTTGCGTTTGGCCACATGGGGCATAAACCGCAGCAGAAAACCGGCGTGGATCGTAAAGTAGCTCACGCCTTGTTTGGCCTGATCTTCGCAGACGCGCAAAATATCTTCGATGGTGACGTTTTTGGCGTCCTGGCCCTTGGCCTGCTGGATGATCTGATACATGGGAACGGTGCCGATCGGCACGGTGCTGGCGGCGATGACCGCTTTGCGCACCTCATCGGTATTGTCGCAGGTGGAAAGATCCATGATCGTGTCGGCCCCGTATTTAAGGCTGATGCAGACTTTGCGCACCTCCTCTTCGGGGTCGGACGCCAGCGCGGAGGCGCCGATATTGGCGTTGATTTTGCAGCGGGCGGCGATACCGATCGCCATGGGATTTAAATGTTTATGGTTGATATTGGCCGGAATAATCAGCCGTCCGCGGGCGATCTCCTTGCGCACCGTTTCGGCTTCCAGTCCCTCAGCGGCGGCCACATGGGCCATCTCTTCGGTGATGATGCCTTTTTTGGCGTAGTGCATTTGAGTCCGCACGCCGTCATTCATGCGTTTGGCGATCCACGCTTCTCTCACGGCGATCCTTTTGGTTGTGTTATCGCGGGAAGGATACTTTAAAAAGGATAATTTTGGTCTGATTTAAAAGGGGTTGCGGAGAACGAATCCGGCGGACGGGGATTTTTCCCGACCAAAGGAAGCACTCTTTTCAAGGTTCAGGTGGGGGCCGGAAGCCTTGTTGAAAAGATATGTTGCAGCCACCCGCCCGCCGGATTCTGGAGGGGTTAGGGTGCCTGTCTTAAACAGGCGAAGGCATCATAGGGCAGCATCGTGAACAAATCGTTAACTTTTTGAAATTTCTCTTTGTGTTCGTTTGGTTACCTTCTGTAACACGATGCTTAATCGGTTGGTGTGTATAATTTCGTAACACCATCACTCAAAAGGGCGGGCGTGGGAAAGATAAGCCTTATTTTGCTGGCGGCCGGCGGTTCGACGCGGTTTCGTCTGCCGGTTAAGAAGCAATGGCTGCGCATTGGGGAACAGCCCTTGTGGGAATATGTAGCAGATCGTTTCGCCCAGAGTTATGAATTTGAAACGGTCGTGATTGCGGCCGCGCCCGAGGAGGCGGCCCATATCGCATCGATCAGCGATTATACGGTCGTTGCGGGGGGATCGACCCGCGAGGCGTCGCTGAAAAACGCGCTGGCGCAGGTTCAAAGCGAGTTCGTGCTGGTGAGCGACGTTGCCCGCGCCTGCGTGCCCGCATCGCTGATCGCCAGAGTGATCGAGCAGGCGGGTCGGGCCGATTGCGTGGTTCCGGCCTTGAAGGTGGTGGACACGGTAACCGGGCCGCAGGGGCTTGTGGACCGCGACGGATTGCGCAGAATTCAAACGCCCCAGCTTTCGCGCACTGCCGTGCTCAAGGCTGCGCTGGAAAAGAGCACCGGTTTTACCGACGAAAGCACCTTGATTGCCGCGCAAGGGGGCAGCGTGAGTTATGTGGAGGGCGACGAGCGGGCCGCCAAGCTGACCTTTGGGCACGAAATGGCATGGCTGGAGTGTCTCAAACCCGCCTCAAGCCAGATGCTCACAGGCACCGGATTTGACGTGCACGCCTTTGAGGAGGGCAGGCCGATGATGCTCGGCGGCGTTGCCATCCCCGTGAATTACGGCTTTAAGGCCCACTCCGACGGCGATGTGGCACTGCACGCGCTGACCGACGCGATTTTAGGGGCTGCGGGTCTGGGCGATATTGGCGGTATGTTTCCCGACTCCGACCCCGCCTTTAAAAACGCCGACTCTTCGCGGCTTTTAGAAAGAGCGCTGGCGCGGATTTACGCCCTCGGTTTTGAGGTGCGATCGGCGGATGTGACCATTATGGCGCAACAGCCCAGACTTGAAAACCACAAAGCCGCCATGAGACGCCGCGTGGCCGATCTGCTGGGGGTGCGGCGCGAGCGGGTGAATATCAAAGCGACCACTACGGAAAAGCTGGGGTTTGTGGGCCGCAGCGAGGGGGTTGCGGTTTTGGCGACGGCGACGTTGGGCTATTTTGACTGGAGGTGTTTATGAAAGTTCTGGTGGTTGAAAACGAGGTTTATCTGGCGCAGAGCATTGCCGCCAAGCTCCAGGATGCGGGGTACGCTTGCGAGTTCGCCGCCACCACCCGCGAAGCGTTGGAGCACCGGGGTGTGGATGTTTTGCTGCTTTCGAGCAACTTCTCCGATCAGTATTTTCATCTTTTGATCGAGCAGTACCGCGAGAAGATCATTATTTTGATGGTGTCCTACATCAACGCCGATACGGTGACGCGCCCCATGAACGCCGGGGCTTCGGATTACATCCTTAAACCCTTTATGATCGAAGAGCTTATTCGCAAGATCGAGCACTTTAAGGAGTTTCGCCGGATTAAAAACGAAAACCGCGGGCTGTTGAGTTATGTGGCGCAGGGATTTGAAGAGCTGCGCTGCGACGGACTGGGCCAAGCCTCCGAAACGCCGCTGCTGCTTATTACCAATCACCAGCGCTGCGCCGACGCTTACGCCTTTAAACTCGCCTCCCAAAAGCGCCTTTCGTTCTTTTTCCATCCCCTGAACGGTTCAGTCCAGCTGCCCGCCTTGCCCAAGGGCGCATTGATTTATCTCAGCGGTTTGCAGACGCTCAAAAAGAACGAAAAACGGGAGCTGGCCGAGCAGCTGCGGAAACTGCCGGTGGTCATGAGCTCCACCGACGACGCCGAAGAGGCGCCCGCGGCGGAGTTTCGCATCCGGCATCTTAAATCCCAGTCTCAAGGGCTGGGGGAGGGCGAGCTTTTGAGTATCGAGGAGTATGTCAAGCTGGCAATCCTGTCCAACCAAAACCGCTACCCTGACACCGAACTTTCCAAGCGTCTGGGCATCAGCCGCAAGAGCCTGTGGGAAAAAAGGAAGAAGTATGGCATCCTCAAAAACAGCGACAAGTAACCGCCGCCAGCTTTTTATCGATATCGAAGCAGTCGCCACGCTGGCCATGGTGCAAAAGGGGCTGCTTTCCCCCCTGGACGGCCTGATGGACAGCCGCACCGCCGCCGAGGTCGATCAAACCGCCCTGTACAAGGGGCGGACGTTCCCCTTCTCTTTTTTGCTGGCCCCCAGCGGAAAGCGCAACGCTCAGGTGCTCAAAAGCGCCGAAACGGGCGAAACGCTTGATTTGATTTGCGAAGGACGCAAGCGCGGAGAATTGAGCGTTAAAGAGGTTTTCCCCATCGATCCCAAGGCGCGGGTTTATAAAATCTACGGCACCACCGACACCACCCACCCCGGCGTGGAAAATACGATGAACCGCTTAGGATCGCTGGCGGTATGCGGCGATTATTCCGTGGAGTTTGAGGAGGTCGATCGCACGCTTCAAAGGGTGGCCGAAGCCAAGGCGGCGGCAAACGCCAAGCACGTGACCGGCCTTGTGATGGCGGCGCGTCCTTTGCACCGCGCCCATGAGCGGGTTATCCGGCAGTGTCTGGACGAGACCGACCTGCTGGTGATTTTCCTGACCAAGCCCTACCTTAAGGACGTGCTGCCCTATGGGCTGCGGCACGCCTGTTTGGATTTTTTCGCCAAGAACTTTCTGCCCGCGCACAAGGTGGTGATTATCCCGCTGGAAAACACCTATATCTTTGCGGGCAGCAACGAGATGATTCTTAACTCGATCGTCGTCAACAACTACGGTTGCGACCGCTTTATCGTGGGCCAAAACCACGCCGGGCTGGGTTTGCACTACTCCGGCGGCGGCATGAGCACGATTTTGGACAATCTGCTCGGGGTGGATTTGGAGATTAAGACCACCGGCGAGTTTGTCTATTGCGACCTGTGCAAAACGCTGGTGACGGTGCAGACCTGCCCGCACGGACACCACCACCATATCACCTACCACAGCGATTCGATTCTGACGCTGCTGATGGAAGGAATTGTGCCTCCGGCGGTACTGATGCGCAAAGAGATCTCCGCCATGCTGCTGGATAAACTCTTTCCGGCCCGCTTTAAGAATCTGGCCAAACTCTACTACGACCTGATTCCCTCCAGCGGCCTGATTGAAGAGCAGGGGCAGCAGAAGTTTTATATGGAGCTGATGAAGCTTTATCAGACCAGTTCGCTCACCTAAGGATTTTTGTTTGAATAAGCTTTTTGTTACGGTTTTTTACAGCGGACTTTTCCCCAAGGCGCCGGGCACCGTCGGCACGATCGCCGCGCTGCCGATCGGGCTTTTGGCTTTGGCCTATTTGCCGATCGAGACCTTTTGGCTGCTGATTGTGCTGGTGTTTGTGGCCGGGGCGCGATCGATCGATGCCTATCAGGCCGCCACGGGCCGCGAGGACCCCAAAGAGGTGGTCATTGACGAGCTGGCGGGAATGTGGATCGCGCTGGCTTTGCTGCCCGATGCCTTTGCGTGGCATCAGGTTCTGCTGGCGTTTTTGTTTTTCCGGTTGTTTGACATTTGGAAACCGTCGATCATCGGCAAGCTCGATTCGCGGCTGAAAAACGGCTACGGCGTCATGCTGGACGATGTGCTGGCGGGCTTTTTCGGCGGTATTGCGGCGGTGCTTTGTATTCGCGCCCTTGAGTTTGCGGGAGCGGGGTTTTAAATGACCGAACTGGATCTGCGCGGCAAAAAAGAGCTGCTGCTTGCCTATGTGGCTGCCCACGAAACGGGCGGCGCGCCCCAGCTGGAAATGCACGAATCCGACGTGGCGGAGGTGCTGCTTTCGCTGCGTGACGAGGACGGCGACGAAAATTACCGCCGGATTCTAAGGGCCTTGCCGCCGGAACTGCTGGGTACGACGGTGCTCGAACTGCCCGAAAAGGTGCAGGACGAGCTGGTCAAAAGCATGGACGCGCAGGAGTGGGCGGCGGTTGTTAACGAACTGGACACCGACGATGCGACCGACATCGTGCAGAAGATCGAAGAGGTTGACGAAGAAAAAGCCTACGAGATCATGCGTCAGGTGGACGCCGAACACAAAGAGGATATCGAAAACCTCAAGCGCTTTGATGAGGACAGCGCGGGGGCGATTATGCAGACCGAGCTCTTTAGCGCCCGGCTGGATGAACGCATCGCCGATTCGATCAAGCGGCTGAAAAAGCTGATTAAGGACGAAGAGGTTTCCAATATCCACTATGTCTTTGTGGTGGACGAACAAAACCGCCTCAAGGCGATGCTCAGCCTCGAAGAGCTGATTATGCTCGATTTTGGCAAAACCTACGGCGAAAGTTTGGAGGAGTTCGACGAGCCGATCTCCGTGTACGGCGACGACACGCTCGAAACCGTGACGCAAACGGTGGAGCGTTACGACCTGGCGGTGATTCCCGTGGTGGACAACTTCGGCCATCTCATGGGCCGGATCACCTCCGACGACATCTACGACATGATCGAAGAGGCGGCCACGGAGCAGATCTATTCGCTCGGTCAGGTGGACAGCAACGAAGAGTGGCAGGACGATGTGATTAAAACGGGGCGCACCCGGGCCAAATGGCTGGCGATCAATCTTATCACCGCCACGCTGGGCGCGTTGGTGGTTTCGCTGTTTGCCGAGTCGATCGAGCAGATTGTGGCGCTGGCGATTTTGATGCCGATCGTCGCCAGCATGGGCGGCGTGGCGGGTACGCAGGCGCTGACGGTAACGGTGCGCCAGATGGCGCTGGGCGAAGTCAAGCTGGAAAACGCCCGTCCGGTGGTGATGCGCGAAATGGGTATCGCCCTTTTAAACGGCCTTGTTTTTGCGCTGCTGGCCAGTTTGCTGGCGTGGGCGTGGTTTAAAATGCCGATGCTGGGCGTGGTGATTGCCTTGGCGATGTTTGCCAATATGATGTATGCGGGCTTTTTCGGCGCGGGGATTCCTTTGGTGCTTAAGAAGTTTGGCATCGATCCGGCGGTGGCCAGCGCGGTGCTGCTGATTACCGTCACCGATGTGGCGGGCTTTTTTACCTTTTTGGGTCTGGCGACCCTGATTTTGCTTTAGGATTTTGTCTTTGAAGATTGTGTTTTTGGATGCCGCCACGCTGGGCGATGTGTCGTTGGAGGTTTTTAACGGTTTTGGCGAAGTGGTTTTGCACCCCGCAACGCAGCCTGATGAGCGCGCCGATCGGGTCAGGGACGCGGCGGTGATTGTGACCAACAAGGTCGTCATCGACGAAGCGGTTTTAAAGGCCGCGCCCAAGCTCAAGCTGGTGCTGGAAGCGGCCACCGGGGTGAACAATATCGATTTAAATGCCTGCAAAAACGCAGGCGTTGCGGTGGCGAACGTGGCGGGTTATTCGACCGAAAGCGTCGTGGCCCACACCTTTGCGCTCTATTTTCATCTGGCCCACCGCATGGATTATCACACCCGTTACGGTCACGCGGATTGGGCGAAAAGTTTTCTGTTTACCGATTTGACAATGCCCTTTAATGAACTGGCGGGCAAACGGTGGGGCATTGTGGGCATGGGCGCGATCGGACGGCGTGTGGCGCAGGCGGCGCAGGCCTTTGGGGCGCAGGTGGTTTATGCCAGCACCAGCGGCAAAAACAGCGATCAGCCCTACGCGTTATTGCCGCTGGAGGAGCTGCTTCAAACCGCCGATGTGGTCAGTATCCATGCGCCGCTAAACGATCAGACCCGCAATCTCATCGGCGCGCGGGAGCTGGGGCTGATGAAACCCTCCGCGCTGCTGCTGAATTTGGGGCGCGGCGGCATTGTGGACGAAGCGGCATTGGCCGGGGCGCTCCAAAAGGGTCAAATTGCGGGCGCGGGGCTGGATGTGCTCTCAAGCGAGCCGCCCAAGGCGGATAATCCGCTTTTTGAGGTAAGCGCCGATCGGCTGGCGATCACGCCGCATATCGCGTGGGCCTCCCGCGAAGCCAGAACGCGGCTGGTGGCCGAAATGGCCGAAAACCTCAAAGCGTTTACGGAAAATAAATCTCGAAACAGGATTGTGTAATGACTGAAGAAAAACGAATTCATCTGCGCCGCCAGCTTGACTTTAGCGAGCCGTGGAGCATCTTCCGCGTCATGGCCGACTTTGTGCACGGCTTTGACGAACTCAAAGACATCGGCCCGTCGGTGACGGTGTTTGGCAGCGCGCGCACTCAAGAGGAGAACCGCTACTACAAAATGGCCCGCAAGCTGGGTTACATGATGGCCGAAAAGGGGTTTAACGTCATTACCGGCGGCAGCAACGGCATTATGGAGGCGGCCAACAAGGGTGCTTATATCTCCGGCAAGGCCAAGTCGATCGGGCTGAATATCGAACTGCCCCACGAGCAGTCCTCCAACGAGTATCTGGATGTCAGCCTCAAGTTTGACTACTTCTTTGCCCGCAAGGTGATGCTGGTGAAGTACTCCTATGCCTATATTATTTTCCCCGGCGGATTTGGCACGATGGACGAACTCTTTGAGGCGCTCACTTTAGTACAGACCAAAAAGATTTTCCCCATCGGGATTTTTCTCATCGGCGTGGATTACTGGAAGCCGATGATGGAGTTTATTGAAAAGAGCATGCTTTCCGAAGGGACGATCAGCCCCGAAGACTTCGGGCTTATCCGCATGACCGACGATCTTGACGAGGTGGTGCGGTTTACCGAAGAGCAGATCGAAAACCGGCTTCGGGAGATGGAAGAGCTGGAGTTGACGGATGTAAGCGCCTATACGCGTCTGAAAAAATTCCACGAAGAGACGCTCGCCCGCGCCCAAAATTGAGTAGTATTGCAAAAAATTGACGGAGGAAAAGCATGGCTTTTGATGAGTGGGAAGAGGAAGAAGAGAGCATTCCCGGCCGAGAATGGGACGATGACGACGAAGATTTCGACGATGACGAGAGTTCCGGCGGCGGCTTTGGCAACCCCGCACGCTATGACGATGACGATTACGAGTATGGCGAGGACGACGAAGACGAAGAGTTCTATGAATAACTAAGGGGCGGATCGCTAAAATCCGCCTCCTGCATTCACCTCACAAGGACAGGTGGCCGAGCGGTTGAAGGCGGCAGTCTCGAAAACTGCTGTACCCCTTGGGTACCGGGGGTTCGAATCCCCCCCTGTCCGCCACTTTCTACACAAACTACGCTTTAAAGGTTTGCTATGACAGATACGTCTGTGCGCCCCGTTTTGGATGATGAAATTGATCTTAGGGAGCTGGTTCGAACACTTCTTGCGCATAAAATTTTTATCCTCTTCTTTACGGCTTTTACTGTTGTTGCAGCGGTTGCATATGTTTCACTTAAAACACCAACCTATAGTGCTGTGTTCGATATTTTGCCGGGCTACACCATGCAGGCGCAGTCGGAAGAGCCACTTTCCTTTGCGACGCTGGACGAGATTGCCGTTTACCTTGGGGGCCGCATAGCGGAAATCGATCGAACGGTTCGCATCGAGAAAATTGCCCTTAGACGCGACAGTGAAATGATTGAAGTCGAAATCAGGGGGGAATCGCTCGACTCGGTGAAGAGGACGAGCGAGCGCTTGATGCGCGAGGTGGAAGCGGAGCATCAAAAAATTCTCAAACAAAGACTGCTGCCCCAACGGGCCGCTTCGAAAGCCGTCGAATCCCAGATCGAACTCTACGGGCGCGAGCTGCACGGTCTTCGTGCGCGCAATGCCGAAATCGCCGGACGGACCAAAGGTTCCGAGCCGGCCCTTGCAGCCCTTCTTTTACTAGAGAGAAGCCGCATCGAGGAGCGCGTCGTGGCGTACGGTGCAAAAATTCTTGAACTGGAAGCCCAAAAAGCGGCGTTAAATAATCCGCTTTATGTCGAGACGAAAATAGCCGGGTTTTTGGCACCCGATCGCCCTGTTGCGCCCAAGGGGCGATTGATTATCGCCGTCGCTTTTGTGGCGGGTCTGATGGGTTCGATTTTTCTGGTCTTTTTTATCGAGTTCATCAAGGGGTTTAAAAAAGAGGAGAAACCCGCCCTTTAACGGGGCGGGAGGGAGTTTAGGCGAATTTTTTCAGCGCTTCGATGCGCTTTTCCAAGGGCGGGTGGCTCATAAAAAAGGCGGCCAATCCTTCGCGTTTGCCGGTATTGATACCAAAGGCGTTCATGCTGTCGGGCATCTGATCGGGAAACTGGGTTTCGCGCTGCAGGTGCGCCAATGCGGCGATCATCGCCGGAGCGCCTACGAGATAGGCTGCACCCTCATCGGCGCGGAATTCGCGGCGGCGGGAGAACCACATCACAATCATCGATGCCAAAATGGCAAGGATAATCTCGGCCACAAAGGTGGCAATGAAAAAGCCAATCCCGTGGCCCTCTTCATTCTTCAGCACGACGCGATCGACAAAGTAACCGATAACGCGGGCAAAGAACATCACAAAGGTGTTGATTACGCCTTGAATCAGCGCCAGGGTAATCATATCGCCGTTGGCCACGTGGGCGATTTCATGGGCCATAACCGCCTTGACTTCCTCTTCGCTGTAGCGGTTGAGCATCCCTTGGCTGACGGCCACGAGCGCCTTGTTGCGGTTCCAGCCGGTGGCAAAGGCGTTGGCCTGATCGGCGGGGAAAATGCCCACTTCGGGCATGCCGATATTGGAGCGGCGTGCCAGCTCTTTAACGGTGTTAACCAGCCAAATTTCCTGCTGCGTGCGGGGATTTTCGATCACCTTCGTGCGGGTGGCCATTTTGGCCATCCACTTGGAGAGCAGCAGCGAAATAAATGCGCCGGTCATGCCGAACACAAAACAGAAAATCAGCAGGTTGGTCAGATTCAGACCGCCTGCACTGTCCAGATAGCTGCCCACGCCCAGAATATTCAGGGTGAGACTTGCCACGATGATAATGGCAAGGTTGGTCAGCAGAAAGAGTGCGATCCGCATCATGGTGTTGATGACCTCCGTTGTTTTTTGAAGTACGCGCGAAGGGTAGCCAACTCTCTCTTAAGCGGGTTTCAGGCGGTTTGCGTGGTTTTGACATTTAAAAGTTTTTTCAAAAAATCGGCTGTGTTAGAATGCGCCCACGAAAGTGACGGGTGACTCGGGTTTTGACTTCGCCGATATTGGATGCCAGATTATTGTTTCGAACCCTAGCGTGCCCCAAGGCCCGAACTTTTTGGCAGCGGGGCGAACCCGTCACCAACCGCCACACCACGCCCGAATGGGTTGAGCCCGCCCTAAAAACCGATGCTCAAGCCTGGTTTGAAGCCCGCCATGTTCAGCTTCATCCCTATTCGCAAACCCGCCTTGAGGCTGACAAAGCTGCTGCGCCGATCGATCGCCTGGTTCAAACGGAGGCGGGGTGGCAGCTGGAAAAGATCGCCTTTTGGGGCACGCCCCGCACGGCGGATAAGGATGATTTTGCATTGCAGGTCTGGCTGCTGGAGCGTCATGGGGTTGAGGTTGCCAGAACCCTTTTGTTTTTGCCGGATAAAAACTACATCCGCGTAGGCGAACTCGACTATGGTCAACTCTTCAAGCCCTACGATTTAACCCGATCGGTTGCGGGCCGTATCCGGCGCATCGAGGAGGCGCTTGCCATGCTAAGCGAGCCGGGCGCTTTGGACGCGCCGCTTTCTCCCGCCTGTCTTTCGCCCGTCCGGTGCCCCTACGCCGAACACTGTTTTGCGCCGGTCCCGGCCCATTCGGTGCTGAATATCGCGCGGCTGGGGGGCGAAAAAAAGTTCGAGCTGTACAACCGGGGCATCATCGACCCCAAAACTCTGCCCGAAACCCACCCCTTAAGCGCCTATCAGCGTATTCAAATCGCCAGCGAAAAAAGCGGTGACGCCTTTGTTTCGCCCGATGCGCTAGCGGATTTTTTGTCATCTATCGAGTTTCCCGTCTATTTTCTGGATTTTGAAACGGTGCAGCATCCCGTTCCGCCCTTCGAGCAGCTTTCGCCCTTTGAGCCGCTTCCGTTTCAGTATTCGCTGCATATTCTCAAAGCTCCCGGCGCGCAGCCGGAACATCACGAGTTTCTGGCCGCCGCCCGCGAAGATGCCCGCCATGCGATCGCCGCCAAGCTCGCGGCACTGATCGGCCCGAAGGGTTCGCTGGTGGCCTACGGCGCCGACTACGAGCGGCGGCTTCTTAGACGGTTGGCCGACTGGGCGCCCGAGTTGAGCGCGCCGCTCGAATCCATGGCCAAACGCACGATCGATTTGATGATCCCCTTTGAAAAGCGGTGGTATTATCATCCGGCCATGCGCGGCAGCTGCTCGCTTAAAAACGTTGCGCCGGTGCTGGATGAGACTGCCCGCTATGATGGATTGGGGATTCCCGGCGGGCGTGAAGCGATGGAGGGGTATTTGGCCCTCAGTGGCGCCGATGAACAAACCGCGCAAAAAATCCGCGCCGATCTGCTGACCTACGGGCGGCAGGATTCGCTTTCGATGGTGCAGATTTATGAAAAGCTCTGCGATTTAACCACAATGGAACTCCTAAAATGAATATCACCCCCGAATGTCTGCACTGCCTGTACGGACAGGCCCTTAAATCCGCGCGGCTGATCGGCTGCGACGAAACAGCCACCAAGGCGATTTTGGATGCTGCCGCCAAACGGGTCATTGAGCTGGATGTGGACAGTGTGCCGCCGCCCGTGGCCGCCGTGCCGATCTATGCCGATATCGCCCGGCTGACGGGGCTAAAAGACCCGATCGCGGCCTATAAACAAACCTCAACCCGGCTGGCCGCTTCGCAGATCGCCGCAGCGCGCCAACGGATCGAAAGGTCGGAGAATCCGCTTTTAACGGCGCTTCGGGCGGCGATCGCGGGCAATGTGCTCGATTTCGGCTCCCAAAAACAGTTCGATCTTTCCGCCGAGCTGGACAAGGTTTTTGAAGCGCCGCTGGCGGTGGATGATTCGGCCAACCTTCTGGAAAAACTCAAAACCGCCCAAACGGTGCTGGTGTTGGGCGACAACGCGGGCGAGCATCTTTTTGACAATCTGCTGCTGGAAACATTGGCCAAAATCTATCCCAAACAGCACCGTTTTTACGCCACGCGCGGACAGCCGGCCATTAACGACATTACCTTTGATGAGGCGAAAAACGACGGCTTGGGCGAGTTTGCTACGTTAATCGACAGCGGCGTCGATACGCCGGGGATTGTGTTGAATCGCGCCAGCGGCGAGTTTGGCGAGTTGTTTGGGCGGGCCGATGTGGTCATTGCCAAGGGGATGGGCAACTACGAATGCCTCGAAGGGTGCAAAAACGAAAATCTCTTTTTCCTCTTTAAAATCAAGTGCTCCGTTGTGGCCGCCGCAACCGCTCAGCCCGAAGGGTCTTTGATGATCCTTAAAAACAGATCCTCCAAGGACTCCTCGCGGCTTGATAGCTGACTTCTAAGCTCCAAGGAGCGTTTGAGAAAGGCGCCGCGATCGCAGCGTGCTTCTGCAGCAAGCAGATTTTGGGCGGTGACTGACTGCTGGAGAAACTCTTCGTGCATCGGGGGGCGATCGGCAAAGTAAAAAATGAGGTTGGCCAATCCGGCATAGGGTAGCTTTATGAGCCGTCTGGCTATCTGGAAATCGAGCCATTTGGCTTTGTAGGCCAGCACGAAGGGGGTCCCGATGAGTGCGGCTTCCAAGGTTGCCGTTCCCGAACAAACAAAGGCAAAACGAGCCGCAAGGAGTGCTTCATGTGCATTTCTAACAACCTCAAACCCGGTTAAGTCACCATAAATTTCAACAATTTCATCATCGGTGAAAACTGTCGGGATTGCCAACAGTTTGCGCCCCTGAAGCTTGGCGGCTGTTTCTTTAAGGGTGGGCCAGAGCCGTCCAATCTCGCCACGCCGGCTACCGGGCAAAAAAGCATAAACGGGCTCATCCACCGTGTTTGTGCGGAAAGTTTTAATCTCTTGCATTAAAGGGTGCCCCACATAGACAGCCTTCTTCCACCATTGCTTTTCAAAGGGCAGAATAACTGCCTGAAGATCGGTGTTGGCCTCCACTACCGGAATGCGGCCCGCCTTCCATGCCCATACTTGCGGTGGGATATAGTAGACAATTTTTTTGGCCGGATGGGCTTTTTTGATGGCTTTGGCCAACGGAACGTTGAAGGCGGGGGAGTCGATGAGGAGCACCAAGTCGCATTCGGCGGCAAGCGCAACCATCTGTTTAAGACTCTTTCGAGCCAATGGCACTTTGGAGAGTACCTCTAAAAAACCCATGACGGAAAAAGCTTTACTTTCCACCAGCGGTTCGCCGAAGCGACGATCGAAAATGCCGTGCAATGTCGTATTTCTCAGGTGCGGCAGCAGGGGTTCTAGATGTAAATTGGCCGAGGCCTCCAAAGCGCTGACGAGTAATTTCATGTTAAAAATCTCCTTTGAGGCCAATGAGCCAACTGTTTCGGCGGGAGGAAACGCTTTTGAGCGGTTGATTTTCGGTTCTGGCCGGGTCAAGATAGTAGGTGGTGTCCAATCCGTGCTCAAGGGACAAAACCGTTTGCTCCCAGCGTGCAAAAACCGATAGACGATCGCTCACGCGCCACTGTCCGTCAATACGAATTCGATCTTCCATGGCGGTTCCTTTATGTCTGAAATAACGAAACCTGTTTGCCGGGTCGGGGTCGTTTATGCGCAGGTTCCAATCGGCGGATGCGTCGTAATCTAACATATAGCGGTGCCAGCCGACCTGAAAAATATCGGCCCACTTTTTTGAAAAATAGCGCACCGTCAGGCCGCCGCCAAATCCTTGCATGCGGGTGTCGTAGCGGCTGTCGAGTCCGTCGATCGAACCGCTGGCGCCGACAATCCACCGCCCGTCGTGCAGGCGGTAGCGGTCGTTGATGTGCAGATACCCCACCTGTGGCAGTATCTCCAGCCGCCCAATCTCTCCGATGCGCGGTCCGATCAGCAGCTGCCATTGCGTAAAGCGCGAGCCGGATGCGCTGCTAAGCGACCGGAACTCTTCGTTTTGGCGGTTGTTTTCCAGATAGTCCGAATCTCGCACGGTTCCCGACTCAACCGTAGCAAAGGAGCCTTGGAGGGTGGATTCAAACCGGGGGTGTTCGGCTGCTACGCCCAGATCGACACGCTGCGCCTTGAGGTTTTGCCATGTCAGTTCCGATCGCACGTCGGGCGTTCCGTTGGCGCCGGAAATGGCCCAGGAAAAGTCGCGCGTCTCCTGGCCAACGGCCAGATGGGGTTTAATTTGCAAGTCGGCAGACAGTCCTCTGCCAGGAAGCCAGAGGGCAAGGCAGACCGTAAGCAGTGAACGGCGGATGTGTGTGGCCAATGAACCCTCTCTATGTTAAGCAGCGAAGAATTATAGTGCCAAGCGGTTTAACAAAAACGGGGGAGATGTGATGCGGCTTGCTGTTTTGTTTTTGTGTGCGGCGGCCGCATGGGGCGCGGCATTTGAGTCCTTTGCGCACTACAAAGTCGGGTATGGGTTTTTCGATCTTGGTGAGGCGACGGCGGTTTTGCGGATTGATGAGGGCGGCAGTTATGAAACGCAAGTAAGCGCAAAAGCGACCGGCTGGGCAGCAGTCCTAAGCGGCGATCGTCAGGAACACTATGTCAGCCGGGGTGTTGTTGTTGAAGGCCGCTTGGTGCCGGCTTTTTATGAAAAACGTGTTGAGCGCGGGCGACAGGTCAGAACCAAGCGCTACCGTTTTGATCATGTCGGCAGAACCGTTGTCGAAACCCGTATCAGCTGCAAAAAAAATGACTGCACCCAAAGCGAAAAAGAACTCTCCGGCGACACGTACGCCGCTGAAGATATTTTGACGCTTTATCACAATATTACGCAGGGTTTTATCCGGTCAAAAGAGCCCAGAATGAGCGCTGCCGCGATCGGCTCGAAGAAAGAGGTTGAAGTGTTTCTGCCCGAGGGGGACCGGTTAAAAACCGCCCGAAAAACCTTTGAGGGTGAACCCGGAACCTATCTGGTGGTGCTTTTAAATCAAGAAATCTTCACAAGCGACAGGGGTGAACTGTATATCAATATCGATTCCGACCGGGTAGCCACAAAAGCGGTTTTGAAAAAAACCCTGCTCTTAGGCGATGTGTGGGGCGAACTTGTCGGTAAAAAAACAAAAGGAACCTTTGATGCAGGAAGTTATTAGCCATAGCCGCGTGGATATTAAAAGCCCGGCGCGGCTCACGTTGAACGCCGACGAGCTGCCAACGATTATTTCGGAGATTGTCGATCCCTTTTACCGCAGGGTGGTTGCCGATCACCGCACGCAGGGGCTGATCTCCGATGATTCCTTTCTGTTTCGTCTAAAAATTCGCCAGTCGGTTTTTTTGATCCGTTTTTTCACCCAGCCCCTTGAGACCCTGCGTCCCCAGATGGCCCATGCGGGCGAGGTGCACGGCCGGATCAATCTGGATTTTGGCGTTTTTGCCCGTTATTATCTCTATTACGCCGATTTGGTGCTTTCGTGGCTGGCGCGCAACCGCAAGGCCGACGAGGTGGAACTGGCGCGGTGGCAGGCCAAGCTCTTTACCCTTTTTGGAGCCATGTCCTGCGCCTTTGGCGGAACGCCTCCCGAGGCCGTGCCGCAACCGGCCGCTTTGCCCGCGCAAGAGGTCAAAAAAGCCGTGAATCTGGAGCGGCTTGGAGATATGCACGCGCCCGACGCGCTCAAAATCAGCGCACAGGCCTTCTTGGCCGAGATGGGCGGCGTAGATAGCGGGCTGGTGGACGAACTTGCCGAGCTGGCCTCCGAGGCGCAGTCGGTGATCGACTCCGAGGAAAGCGGCATCAGCATTCAATTGCCCGACGTGCTTGAACGGCTCTTTGCCGCCTATGCTTCGATCCTGAACGGAACCTACGAGTTTAGGGATTTGGGCTACGCCCTTGAAGCGTTGGCGGTGATCTTAAAATCGGCGCCGGTCGATTCGATTCCCGCCGATCGCCAGCGCAAGCTCAGGGTGTTTCTTGATGCCATCGTTAAGGATTTGGAGCAGTGGCGCATGGAGATTTTTGTCCGCAAGAGCGCTTTGGATATCCACTATCTGGACGCTTCGCTTTTTTCAAGCTGCGCCCAGCTTGAAACCCTGCTGCTCCCGCCCAAAAATATGCCCCAGACCGACGAAGAGGAGCTGGAGCTTTTCTAGGCCGGAACGAAAGATGCTTTGCTTCGGCATAAGGAGAATGCCATGACCGAAGCAAATGTCAGCCGGCTTGCCGGCGAGTTCAAGGCCGTTCACCGGGAACTGATCGACAAGATCGAGTCCTCAAGAATTGAGGATGTCAACACGCTGGTGCGCAAACGTCAGGCGATCGTGGATCGGATTTTTGATCACCTCCACGAAAAAACCGGCTTTAAGACCGAACACAAAACCCGTCAGGCGGGTTAATAAAGCCGCTGAAGCCTGAGTATCCGCAGGAAAAGCAGCACCCCCAGGGCAAAGCTCAGCACCTTAAAGGCCGCCTCGGCTTGGTGGTGGATGCGATCGAAGCTTGCGGTCAGCGTGGCTTCGATCCCCATGTTTTGCATCGAGATAATTTCCGGCGTATAGTAGAGCACGAAGGCACCGCCGCTAAGCAGCGTTGCCGCCGCTGCGGCGATGAGTGCATAACCCCGTTCGTTCCGGTAAAGTCGCCACCCCTCGTAAAGCGCCGTCATCACCAGCGTAAATGCCAACAGGTGCGCATAGCGCCGGAACACTTCGCTCATCAAGCGCCCCGACTCATAGGTATCCAAAGTGGCCCCGCTTAGAAACAGCGAAGCTTTAAAAATGACCGGAGCCGCAAAGGCGCCCAGCGCCAAGGTGGCTCCCAGACTGATGCCGATCAGCACCAGATAAAACCCGGTGATGATTCCCTCGGTTTGACGGTTCATCGATTACTCCTGTATGCAAATTTCTCTTCGGCTGACGGCCTTTAGGGTCTGGTAGCTTACCACGGCGACCATTGCGCTTGTGGCGGCGAGAAATAGCCACGAAAGCCCTTCAAGCAGCGGCGTATGCAGCTTTTCAAACAGCGTCAAGGTTGCCAGCGTCGCCGCCGCCAGCGGGAAGGTGAACGCCCACCAGGAGATAAAAAAAGGCAGGCCGATAAAGCGCCGCCCCATAAAGGCCAGCAGCAGCACAAAAAAGATTGTCAGGTTATACAGCGCCAGCGCGCCGTAATCCAGACCGCCAAAAAGCTTGAGATAATCAAGAAAACCGATGGCGGGCGGTGCGATAAAAATAAAGAGCGTCGGCATAAATTTTTGGGCCATCTGGGGGTGAAAAATCAACCGGTAGGCCAGTACGGCAAAGAGCACGAACCAGAAAAACAGACCGGCGCTGAAGTAAAAAAACAGCACCTCAAACGGCGCATACTCAACGCCGGAGACGGGCACGATCAGGTTGCCCACAACAGGGATAAACCAAGCCGGAGACGAGTGGTGGGTTTCGAGCGATCGTTCGATCCAGAAACGAATCACATAAAGCGTCAAGAAGCTTTGCGCAATCAGCCCCGTCCACCAGAGGGCGGCGTCGATCCCCGGCGTCCTAGCGGGCGGAAGCATGGAAAGAATCAGTAGCGAGATGGAGATGGCGGCAAAAAAATTGATGCGGACGGGATGGCCAAACTCATGGACGATCGTCTCTTTGTGACGGATGCCTTTAAGCAGATAAAGCAGCCCAATCAGCGCAAAAAGCGCCAAGGTCGCCCACGAAAGCAGCGCCCCCGGCCATAGGGCAACGCCGAGGTGTTCGTGGGCCTTGAGCCAGGCAAGGCTCAGCCCGCCAAAGCCCATCACCACCGCAAAGAACATCACCGGAAAGTTGGAAAGTCGCATAGGCAACTGTTGGACCATAAGAGACTCCTTTTTGAACATATGTCAAATATTTGCGAAGTCTAGCAGGGATGCTCTAAAAAAGATAGCCCAACCCCACATGAATGCCCAGCTCGGAATCCTCCCATACCGTAGCGCCGCCGGTGCTGCCTTCACCGCTGCGGTCGAGCTGCCAGTCGCGCAGGCGGTACTCCAGCTCAAAACGCAGGCGCAGGCGGTTGGTCAGGTTGCCGTAGGCCCCGAAGGCGGCGCCAAGGGAGGCGTGGGTCAGGGTGAGCGACTGCGCGTAGGTGTTGCCCAGACCCAAGGAGGCTTTTGCGTAGGGCAGGGAGGTGAAGGGCGAGTAGGGCATTAAAGAGGGCAGGGTGAGCACATAACCCGCCTGAATCTCGTCCACTTCGCTGTCGGTAACCAGCGAAAGCACAATCTGATCGCTTGCGGCATTGAACTGATAACCGCCGTAAACCGACAGGCGCAGGGGGTTTTCGCTGCCGCCGCCCGCTTCGCCGCGATCCATAAAGACCGGGCCGAAACCCGCGCCGGTTTCAAAAATGGCCGCCCACGCGCCGAGGGGAAGCAGCAGCAGAAATAGAACCGTTTTATACATCGCCGTTATCCTTGTTTGAACCGAGTCTTGTATCGACCGCCTTGAGGGCAACCAGATCGCCCCAGACGTTGACGGTTGTAATGTAATTGTCCAGCAGCCGGTCGATCAGCAGATAAAGCCCCAGCCAGACGGGGTCGATGCCGAAGGCCGAAAGCACAAAGGCCATCATGGCGATCCCGCCGCCGGGAATGGCCGCCGTTCCCGCCGAAGAGAGCATAACGATTCCGATGAGCATCATCTGCTCGCTCAACACAAGCTCAACGCCGGAGAGGTGGGCCAGAAAAAGCGCCAAAAGCGCATGGTAAAGGGCGGAGCCGTCCATATTGAGCGTGGCGCCGAGGGGCAGCAGCAGCCCCGAACTGGAGGCCCGCACACCCGCCTCCCGGGAAGCGCGCATCGAAACGGGCAGCGTGGCTGCGCTCGAGGCGGTGACAAAGGCGACCATCAGAGCCTCTTTGACGCGCATCAGATAGCGCCACGGATTAAACCGTCCCACCAGCCAGCCCAGAAGCGGCAGCGAAATGAGAGCATGAAACAGTCCCGCGCCGATAACCAGCGCGACAAAGCCCGCCAGCTCGGCCACCTCTTGAGCCCCCAGTTTGGTTACCAAAACCGCCACCAGCGAAAAAGCGCCCGCGGGCGTTAGCCAAATAACCCAGCCCGTCAGGGTCATCATTGCTTCATAGAGCGCATGGATACTCAGACTGAGATGTTCGCGAAGGGCAGGCTCGATCCGCCAAAGGGCGGCCGCAAAAAAGAGCGTAAACACCACCACCGGCAAAATGTGCCCCTCGGCCAGCGCCTCGAACAGATTGCCCGTGACGATCGCATCGAGCAGACTAAAGGAGCCCGATGCCGCGGCGACGGTTTCCTGAGGAGCCGCAGGGGCAAAGCCGGGCATGAAAAATCCGTAAAGCGTAATGGCCAAAAGGACCGCGCACAGGGAGGAGAGTGCATAAAACGCCGCCCCGGCCGCGCCGACTTTTCCCAGGCCCTTCGCGCCGGGTGAGGCGACGGACCACAGAATTGCCGTGATAATCAAGGGCAGCAAAATTGTTTTGAGAAGCAGAAGGTAAAGCTCACCCATCCAAGCGATGAACGGCGTTAAAGAAGGAAGAAACAAACCCGTCAGCACGCCGAGCGCAAGCGCACAGAGGACGGCGAGATTAAAACGTTTCAACGAAGAAGGCCTTGCGTAGTTTTCTACGCCATTGTACCCCGCGCTTACTTGCCTCTTAGGCAGAAACCCTCAAGCGGTTGCCCAAAAAGGCTTTGTCCCGATCGACTAAACGGGCTTCAACGCGGATTCCGTTTTGTTCGGGCGCGCCCAAAACCTGAGCCATACCGAAAAAGGCGCGATCGATGAGCCGTTTGGCCAGATGGGTCTCGAACCACTCGTTTTGGGGGAGATAGGGGGTTGTTTTAGCTTGTTCCATGGGGAATATATCGGACGGCGTCCGGCTTTTTAAACCCCGTTTTTCGCGTTTTGTCCTTAAACAGGCTGTGATAGAATCAAACGTAACAATCTCGCAACAGTTTGGTTTAAAACAGACGATAGTTGCGATGAAGGCAGGTTGGGTGATTTGAGCATGGAAAACGCCGGGCAGAATGTTAAACGTTTTAACCGCACCCTGGAGGTTAGAACCGCGTCTGTCGCCAAGAGTCTTGCAGAGATTGCCCAGCGCGACGGCGTTCACCCCGGCAGCATCGATTTCGATATTTTGCGGGTCAAAACCTTTATCCGCGAGCCCAAATCCGAA
>JBFWML010000003.1:0-94161 GCA_050251635.1 Campylobacterales bacterium | reverse complement strand
CGATCCTCGCACAGGTTGCCGCAAACCGTTTTGTCCCCCATTTCCAGCCGCGCAACCAGTCCGCGCCGGCGCTGCCCAATCCCGAACGCTTCACCGGACGCACCACGATGGTGGAAAACGGCTGGGTTCTGAGCGCCGATCGTTTGAGCGATCCGAAATGGTGGGTCATCGTGCGCGTGCCCGAACCGGAATTGACGGCGCTGATCAACCATAATATACGCAGCGTGATCGCCGTGGGGATTTTACTCACGCTGATGGCCGTGCCCATCGCCATCTGGCTCATCTCGCCCCTGCTAAAACGGCTGGCCGAAGAGGCGCTCAAGGAGCTCAACAGCAACCTCGAACGGGCCATCGAAGAGGAGATCGCCAGACGGCGCGAGCATGAGCATATTCTGGTGCATCAGGCCCGCTTGGCGCAAATGGGCGAGATGATCGGCGCCATCGCCCACCAATGGCGTCAACCCCTTAACGCGCTGGCGCTGGCGGTTCAAGACCTCACCGACGCCAAACAGTTTGGCGAGCTGGATGACGCCTATTTAGCGGACATGACCGCCAAATCGATGCGGCTGATCAACCAGATGTCTAAGACGATCGACGATTTTAGAGGCTTTTTCAAGAGCGATCGCCAAAAGGTTCCCTTCGATCCGGCCCAAACCGTTTCCGAGTCGATCGAACTTCTGCACAGCCAGCTTGAGCGTCACAATATCACGATTAAATGGCAGCCGCCCGAACGTCCCATCTGCTTTGAAGGGTATCCCAACGAACTCAAACAGGTTGTGCTCAACCTGCTTGCCAACGCCCGCGACGCCATTGACGAACACGGCAAGACCCGCGCCGTGAAGGGAGAGGTTTCGCTTTGGCTGCGGGAGAGCGACCGGCAGATTACGCTGCAGGTTCAAGACAACGGCGGCGGTATTCCCCACGAGATTGCCGAGCGCATCTTCGATCCCTACTTCAGCACCAAAGAGGAGGGTAAAGGGGTCGGGCTGGGGCTGTATATGTCCAAACTGATTATCGAAGAGCATATGGGCGGCCGCCTGCGCCACGAAAATTGCAGCGACGGCGCCTGTTTCACCGTCTCACTCCCCCTCGTCTCCAAACCTTGACAATCACACACTAAAGCTGTATAGTTCTTTTAGCAACTCAAGTCATTGAGTGCTAAATTTAACCACAAAACCTTAAAAACTAAGGGAAGGCGGGTTGGACATGCGGCTTCGTGAGATTGAAAAAACCATCCTGAACGAAGTGGTTTTCCGCTACATCCGCAATCCCGAACCCATCGGGTCGGTACAGCTTAAAGAGGTGATCGCCGTCGATCTCTCTTCGGCCACCATTCGCAACTACTTCCGCCGCTTGGTGGATGAGGGGCTTTTGACCCAGCTTCATGCCAGCAGCGGCCGCATTCCGACCGACAAGGCGCTGCAAAGCTACTGGCAACAGACGCTTGATTGCGCCCAGCCGATCGAGATCGATGCGGCGCTGATCGAAAAAAGCGCGCGGGCCTACGGACTTTATGCGCTGCTTCAAATGCGCGCGCCCAACCGGTTGCAGGAGGTGGTGCGCTCCAAAAACGGCCAGCTGATGGCCGCCTTTGAAAACGGCGCCGCCACCATGGCCGCCTCAAGCGCGATCGAGCGGCTGCTCGGCGAGTTTACGGGGTATGACCTCATCGATCTGATGACCATTGCCCAGAGCAACCGCATCGACGCGCTCTATGACGCATTGCGCAGGCTGCGGCTTCAAAGCGTGACCCGGTTTAATCCGCAGGCGCTGATCGGGCTTTCGACCCAGACCGAGGGGTGGAACGACCGGCGGTTTGACGCCTTCTACGGCGGCGAGATTGCCGATGCGCTCCGTCCGGGCGTTTTTTTTGAAACCCACGCGCCCCACGGGTGTGCCGTGGTTGCCCAAGAGGCGCGTATCGGGCAGCAAAACGCCCTGTTGGTGGCCTTTGGCCCCATGACAAAAGATTATCAAGGTTTTATGAATCACGCCAGAAAGGGGGATCTGTGAACGAAAATATCACCGATCAAGAGCAGACTCAAGACGAACCGCTTGAGCAGCCGGATGTTCAACCGGCCCAAGAGGATTGCGAGACCAAACTCAAGGAGGCCGAGGATCGCTATCTGCGCGCCTACGCCGAGTTTGAAAACATCAAAAAACGCCTAGAGCGCGAAAAATATCAGGCGATCGACTACGCCTCCGAACAGTTTGCCAAAGACCTGCTTCCCGTGATGGATGCGTTAGAAATGGCGCTTAAAATTGACGATCCGGGCCAGTTTGACAAGCTCAAAGAGGGGGTTGGCCTCACCCGCAGCAACCTCTTAAAAGCCTACGAAAAACACGGCATCAGCGCCGTCGGTCACGACGAAGGGTTCGACCCCAACGTCCATGAGGCAATTATGCAAGCCGCCAGCGATGAGCACGAAGAGAACGCGATCGTTCAGGTCTTGCAGCAGGGCTACCGCTACAAAGAGCGGGTATTGCGCCCGTCGCTTGTTTCCGTTTGTAAAAAATAAAGTTCAAGGAGCACACCATGAGTAAAGTTTTAGGCATCGATCTGGGCACGACCAACTCGTGCATGGCCATCTACGAAGCGGGTGAAGCCAAAATCATCAACAACAAAGAGGGACGCAACACCACCCCCTCGATCGTCGCGTTTACCGACAAGGGCGAAGTGCTGGTGGGCGAACCGGCCAAACGCCAGGCGATCACCAACCCCAAAAAGACCATCTACTCGATCAAGCGCATTATGGGCTTGATGATGAGCGAGCAAAACGCCAAGTCTGCCCAAGCCAAGGTCAGCTACAGCATCGTCGATAAATCCGGCGCGTGCGCGGTGGAGATCGACGGCAAAACCTACACCCCGCAGGAGATTTCCGCCAAGGTGTTGATGAAGCTGAAAAAGGACGCCGAAGAGTTTGTGGGCCAAGCCATCACCGACGCGGTCATCACCGTTCCGGCCTACTTCAACGACGCGCAGCGCAAAGCGACCAAAGAGGCGGGCGTCATTGCGGGCCTGAACGTCTTGCGGATTATCAACGAACCCACCGCCGCTTCGCTGGCCTACGGCCTAGACAAACAAAAGGCCGAAAAAATCCTCGTGTACGATCTGGGCGGCGGCACCTTCGACGTGACCGTGCTCGACGTGGGCGACGGCGTGTTTGAAGTGCTCTCCACCGACGGTAACGCCTTCTTGGGCGGCGACGATTTTGACAACCGCATTATCGACTGGCTGGCCGAGGAGTTCAAGAAGGACAACACCATCGATCTCAAGGCCGACAAGATGGCTTTGCAGCGGCTCAAAGAGGCGGCGGAAAACGCCAAAAAAGAGCTTTCCAGCTCGACCGAAACCGAGATCAACCTGCCCTTTATCACCGCCGATGCCAGCGGGCCCAAGCACCTGGTGGTCAAGCTGACCCGCGCCAAGTTCGAAGCGATGATCGATGACCTGATCGCCGAAACCTTGGCCCACATCAAAACCGCTCTTAAAGACGCGGGACTGGGCAAAGAGGCGATTAACGAGATCGTCATGGTGGGCGGCTCTACCCGGATTCCCAAGGTTCAAGAGGTGGTCAAAGAGTTCTTCGGCAAAGAGCTGCACAAAGGGGTCAACCCCGACGAAGTGGTCGCGGCCGGCGCGGCGATTCAGGGCGGCGTACTGCGCGGCGACGTGAAAGACGTCTTGCTGCTGGACGTCACTCCGCTTTCGCTGGGCATCGAAACGCTGGGCGGCGTGATGACCAAACTGATCGACAAGGGCACCACCATTCCGGTGAAGAAGTCCCAAACCTTCTCCACCGCCGAAGACAATCAACCCGCGGTGAGCATCCATGTGCTTCAGGGTGAGCGGGAGTTTAGCCGCGATAATAAATCGCTCGGTATGTTCGAGCTTTCGGGCATTCCCAGCGCGCCCCGCGGCGTGCCGCAGATCGAGGTGACCTTCGATATCGACGCCAACGGGATTCTGAATGTGAGCGCCAAAGACAAAGGCACCGGCAAAGAGAACAAGATCACCATCAGCGGCTCTTCGGGCCTAAGCGAAGAAGAGATCAACCGCATGGTCAAAGAGGCCGACGCCCACCGCGAAGAGGACAAAAAGCGCAAAGAGCTGGTTGAAGCCAAAAACCAGGCCGACGCATTGATCTACCAGACCGAAAAGACCCTGAAGGAAAACGGCGACGCGGTAAGCGCCGAAGAGAAGGGCAAAATCGAAACCGCCGTGGCGGATCTCAAAGAGACGCTGGCTAAGGAAAACGCCACCAAGGAAGAGATTGACGGCAAGGTCAAAACCCTCACCGAAGCCAGCCACAAACTGGCCGAAGCGATGTATAAAAAACAGCAAGAGGGCCAAGGCGGCGAACAGCCCAAAAAAGGCGCCCAGGACGACGTGATCGACGCCGAAGTCGAATAACGTCACCGCTTTACCCACTTTTTATCCGCCCTCCCTCGGGGGCGGGTTCTTTTACGCGCTTTTTAGCCGCTTGCGTTTAAATTCCCTCCAACCTACCTTGCTTGAAGGACCCCCATGAACATTAAGGCCCATTTCCGCAGAGAAGAGCGATACGAAGGTTTGCAGCTGGTTTTCGGTAAAGACGAGAGCGCCAAGGCGGCCATTTTAAAGGCGATTGAGGAGCTGAAAGCCGAAATGGGTCAAAACCCCAACGTTATGGAAAACTGCGACGCGTCCCACCCGGAAAAGTGCGCCATCTATCTGGAGTTTGAAGACGACTACGATCGGGAAGGCGGCGAGTTTTTCGAGCGGCTGATGCGCAAGCTGGATATCCCCTGCTGTGGCTAAATTGCAGCAAATAGCCAAAATAGGCTTTGACAAATCTGAAAAATATAACTAGAATACCGCCTGTGAAAATTCTGAGAAAGGGGCTTTCCCGAATGCTCAGCAAAGCGAGTTTAGATCGCGAATTGACTCAATATCTTGAGAAAAAGTACAACAAGGTTTTCTTAACGCCCGAAGAGGTCGAAAGCGAAACACTGGTTAACGCCGCTTGTGTACCCTCCACGTCCGACAAAGCGCAAACATGGCTTCTGCGCGACGTCGTCGAGTTTATCAACAAACCCTACTACAGCAAAGAGCTGAGCCGCATGGATAAGCGGGACAAAAAAGAGTTTGTGATTAAAAGCACCACCGAGACGCTCAATAAGCTCTGGAAAAACATCGAAAAGAGTGATTACGGCTACGAATACGTCGCCGTCGCCCAGCTTTCGGCCTAAAGACGCTTCTCGTAACGGGCGAACCTGAAGCGTTCGCCCAGCATCGCCGGGTCAAGCAAGGCCCGCACCCTCCCCACCTCTTGACGGTAAGCGGCAAAACCGGCTTTCTGCTGCAACAAATCCAGCAGTTCCGTCAAACCCAGCTCCAGCAGCGCCGTATTTTGCGTTTTCACCGGATGGGCCGTAAAGCCTGCCGCCTCAAAGGCCGCACCCAGATGGGCAAAGGGCACGTCGGAGGTCAAGTCGGCCTTCTGGAAAAAAGGCTCCAGCGACGCGGGCTCAAAGAGCGGCCAGGTTTTGTGACCCTGATACAACCGGGCCGAAAAATCCCCCCGGTATTCGGGCTGACCGTAATCGAAGGTGACCACTTCGCACCGGGCGAAACTACGGCCGATCGCCTCAGCAAAGCTTTCATACTCCAAGAAAAGCTCTCCCCGCCCAATCCCCAGCGCGTGCGCCCTTTGGAGCACGTCCGGCTCGGCCTTTTGCCACAAAATCCGGTGATCGCGCACATAGGCCATCTCATCGCCGTTGATCAGCTCAAAGACAAAGGCGTCAAAAAGCTCGTTGGCCACCACAAAGCCCTCGCGCGCGCGCAAATCCGCCAGCGACGCCACCTGCCGCAGCTTGACCGCATCGCCGAAGGCCGCTTCAAAATAGTGCTGCTGCGCCTCGCGCAAGAGGGGGAGCGGTTCGACAATAACGAACTTAAGCGTTTTGAGCAGCTTGGGCGCAAGGGTGTAGATAAACTGCACCATATCGGCCAGCAGATGCCCGCGGTGCGCGCCGATTTCGCATACGGTCGTCTCTTCGCTCAAATGGCCCGCGTAGATTTGGCGGATCAAGTGATTGGCGATGGTGCCCCCAAAATAGGGGCTGACCGAAACCGACGTGACAAAATCTCCCCGCTGGCCCACCACGGGCGCTTTGGCGTAATACCCCCCGTCGCCGTAGAGCCATTCGCGGGCGTACTGACTAAAGGGGGTCATCCATCAACCTTGCGTGCAGAGATAAAAGCTCGATCTGGCGGTTGGCATCGTAGATTTTAAGATCCAGCTCCCTCGCCGCCTTGGCGTTTTGCATGATTTTCAGATCGTCGCGGGTCTTTTGGCCGGCCTTGAGCTGATCGCCCACTTGCTTAACGAGCGAATCGTAAACCGCCACATCCGACCGGGCCAGTGCGATCTGGTCATCGATTTGAGCCAACCGCTTCAGCAAAGCGGCATAAAAGGTCCGCTCGCGCACGCGGCTCTCTTCAAGGGTCTGACGGGTGAGCCGGTAGGCGATCTGCGCGCTTTGGGTCTCGCGGCGGCCGTTGAAGTCCAAGGGAACGCTCAAGGTCACGCCATAGGCGCTCACGCGCTCGACCTCGGAACCTGCGGGGGCGACCTCATCGGAAAAGTAGTGCTGATAGCTGGCATTCAGCGCCACGCGGGGCAGATATTTGGCCGCGATCATGCGGCGGTAGGCATTTTGCTGGCCGGTCAGCCGCTCCTGATGCCATAGGGCCAGATTGGCGCTCTCAAAACGGGCCGGATCGACCAGCTCGAAGCGGGGAGCCTCATAGGTGAGCGGATCGTGATCGCTGAGCGTCTGAAAGTGCGCCTCGCGCTCGGCAAGACCCATCTTGAGTTCCAGCAGCGCGGCGCTTTTTGCGCTGTAATCAAGCAGCGCGTTATCCAGAAAGCTGCTATCGAGCACGCCTTTTTCGTACTGTTCGCGTTTTCGGGCAATGTCGATCTGCGCGTTTTCCACCAGCCGCTCTTGCTTTTGAATCTGCCAGCGGAGTTTGCGAACGGCATAAAGCGTGGCGATCGCCTCCTGAATCAATCCGCGCCGCTCTTTTTCTAAGGCGCCCCGTCCCGCAAGACGGCTCTCTTGCGCATAGCGGCGCGCCTGCAAAATACCGCCGCTTCGGAAAATATCCTGACTGATGCTGACGGTGGCGCTCAGGCTTTCGCGTTCGCTTTGCGCCGTGCTTAGGCGGCTTTCGCTCTGTTGCCATCCGCCCTGAACCACCACAGGACTCAGCCAGGAGTCGCGCAAAAAGTTGGCGTCAAGCTCATTTTTTTGCTGCTTAAGCAAAAGACTCTCTTGCTTAAGGGGCGAAAGAATATCTCCCTGCAGTGCCATCAGCGGCACAGCGGCCAGCAATAGGCTACAAAGTCGCGCAGGCGTTTTCAAGACGCTTAAACCCTTCGTCGATCTCCGCTTTTGAGATAGTCAGCGGCGGCAGCATCCGCACGCGGTTGCGGCCCGATTTAAGAATCAAAAGCCCCGCTTCGTGGGCGCGATCGATCACCTTCTTTTGAATTTCGGCATCGCGGGCGATAAGCGCGCGCATCAGCCCCAGTCCGGTTTCGCCCTCAAAAAGCCGGGCGTGCTTGGCCGCAAAGGCTTCGCAGCTGTCTTTAAAGTAGGCGATCGCCTCGGCCAGCGCGCCGCTGTTTTGGCGTGCCTCCAAAATCTCCAGCACCCTCAGCCCCGCGGCGGTCGAAAGATAGTTGCCGCCAAAGGTCGAACCGTGATCTCCGGGGGCAAAGATATCCTTGAGCGTTGTTACGATCGCGCCGATGGGCACGCCCCCCGCCAATCCTTTAGCCAGCGTGACGATATCGGGCGTAATTTCGTAAAGCTGGCTGGCCAGCAGTTCGCCGGTGCGGTAGATGCCCGTCTGGATTTCGTCCACCACAAAAAGAATGTCCTTCTCCTTGAGCAGTTTGGCCAGCGCCTGAACCTGAGCCTTATCCATCGGCGAAACGCCGCCTTCGCCCTGAACCAGCTCGATCATCACCGCCACGGTGTGGTCATCGATCAGTTCGGGGATGTGGCTTAGATCGCGGGCATAGGCAAACCCGTCGGGAAAGGGGCCAAAGTAGTTGTGCATCTGCTCCTGACCCGTGGCCTTAAGCGCCGTGATGGTGCGGCCGTGGAAGGAGTGGGCCAGGGTGATGATCTTGTAGCGTTTGGGCTGACCGTCCACCTCGCCGTATTTGCGGGCGATCTTAATGGCCCCTTCGTTGGCCTCGGCGCCGCTGTTGGCAAAAAAGCAGCGCGCATCCATACCGGAGAGTCCCACCAGTTTCTGGGCCAGTTTTGCCTGCGGCTCAATCAGATACAAATTAGAAATATGAATGATCTTTGCCGCCTGATCGGCGATCGCGGCGGCCAGATCGGGGTTGCCGTGGCCCACGCTGACCACGCCGATGCCGGAGGTAAAATCGATGTAATCGCGGCCGTCTGTGTCAAAAAGCGTAGCATTCTCGCCGCGAACGAAACTGAGGTTGCGGCGGGCGTAGGTGTGCAGCACATGGGTTTGATCGAGTTCGTTAAGCGTCATGGATTTTTCCCTTCTTTGGGTCTAAATTCAACTTTGACCACCTTGGAAAAGGGCCCCTGCGGCGGCGGCCCGGTCAGCTCCACCCGGTAGGCGGAGATTTGCTGATCGTCGGCGCTTTGCCAGACCTTATCCACGCGGTAGTTTGATAGTGCGCCTTCTACCATAATTTCCTTGTGTTCAAGGCCATAAAGCGCCTCGGCACGCACAAAAATGACCAATCTGGAACCGCTGACGTCATGGGCGGTCAGCAGTGGAGTTCCCACGGCCACAAAGCTCCCCTCCTCCACCAAAATCCTATGAATAAAAAGCCCCGGCGCGCTCACCTGTGCTGCTTCGTAGGCTTCGCTCAGCCGAACGAGATTCTCCTTGGCCGAAGCCAGCTGGCTGTGCAGCTCCAAAAGACCCAGACGATCGTTTTCCCGCTCAAGCCGGCTGCGGCTGGCGATTTGCGCGTTGCGCTCGACCTGTTTTTTGCGGATTTCGTAACTCTCCTGCAAATTGGCATGCCTCGTTTGCGCCGCCTCCAGTTCGGCGGCTTTAAGGGTGCGATCCAGTTGCACCACGGGCCTTTTGTCCGCCACCCGCCCTTCGGCGCTTTTGTCGATATGCGCCACCCGCCCGGCGGTCTCGGCGGCGATCGTATAGGTTCTTAGGGGTTCGACGCGGGCAAAGTAGGTTTCGGCCCACAAAAACAGCGGCCACAAAAACAGTAAAAACACTCTCATGTTAATCCTTGATCCGGTTTAAAAGCGCGTAAAAAACGGGAATATAAACGAGGTTGAGCACCGTGCCCCAAAACAGCCCAAACCCCAGCGACACCGCCAGCGGCTGCAACACCACCGCCTGTCCGCTGGGGAAAAAGACCAGCAGACTCAACCCCACCAGCGTAGTGATGGTGGTGAGAAAAATCGGCCGGACGCGCAGCCGCGCACGGGCGATCAGCGTGTCGATCGTTGTGGTTCCCCGCACAAAATCGAGCATAATAATCCCGCCGTTCACCACCACCCCCGCCAACCCCAATGCGCCGATCATCGAAGGCATCGTCAGGTTCAGCCCCATCACCGCATGACCGAGGATAACGCCCAGCAAGGAGAGCGGAATCACCGAAAGGATCATCAGGGTTAATCTAAAGGCGTTAAATTCGACGAGCAGCGTCATAAAGATCAAAAACATCGCCACGGCAGAGGCCATCAGCATCTGGCGGGCAAGCTGATCGGACTTTTCCTTTTCGCCGCCCAGCACAACGCTCACCCCCGGCGTGGCGGCAATCTCATCAAGCACCGGACGCAATTGGGCCAGCGCCTCCGATGCGGTGATGCCGTCCACGTCGGCATAAACGGTGCGCCGTTTTTGACCGCCGACCTTTTTAACCTTCTCGTAGTTAGAGACCTCGATCGGTTCCGCCACCTCATCAAGCGCCACGATCCGGCCGTCACTGAGGGTAACGGGGAAGTTTTGCAGGGTTTGAAGCAGATCGCGCCGCGCATCCACAGTGACCAGCTCCAAAATGCCGTCATCGTCCATGGCCCGGCCCCGTTTGGCCTCCAGAAAGAAATCGCTCAGCGCCAGATGCAGCGCCGCTTCGCTCAGCCCCAGTTGCCGCCCGTAGGGGGTGATGCGCAGCTTCAACTCCGCAATCCCCCGCTGGGCGTCGTCGTGGATGCGCACAACGCCTTCGATCGCCTCCATGGCAAGCCGGATTTTTTGAACCGATGCCGACGCAAGGGCGTCATCCTTGGAGACGACGGCCACCTCAAGGTCGGTCGCCACCACCCCGGCTCCGGTGCCTTTTATCTCAAACTCCTCCAGGCCGTACCGGGCTTTAAACCCTGCCAAATCCTGCGTTAGCCGCCGTTCGATCTCCCAGGACTGGATTTTGCGAATCTCGTCGCTGCCGTCGTAATCAAGGGAAAAATAGGGGGTGATAAAACGGTCCACAAAGTTTTGCGGCTCCAGCTTGTGCAGATCGACAAACAGATGAAACAGGTTCGATCCGCCGTCGGCCATTCCCTGCGCGTTCATGCGAAACCCGGCAATGGCGGTGATGGTATCGAGGTGATAAACGTCGCGGTACGCCTCAAGCGCCTGCGAAAGCGCCAGCGTCACCGCGTAGGTCTCCTCCAGCGTCGTATCCACGGGCAGCTTGCCGGTAATATTGACCTGCGTGGCGTCAAACTCCGGGAAAAACTGGAATTTCATCCAGCCAAAACCCAGCACAATCATCAGCGGCACCCCCACCCAAAAAAAGAGCAGCGTGCTTTTTTTGTAGTGGATCAGCAACCGGATAATCTTCTCATAGAGGGTTAATACCGGCGTCCAGTTCAGCTCCCGCTCCTTGGGGGTTAGAAGCTGCGCGCAGTGCAGGGGCAAAAAGATAAACGACTCGATCAGCGCCGCCAGAATCAACACCGAAATAGCGATGGGGATGATTTTAATAAACATCCCGATTTCGCCCGTGAGCATCAACATGGGCAAAAAGGCAAACACCGTCGTCAGCGACGCGGCGATCACCGGAGCGACCATCTCCTGCGCGCCCAGCAGCGCCGCCTCCTTGGGCGGATAACCCTCTTCGATATGCCTTTGAATATTCTCCGCCACGATAATCGCGTCATCCACAATCACCCCGATGGCAATAAGCGCCCCCAAAAGGCTAATCATATTGATGCTCTCATCCATGGCGTTGAGCACCACCAGCGAGATCACAAAGGCGACGGGAATCCCCATCGTCACCACCAGACTGATGCGTTTGTTGATCAGCAGATACATCGAAAAGGCCACCAGCACCAGCCCGAAAAAGATGCTCGAAGTGACGGTGTTGAGACGGTTGCGGATATAAACCGAAGTATCCGAAAAGGTGCCGATGGTCACTTCGGGATACTCGGCGTCCAGCTCGGCGGCAATCTGCTTGACCTGCTTGGCCAGCGCCATGGCATTGCCCTCTTTGGCCTTGGCGACATTGACAGACAGGCTGGGCGCGCCGTTAAAACTTGAGAGGGTTTCCCCTTCGGCGTACCCCTTTTGCACGGTGGCCACATCACCCAGAAAAACCCGCTTATTGCCCACGCCGATCAGCGTGTCTAAAAGCGCCTCCTCGGTTTTTTCGCCGCCAAAGGAGGTCAGAAAAAAGTGCCGCCCGCCCCGCTCTTCGATTTTACCGATGGGAAAAATATTACTCAGCTGTCCGATCGCCTGCGAAAGCGCTTGAGGGCTGAGTCCGTAGGCTCGGATGCGCTCCGAATCAAGGGTAATCAAAAGCTGTCGGTCGCTTTCGCCGTAGATCTGGATTTTGGTCAGGTTTTTGACTTCGCTCAGGCGGGATTTGAGGGTTTTGGCAATCTCGATCAACCGCTTGGGATCGCCGTTGCCCCCGGCGATATTGACGATAATCAGCGGAATCTCCGGCTCCATAAACAGCGCGGTCGGCTCCTCCATGTCCGAGGGCATATCCCGTCTGGCGATACTGATGGCGTCTTTGACCTTGTTAAAGAGCTGATTTTTGTCCACCCCCTCCTGCAGCGTCAGGATGGTGCTGAAATAACCCGCGCGAATCAGCGATTCGGTCTTTTCGACCCCGGTGATGTTGTTGACCTCCTCCTCCAGCGGAGAAACGGCCATTTTATCCAGCGCGTCGGCCCCCGCGCCGGGATAGACGCCGCTGATCATAATCTTATCGAGGGTGATGGGCGGGAAAAACTCCTTGGGCATCTCCTGATAGGCAAACACCCCCGCCAGCAGCATAAAGGCCAGCAGGGTGTGGTTGAAGCGGTGGTTGTTGAGAAAAAAGGCGATGGTGTTTTTAAACATGGTTATTGCAGCGTAATGACGGCAATTTCCGAGGGCGCCAAAACCCGAAGGGGCGGCCCCCAGTAGCCCGTTCCGGCACTGACGTAAACCTGCGCTCGATCGTCATGCCGGTAAAGCCCGTGCAGATAGGGCTGATCCAGACGCACCAACAGACCGAAGGGGAAAATCTGCCCCCCGTGGGTGTGGCCCGACAGCATCAGATCGAAACTCCCGGATGCAAACCGTTCGGCCAGCTTGGGCTGGTGGGAAAGCACCACGATCGCCGCATCGGGATCGACCTGATCCATCGCAGCCTGCGCATCGGGCTCGTGGCGGCCCATCCGTTCGCCCACGCGGTCGTAGAGCCCCACAATCTCCAACCGGCCGTAGTCGCCCTCCAGCCGCACCGACTTGTTGCGCAGCACCGTTATGCCCAAGCCCTCCAGATGGCCGAGCGTCGCCTCCAAATCGTAGAAATATTCGTGATTGCCCGCCACATAAAAGGTGCCAAAACGGCTCTTAAGGTGTGCCAGCGGGGCTAGGGCGCCGGTCACTTTCTCCAAGGAAGCGTCGGTTAAATCTCCGGTGATCGCCACCAGATCGGGGTTGAGGGCATTGACCACCGCAACCACGCCGGCGGCAAACTCGGCATCCAGATGGCGTCCGTTGCCCAGATGCAAATCGGTCAGATGCACGATTTTGAGCGGCTGGGTCAAGCGGCCCGTCTCCACCTGCGTCAGCACGATGCGCGGCGGCTGCATCGCGCCGTAAAGACCCCACAGCAGATAGATCACGCCGATCGCAATCACCGCGACGTCAAGCGCCAGATTGAACCGGGCAAAGCGGCGGTGCACCAAACCGGCCCGGTCGGTCACCAGACGAACCAGATCATAAACAACCGCCAGCGCGAAAAAGACGAAGCCCGCTCCCACGCTAAGCGCGAAAATTTCCATTAACCGATCGTCAAGCCAGCCGATATGCCGCAAAGGGATATAACCCGAAGCCGATACAAAAATAGCAAACAGAAGCCATCCGAAGGCCTGGCGCACCCAAAGGGGCAGCGCCAGACGGCGGACAAAGCGGCGCCATGTGTAGTAGTTGAGCAATCCGAAGACGGTTGCAAAAATCAACATAAAAATAGGCAATGCTCACCTCCGATGGGCCGTGAGTTTAACGAAAGGGCGTTTAACCGATGGACGAAGATTTAATCGAATTTTTGATCTCCAAGATTCCCCAAGGCCCCTCCCCGCAAGCGGCGCTTTTGACGCTCTATCCATCCAGCCGTTTCGATCGGCTCCAGGATGCCGTCGAAGCGCAGGAGGGGCGTTTGGATTGCTACAAGCAATCGGAGCTTGCCCGGTTGGGCACCCAGGCCGCGCGCAGCTACGAACTGATGATTATCGATAACCTCTCCCCCGATGCCGCCGTGCTGGAAAGCTGCTGGCAAACGCTGGAAAACAGCGCGCTTTTGATTGCGATCGACGCATCCGAAGCGTGGCTTGCGCCCCTTGAAGCGGCCGGATTTTCCAATCCCGCGTGCATCGATCTGAAAAACCGGTGCATCGTGATTGCCCACAAATCCTTTGCATGGGGCAGTCAAGAGGCTTAAAAAAATCCCGGCGCTGACGATAATGCTTCAAATTTTGTCTCTTCAAAGGACACCCGCATGCAATCGTCCCTAAAAAAACTGGCGCTCGTCTCGCTCCTGTGCGTCTCGCCCCTGGTTGCCGATGACGCGGCCTTAGCGCTGGAACCTCAGGCTGCGCCTGCCGGCGTCCCCTTTGCGCCTGCGGCCCAGAACGAAACGCCCAAATCCCAAAACACCGCCGAGATGCAAGGGGAGTTTCTTATCCCCAACGCGCCGGTTTTAAAGCCGACCAACATTATCACCGTGCGGGCCATCGGCTTGGGGGTTGCTCCCCTGAATGCCGTTAACCGCGCGCAGGCGATGGCGCTGGCCAAACGGGCGGCGATTTTGGACGGCTACCGCCAGCTGGGCGAAAAGCTCCATGGTATCCGCATCAACGCACGCGATACCGTCAAGGATGCGATGGTAACCCGTTCGGAAATCCGAACCGAACTCTACAGCGTCGTGCGCAACGCCGAAGTGCTGGAGACCATCTGGGAAGACGGTTTGTGTCAGGTGGAGATGGAAGTGCGTCTCGACGGCCGCCGCTGGTACCGTGTGCTGGCCGGAGCGCTTTAACGCCGCCTGAAGGAGAGCGCCTCCAGCAAGTGGGGCTTCTCGATCCTTTCGCTCTCTTGCAGATCGGCCAATGTGCGGGCAATGCGGCGCACCTTGGCTACCGATCGGGCCGAAAGACCAAACCGCTCCGCCGCCTGAATCAAAAGCTGCTCCGCCTCCGCGCTGAGCGCACAAAACGCATCAGTCTGGGCGTCGCTTAGCTTTCCGTTGAGCTGCGTTTGACCCCGTTTTTTCTGCGCCGCAAAAGCTTTAAAAACCTGCGCCCTCATACCCTGCGAATCCACATCCGGCCTTTGGGCGACATCGCTATCGGACATCTGCACAAACAGATCGATACGATCCCAAAAGGGCTCGGACAACCGCCCTTGGTAACGGGCAATTTCCGGCGGCGTGCAGCGGCACTCCTTCTTCTGGCTATAAAGATTGCCGCAGGGACAGGGGTTCATCGCTGCGGCAAAGAGAAACCGGGTTTCGTAAACGATCTTCGTGTTAACCCTGGAGATCAGCAGCCGGTGATCCTCCAGCGGCTCGCGCATCGCCTCCAGCACCGTTTTGGGAAAATGGGGCAGCTCGTCGAAGAACAAAATCCCTCCGCTGGCGAGGGCCACCTCCCCCATGCGCGCCTCGCGCGAGGAGCCGCTGTCATTTACAACAAAAGTTGCAAACTCGAAAAATCCTAGCCAATACACAACAAACCATCATCCAGCCTTGGTTTATTAGTGATCTGATGGATATTTCTCTACAACAGTTGTTGCGAATTTTTCGCCCCAAATTTCTCGTTTTTCACAACAGTAGTTGCGACTACCTTACAAATTACAGAAGTTGTTGCGAATAGATGAAAGGAAGATTATGGACAAAGAGCTGACCTACGAGGATGTTTACCCCGGTGTGCATGTGGATTATTTGCGGATGCTTTGGGTGTTTCTTTTGTGGCCGCCCAACAGGGATGAAAACGGCGAATTGGTGGACGACGAGAATTTGCCTCCCCCGGCAGAGCTGTTGCGGCTAAAGAACGAAGAGGGGCTAGATCTTAGTGCCGAGCGCCATGAATATCCTTTAGCGGGAGCAGAGATCCCCGATTGGCCGGGAGCGGCCGAGAATCTCCGACGGGTGAGGGAAATCAAGCTCTACGGGAAAGAAGAGGCGCTCTCTCGCAAGCAAAGGCGAGCAAGCGGACAAAATATTGACTAAGCTTGCAACTGCAACATCGAGTTACTATAATTCAGCCGTGGCTTGCCAAATCTAGCGAAAGAAATGGGGTGATTTAAATGGCAAAAAATACCGAGGATGGCTATCGCATAGGGAGCGTGAGAGACCGCACCCAAACCTACAATCCGCAAAACAAAACCCATGTCAAACGTGATGCAACGACTGGAAAGTTTATGGATGTTAAATCTGACGGCAAACCTTTTAAGGGCGTAGCCAAAGAGAAGGATGGCAGACGGTCTTAATTGATACGTTTCGCCACCAAGACCGCGGAGCATACGGCAAGCCACACCTCAAATATTCCCTCATTTACGGCGACCGCCCAAGGGCATGAAGTTTCTCTGCGACCGGAATTAGCTTCTTCAATATCGAATCAACACGATTAACCCAACTAGAATTGAGTTTATGCTCTTGGTAGAGCATGTGACGGAGCTCCATGTGCTTGCTTCTTCCCAATGTCTCCTTGAGAGCCTTCTCGCTTTCACTAATCTGGGGAAGAAGCGCCTTGATTGACTCGGAAATTTCTTTATAGAGCGCCTTCTGCTCTATAAATCGAACCATTTTACCTGCCTTGACAGCACCCATCAAACAATAAACTGGTTGACCAGCATAATCCTCGCCATATTCATGCGGTTGATTTGAGGATATCTTATGGCAAAAAGACTCAGGATGACACATTATTGATTCGTGTATAAAAATTGATTCGTCAAGAGAGACCTCGATTCCGTTAATGTCTTCGTGGGTAACAACAAATTCGTTAACTCTCGTCAAATATTGCTTATGATCGAGAGATGCCTTTAGGGACTCAAGGCCAAAAATCGATGACTCGTCATCCCGTTCTTCAATGAGGGTAAGCATCTCGTTTTCGATCTCGCATATTTTGCATATTGAAGTTTTCAGAGAGTCGTTTAATTTTGCTAAAGCTGCTTCAGCGTCAAGCCGATCTTGATTGATCTTCTGGCTTTCTTTTGAGTACAGGTCCAAGAAATAGACTATCCACGCTGCGTCATTTTTCTCTTCGATGGGCAATGCGTCGTCTATATACTGATAGAGCGCATCAATTTGGTCTTTACTCGCTATAGCCCGAAAGAGCCTCTCAACGTGTTTGGGATGATTTATCGAAAGGTAGTTTTGCATCATCTCCCCCTTGAAGAGTTCTAGAGCCGACCCTAGAAATCCCCAACCTGCACCCTGTACTCAGTCGGCATCAAAACAAGTCCCGGCGTCTGCTCGGTGATGGGTCCATTGACGACAAAGAATGATGGTGCGCTGTGAAGATTGAAGACCCGCACCAACCTGTACCTCGAGCCGTGCTCAATTGAAGCCTGAACCTCATTCGCGGTGATGTAGAAAGGACTGTTTCTTGCACCCGCTGTTGTCTTAACTTCAATGTAAAGCTCGCCACCACTTCCATCATAAGAAAGGATGTCATATCCAAACCCATCGCCATCCTCTTCGGAAACCCACCTGACACGCCTCGATAAATCGGATCTGCCCATTGTAATAAGCTTCTGCTTCTCAGTGTTGTAGACAAATGCCTCGCCAAGCCGACCAAGTTCTTTCATTGCGATGTCCGATTCGGGGTCGCTTTCGTATTTTCCGTTTTGTTGCGTTTTAGATGGGCTGAACCTACTCATATCTGGTTTCCCATTCGGGCCAGATGACTCAAGCATGAATGGTGTCTTGACGTTAGGACGGCTCCTTAAAGCGGCTGAAACAATCTTTTCATACTGCTCAATGTCAATCAAAACGCCGCTATATCTCGACGATGTTGTGCCCCCTAAGATTTCAACGCTTTGAGTATCACCAACCAAAGGCCCTTCTTCGGTAAGCGGATCGCACAATGTTGTAAAACATATCTCAACCGAGCGATGTGGCAACATACGCCCTTCTTCACTGTAGCTAGGCTTGCTAGGCACACTGTTGACATAACCTATCCCAAAAATCCCACGCCCTCTATCCTTTTGCTTATAAGCAATGACAGGCATACCGATATGGGTTTTCCTGAATTCTTTGACTCGCCAGTCTTCAACAACAAATCCATCGCGATCGAACAAAGCCTTCAAATGTGTTACCGCCTCGGCGGGCCATGCGTCTTCGGTCCATGTAACCAAAAGAGCTTTTTGGTTTGAAGTATCTGTCATTTCCGTACCCCTTCAAATCTAACTTCTTCCGGCCCATGATTCTTCGGCCTGACCACTACTGTTCCAGCCAGAATGTCATGCCACCCACGCTTTTTCGAGTCGAAGGCAACCCAGATATATCCCAGACACAGCGGCAGCATGGAAAGGATGTAGGCGAAGTAGCGCCCGATCAACTGGCCGGTGCTTGCTTCGCCACCCGTTTTGGCATCAACGATTTTTGCCTTGACGAGCATTTTTCCGGGGGTCGCCTGCCTGTACTTCCAAAAGAGAACGGTAGCGACTATCGGAAATATCCACGAGAGGAGCAGATCGGCGGGACCGGCCACAAAGCCGTGGTAGCCTTGCAGATAATCCATGCCATAGATTGTCAGCAAAGGCGGATAGATAACGGCCAAGAAGATAATCGAATCAACGATAGTCGCGCCCGTCCTTGCCCAAAAGCCCACATACTCAAGCTCGGATGCCATGGCGGATTGAGCCGTTTGACCTTGCTCCATCAGAACGATCCCCCCTCTTGGGTTTCCGATCGGGGGTTGCAGGTGCAAGAGGGGCTTTTTGTGCCATCGCAGCAGATAACGCGACCGGCAGAGGAACAGCCGCAGACGCCATTGTGCCAAGAGCAACACCCTCTTTGCGCCACTTTGACACCATCCTTGCCGTCAACAGCCTCAGCTTGCTGACAAACCTGTGCCGGTGTATCGCCTTGACCCGTATTCGCCTGTTTGTCGTCGGCGATTGATATTCCTGCCAGCACAAACAGGGTGAGCAGCATAATGAGAATCTGTCGAATACCCATGACTTGCCTCTGCTTTCATATTTGTTTCCTGAAATATCCAATATATTTGCTTAAATGAAAGCAGAGGCGATCTATCTACTGTGGCTGGGGTATTTCTTTTTCGGTTCCGGCGGACAGTGGGCATCAGCTAATTCAACGACCACCGAAATTTCGTAGGCACAATTTTGTTTTTTAATCATCTCGCACAGCTCGTCTGCCACTTGCGATGCTAGTAACATGTCAAACTCCGCGAGAGGGCTTGCGTCGCCGTCGCACAAAACCTGAATGGTTCCTTTATGGCACCCCAAGAGTGATGTGTGTTTTATGCGCTCATGAACCCACTCACTAATGATGTCTGCCGACCAGCCTATTGGGAAACGCTTCTCTATCGTCATGCTTGCTCCTTGCGCGTTTTGTCTCGTGCCCATTATAGCTCGCTCAAAACGGCCTATTTTTGCCATTGATGGTTGTTGTTTTTGATACCACTCAGTCTTGATGCTGGCAAAGGGAGCAGAAGCATCATCGAGGGGGGCAAAGAAGCCGTGGTGTGTGCGGTTTGACGGTGATTGAAAGGATAGATTTTGAAAAGGAGGGGGTTGAAATAAAAACCCGCCCCCATTTAGAAGGCGGGTTTTGAGGCCATAGGCTCTCGGAGCCGCACCCCTTTCAGGGCCGCCCAACGAAAGAATCCTAACATAATTTCGTTTCGGCAGTCCGTTTTAACAGCCTTTAAAGGAGGTGGGCTATTATTCCCCCTGTAGCTGGAGCGTTTCGCTACCCTAGTGGTGGACAGGTGCGTTTATGCGCCCTCCGGTTTCCTGTTTTATTGGCTTCCCTGCTTTTCTACCCGTATCAAATTCCAAAAATCTATAAATTTCCATATATTCTTCGAGTCACACCACCGATCTTTCCCCCACCCCTTAGAAACCTAGGCAGGAACATAGATCCTCTCCAGAAGAGGGATTGTTTTCGCAGAAGAGATGATCGCATGGCCCAATTTGGTTATCACTTTTCGATAACTAAAAGTTTCCTACAGGCGGTTATCGAAAAATAACAACCACCAAAGCCAAGATGCACTTGCTAGGAAGTGCAAAAACGGCCAAAAATGCACCTGTGCGCAAGTGCATCATCACGCTACTGCCCGCTCAGATACCCCGTCTCCCGATGAAGCACGTAGGAGATCTCATCTGTGTCCTTGGAGACGACTATCGGGCAATTGGCATTTAGCATCCCGGTAAACTGGCTCGCCGGCGGCCAAGCGGCATTGATGGCGGGTCTGCCGATTTCATCAAAGGAGATGTTCGTTGTTCCGGCAAGAGGGACACCGCAAACAGATATAGCGCCTTCGTTGGTAATGTCCAGCGGCCCCCTGTCGTGGGGATTGATGGCCACCTCTTCGTTTGCGCCAACCCCCTTCACAATTCTGTATCTCCAGCTATCCGCACCGGCAACAATCTCCATCCGCCAGCGGGTCTGATACCACTGCGCGTTTGCAGGGTCAAAGCGGTCGTCCATCAACGATAAATGCTGCGTGTACTTGAGATTAGACGCAAAGGCATCGGCTCCCCGTTCAAATGAAAGATCGGGCAGCATCCTTGGCACGGCAACCGCCAGCAGAATGGCAACAATGGTCACTACGAAGATGATTTCGATAACTGTAAAGGCTTTTCGCATGGTCATATGTTATCTTTGTCTTCCTGTTGCTTCTTTTCCCGCTCAATCGACCAAAGCAATGCGCCTCTCGCCCGCTCAAACACCGCATTGGCTCGGTCAACCGTCAGCTGTCGGCTTTCGACCTTGACGCACAGGCCCATCCATAGGGCATGCAGGGCGTGGAGATCATCACTTTTTGGATTATTCTCCAACAGCTTGGCCCAGCGATCCAGCTCAATGGGATCTTTGCAGTAGCGGTTGTCGTACTCGGCATCAATGGCGGTCTGGTTATTGTCCGAAGACTCTTCGGCCATCAAAAAAGAAGCCGCAAATACGAGCACCAAAAGGATCAGGGGGGTTTTCATGGTGGGCCTTTAAAGGAAGGAAGGCAACCCCCTCCCGCCGGATCGTCGCCCTTTGGGAAGGTGTTGGCGCGATCGTAACAAAGCGGGGCTGATTAACCTGGTGAGATTGCAAGATGAGATGCGGATTTGGTTTTTTTAACAAGCGAGAGTAAGATTTTCAACAAGTTAACCTAGGCCAACCAAGGAGGGTTCCAATGAAGTGGCTTCTCGTTATTGCAAGCCTCGCCTTGCTATTCACGCTCCCAAGTCTTATCGCGGATGGCAAACCCGTAGAGTGGGCTATGTTCATAATGGCCGCATTCGCCATGCTTATGGTGATCGGAAAGCACCAGTATGAGCAAGAGAACGACGAAGATGCACAACTCGGAAAATAAGAGCTACCAGGGGGCGGCACCCGTCCCGCAACGTCGTTGTGTTCCAGTTGTTTTACTTTTCCTGCTTTTTAATACTTTTGTCTTCGCAGCCCCTGAAAACTTCGAGCAGGCCAAACGCCTGCTGTCCACCAAAATCTACCACGACCGCCCCATTACGTTTTACTGCGAATGCCCAATCGTTTGGAAAGGCTCCAAGGGTGCCGGTGAAGTTGATTTAGCCGGTTGCGGTTATGGGGTACGCAAAAACGAGACTAGGGCCAAGCGGGTAGAGTGGGAGCATGTTATGCCTGCGCATAGCTTTGGTGAGCAGCGCCAATGTTGGCAAAACGGTGAGCGAAAGAACTGCGTGGCCACCGATCCGGTTTTCCGGCAGATGGAGGCGGATATGCACAATCTCGTGCCGTCGATCGGGGAGGTTAATGGCGATCGCTCCAATTACCGGTTTGGAATGTTGCCCTCAACACCGTACCAGCATGGGAAATGCGACTTTAAGGTGGATTTCAAACAGCGGGTGGCACAACCCCGGCCAGAGATCCGCGGTGATATCGCCCGGATTTATTTCTACATGCACGATCGCTACAGCCTCCGCATGTCCGACCAGCAGCGCAAACTATTTGAAGCGTGGGCGAGACAAGATCCGGTGGACGAGTGGGAGAGGGAGCGTAATCGGAGGATTACTCAACACATGGGACATGGCAACGCATACATACAAAATAGTGGGCATCAATAGATTAACGATAAAATAAAGCTTGTTAATGAACGGCAGTAGTCTATAGGGAGAAGAAATGCGGGAAGAACTGTATGAGCAGCTAATGATTGGCGATAAAAAAAAGTGATATTGGGGCACGAGGTCGAGTATTTTGAGACCAAACATTCCGGTCAACCGAACCAGATAAGTAGAATTAGAACGCTTGATATATATATGAGTGGCATTGGCTTAGATCGTAATGATTTTTTTGAACTACTATCCGTGCTTAGAAAGAATGATGAAAATATATCTGTTGCCGTAACTATTCCCGGCTTCGAAGAAATAATGGGGGCAGCTCTGCCATAATGCAGACGAAGTTAATAGAGATAATGAAGGAAGGCTTCGAGCTTTTTTTGGTGCAACCCAGTCAGGAAGTCTATTTCAAGAAGGTGCTGTAATTCGTTTTGTCTTTTCCGAAGAAGAAGATATGAGGAAATTCAAATCTCTCGCGAATGAACGCTTTGGTGGGTGGGAAGATTGGATCGAAGTTGAACGTACGAGAAATGGTCATTTCAGCTTACTTGGGACTAGTTGGATTCTTGACGTAATGGAGCTCCGAGCAATCTCACATGCTGAAGTGTTTAGGCGTTGACAACAACAGGCCAGCATAGGCTAGAAAACGAGATGGGTGACTGAGCTATAATCAGAGGCATGAATTTGAATCTGCGACGAATTTGGGGGGCGGGGCTGGATCATTACCAATTGGTCTGCATACGCCAAACAATGGAATCAAGGGAACAGGTCTGGCCCGACTATGGTTCAACTATAACTTCAACACAAAGAAAAACAATGGTATGTTCAGTCATTACTGGCAAAAGCATCGATCATAAGCTTACAGAGGAGCAACAGGCCGCCCTAAAAGAGATAGTTAAGTCTAACAAGGTGGTAGCGCAAAGCACGAATACTAGAAATGTGAATATCACGTGGCTGAAAGAAACCAATGAGTATTACCTTAATAAGGACGGAATAGTTTATGGCAGGTACTCTCCCGACTTCGGCATTCTCCATGTCTCCAGCGAAACCGATGTCGAGGAACTGATAGCCACTTTTTCCTAGAAGCTAAGCCCCATTTGACCGTACTTGTTTCCTAAATGAGAGGGTGGGTGTGTCTTGAATAAAAGCTGATTGACTATTTTAGTTAAGTAGCTTTATGCTGTTTTTTATTTCGAGCAATTGAAGCACTCTCTCCGCATATAGCGGAATGTTATTTTCGCCCCATCCACCAAACGCGGATCTGCTTATGCCGCTAAACTCTACAAAATCTCCAATTTTAAGCTCAATAGCTTCTATTCTTTTCTTAAACTCTGTCTTTGTGACTGTTGACTTTTGCCCAGTTGAGCCTTTGGGTTTCCCATGTCGCGGATAACTTCTCTTTCGCATTCAGAACTCTTTTGTGTCAACAAATATTAACTAAAATAGTATATAATTCTTCCTTATCACATTGCTCGGATCGGGCGAAAGCTGCAAATGTGAATGTTTTTTGCTAAACCAGCAGGAGGGCTAGGCGGCGGGCTTCTTGCAATGCTGCAGACTACAGTCGAGGAACAACAATGACAAGTCCACTCGCCAGTGAACAATTGGCTGCGCTTACAAACAATTCCAGAATACGCCCAATAGACTATTGGCTGTCAGACTGGGAGTCCCCCGCCCCCACCACCAACCAAGGCACATCCAACTTGGCCTTTCAGCGATGGTTTGGCTTCAAAGAAGCGTTCTCGCCATCCTTTGTCCATGATGTAATCTCATCTCAAGAACATCAGCCCAGAAGCATCCTTGACCCCTTCTCTGGCTCTGGCACAACGGCACTTACAGCTCAGTTTTTAGGAATTCATCCTTATGCAATAGAGGTGAATCCATTTTTGGCCGACCTAGCCGAAATCAAACTTGCAACGCCCGAACCGATGGAAATTGTGTCGCTAAAAAAGACTTTGCTTAAAAAAGCACGCCTCTTACGGGATGAGCGTCTTCTTGAAAAGTATCCTATGCCACCGACTTTTGTTGAGCCTGGCGTTAAAGATCGGTGGTTGTTCAATAGAGATGTGGCGATAAAGATTCTTAGCTTTAGAGCCGCCATTGAGGAGCTGGAGTCAATACACCAGAAGAAAGTCGGCACGGTTGCCCTTGGTTCAGTCTTGTTAAAAGTCAGCAATGCCACAGTAAACGGTAAAGGGCGACGATATCGAACCAACTGGCAACAGCGGATCATCCCTGATGTCGATCAGGAGGTGGAATCTGCCCTCCTTAATATGGCCGAAGACGCAAGGCTCGCACGCTTCAAAGAAACAGTAGATTATTCATTAATTCGGGGCGACTCAAGAGAGCAGATAAAAAAAATTGACCGAGAAATTGATCTTGTTTTGTTCTCACCCCCCTATCCAAACTCATTTGACTATACCGATGTCTACAACATTGAGCTATGGATGCTTGGATATCTAAAAAACTCTGCAGACAACCGAAGCCTCAGAAGCCAGACGCTTCGCTCTCATGTTCAAGTAGCGAGAGACCTTGGAACAAAAGCCTTATCATCCCCTACGCTCAAGAGCGCGCATGAGGAGATGATCGAGAAAAAAGAAGCTCTCTGGAACCCCAAACTGCCAGACATGGTATGCGCGTATTTTGATGATCTTTCGACGATTATATGCGATGCTGGAGCAAAATTATCAAAGCATGGGAAGGTTGCAGTTGTTGCCGGAGATTCACAGTATGCCGGCGTGAAAGTCAATGTTCCAAAAATTCTGGACGAATTGTTGCCTAATCTAGGGTTTACAATTGAGGCCGTCAAAACCGTTCGCTCAATGAGATCCAGCCCTCAGCAGGGTGGATGCCTCCATTTGCCAGAGTCTTTAATCACCATCAGAAGGCTCCAATGAGCATTCCTTCTCGGTCGCCTCGCTTTGTCGTTTCTCCCGTAGGGTGGCTGGAACGATAATAACTCTAAGACTGACATCTTTCTCCGTGCTTAAGCCCTCAGCTGTCTCAATCGCAAGATCGGGGGTCGGCTTTTTTGACGGCTTTCGCATATCATACAAACACGCAATGCCTGCCTTTGCCGCTAATTTATTTCTATAGCTGTGGGTCTGAATAACTACTTCTTGCGAATTCTTCAAATTTTCAGGGTCGCGACATGGACTGCCTGTTGAGCTAAAACTTCTTAAGACCTTCAATTCGACAACGATCTTTTCTAGCTTTTCTCCAACGACAGATTGCACAATCAAATCAGCCCTCCCATCCTCGTTAATGTACTCTGGGATAATGTCAACATCTTTGTTCGGAGAGCGCAACCAAATAAACATATAATCCTGAATAGTGCGTTCCGCTTGAGAAATTGGCCAGTAGTTCGTTGCCTTCTCCCATAGTCGGCCCAGCTCATACCCCTTGATAACTTCTGCATCAAAGCGGTCAAGTCTTCCCTTCAAAAATACTGGATCTAGAAGCTTGGCTCCAACTTCCGCCTCAAGCTCGACGGGCTCTCCATTGACTACCCCCTCTGGAAAAAAATCCGCAACAACCCGCCCATTGTCAGGCTGGAACAGAATGGCAGGACTATCGCCCAACCGAAGCGAGATGACTTTTTCAAATTGAACATCCATGGACTCATGGGGATCCGAAACAGTAATCGAGCCGCCATCCTTGCTAACAAGAACCAAGGCTTGGTTAACGCTCTGCATACTGTCCGTTCTATTTAAATGCCAAGACAAGCTTTTTCGCCCAAAACCGTTTCTACCCACATGGCTATCAATGTCCTCACAAACAATGAAAAGGGCAAAAGCGAGTCCATTATCATTCTTAGCAAGCCTGTCCATCTTCCTCCTGACACGAAGAATTGCACTTCCAACAGCGTATGCGCTCGGGTTGATGGCATCTTCTTCGGCCGTGTTAATAGAATGCTCCAAGGTTGCGAGAAGAGCCCCACCAATCCGTTTAGCCATTGATAACCTCGGTTGCATACCTGAGATAATTTGAATACAGCTTAATTGCGGTTCCTTCGAGCTGTTCCCTGTATTCGCCCAAGGACACTCTTTTCTTGAGCCACTCATCAAGAAGGAACCGTGCCGCATCTATTGAAAAGTTCTCGGCCCTCTCTTGGTCAAAGTCAACAATTTTGCCAGATACTATTGTCTCTTGACCAAAGTTGGCATCGTACCGATGGGCGTCATTATTGTTATGGACACCCAAGGATATAAGCGCGCTTATGATCTCATTGATTGCCAGGGCCAAGTTATCAAAATAGTGATTTGCGCTCTCGACTTCAGCGGCCAGCGCAAGCCCATCATCAGATATCCAGTAATTCCCCAAGAATAAACCGTTCTTGAGACCATATGCGACATCCCCAATACTCACAAGACCAGCACCAACAAGCACATCGAGTGCCCTCTGGTAATCAGGAAGAAATAGTCCATAATCGGCCTTCGCTACCTGCTTCGTTTCTGACTCAATCTTTTGAATGGGTGCGAGCGCATTCACAAAGTAAACAAGCCTATGGAAGGCTGCGGCTTCAATTCTTCGATGTCCACTATACATTGCAGCTCTCAGCACCAGTAAGGAAATCAGTTTTTTATAGTTCGCCGAACCAAGGGTGTTCATCTTTTGCCCATCGCTAGGGCAAGTTCGTATCTCTCCCAGTCCGGAGAAATCGCCTGTTCAAACCCGCTCCAGTATTCCTCGCCATATGTCTCAAGTGCTGCATTTTTTGCACCCAACGATAGCAAGTTAATGATCCGATCTGCCCTCTCTTCAAGAGGTACTGCGGAAGAGACTGTTTCACGAAACTCCCTCTCACCCCTTTTTGCAGCTTCAATTGCAGCATTCTCCGAAACAACCCCAAACAATGCCGGGACCATTGCCTCTCTATTCAGGTTTGTACTGGCAATCAAATAATTGCTGGTGCCCAAAAAAGTACGGATCATTGTGCCTGCTCTTGGGATAAAAACCGAATCCAAACTTGCCTCGGGTGTCTCAACAAACATCATGGCGGGACATCGGGTAGTAATCTCTGCAATTAAACTCATACGGAACGCAAGATCGATAAACTCTCGTTGCGACTCCGACACGTCTTCTCCCCCGTCTCGGTTGGCCGGAGCACTCTTAAAGGCACCTGATGTTAATCGGATTGAAAAATGAGGGAACGAGGGAACGGCTACTGATTTACCTTGTCCAATTTTTTCTTCTCGAATTGAGTACTCCAGAACGCACCGCTCTGCCATAAAACCTTTGATATATCTACTGAAGTTTTCTATTACCTTTTCAGACAGCGATGAGACAGTCTGTCTGCCGCGCTCAACGAGTGCGGCAAAGTTTCTTTCATCATTCTCTTTCTCTTGCTGGATGACCTCAACAATATCAAGGTTGTTGCCTATTTTCGTGACCAATGTGTCAACTTCATTGTCTTTTGGAATTTGTTTCCGAAGAACATTTGCTTGGATGCTAAGGGCATACTTATGCTTTCTGAGCGCACCAATCATTTTCTCTTTAGTATTGAGAGCCTCTTCGATCTCCCTTAAAGATTTATCTAGATTCTCAATAGAGTCGTCAATTTTTGTTGCCTGCACACCAAGCATATCTATTTCGCTCGAATCAAAGCCGGAACTAAACTTTTTTATTTCACCCCCACACAAAGGGCATCCATTGTTCTGATCTGCATTTTCCTGGGTTGGTTTTATTTTTTTCATTGGGCTACCGCACAAAGTACACTCGGAACCACCAATTAGTGAACGAACCATGTAGGCAAATTTACGATCTGCATCAGCAAATCTTTCCTCTAAGAACCCATAAATTATCTCTTTTTGCCTAGCGCGGATACCCTCCCTCTCAATCTTGCTATTTTCTCGTGCAGAGATACGCTCGCTTCTCTGCTTCATAAGATCTTCGAATGCATTATCCGTATCGTTTAGTTCTTGTTCGAGAGAAGAAATCTCCCGCTCAACCAGTTCAAGTTCTTTTTTTGCATTCGGGTCAGCGCTCACCTTGATGGTCTTCTCATATTCTTTGTGCAATCTTGAAAGAGTTGCATGTGTATTCCTTATTGCTGAGTCCTTCCGAACTATGTCATTGTAGAGCGTTAAATAATTGTTTTGGTCTTCTCGGTCATAGAATAAAATTCTTAAGACTTCAGTCTGTGCATGCTTGTTCCACACCAGTTCTCGTCGATCTTCAAGGTAGAAAAAGAGGTATTGTGTCAAAAAAAGATAATCGTAATAATTTTCTACACCCGAGAGTTTCATCACAGTGTCAACAAACTGCTCTTCGAGCGTTTTTTTGCCTTCCGCAAGAATTGGCTTCCCATCCAGTGCCATTGCTTGGAGCTCGAGATTGCTAAGCTTTCTTTTTGTGTAGAGAAGAGATTGCCCAAATTCGACCTCAGCTTCCACATATGCACTAACGCCCCCATCGAGGACCCTTCCGGCAAAGAAGCTACGATCAACCGGTGCAACCTCTCTTGCTCCCATTCCCAAATATGAGTTCTGGCTTTTGACTTCTTTCAGTCCTGTGACCACTCTAAGCAGCATATTTAAAAGAGTGGTCTTTCCTAGTCCATTAACACCGAGAATGATATTCGGACCCTGTTTGGGCTTATAGGTGAACCCATCCCCTTCTTTGCCGGGGTAGAGACCATAGTTTCTAACTGTGATTTTCCTGATCACCGGGAAGTATAAGTCTGACCTAGCCAAAATATCTCCTTCTGCAGTGAAAAACCTTAACAAATATACCGTTAAATAAAGTTATAGTTTTACCCTATGGAAAGATGGCATGGCACGAAAAATCCCTAAAAACTACCGCTCCGTCACCGGAACCTTCCCCAGCCTGAAAAACGGCAGGAGTGTTTCCTACGAATCCCTGCTGGAGCGCGACCTCTTCCTGCTCAACGAGTTTGACTCCGATATTGCCACCTACGAAGAACAGCCCTTCACGATCCAATACGACCGCAACGGAAAAAACACCAACTACACCCCGGACTGCCTAATCAACTACCAACCGGGGCTTGCCCTACCTCCATGTGCGATCGAGGTCAAATTCTCAGATGAGATCAAGCGGGATAAAACCTTCTTCGAAGCCAAGTTCGCCGCTATCGAAGATTACCTTCGCGCCAACGACATGGATTTCCAAATCTTCACCGAGCTCTCGATAAGAACCGTTCGTCTCGAAAATGCCCGTCATATATACAGCCACGCATTTCTTTCCGATCGAATCAAAGTCACGGACGCCCTTGTGGCAATACGGCGCCTCAAGCAGGCCACACTAGGCGAAATCCAAGACCTTTTCTCCAAAAACCCCTATGAAAGGGCCGAGTGGCTACCATACATCTGGAATGCGGTCGCCCATGGCAAAGCCGCGATCGACATGGATGAGCCCATTACAAACTCTACGCTCATAAGGTGGCGAGGTGGGGAAGATTAACCTATCGGTTGGTTCTACGGTCCTTTATGAAAATGAGCCATTTGAGATAACCGGCCAACCTGACCTAAAAACCGTTCTTGCAAAAGCCGGTGACGGCACAACCCACATTCTCCCGATCGAAAAACTCTCCCAACCCACAGATGCCGCCAAACCGATTAATGCGCCAGAGATACCCGGTCAGGTCTCCGGCAAAGACTGGGACGAAGCCAATCGCAGACTCAGGATTATCCGCCCCCTTATTGAAGGCAATCCAACGCTTGAAGAGATTGATATCATCGCCTCGGAACACAACCTCCACCGGACAACGCTTTACCGCTGGCGCCAACGCTATCTTGCGTCGGGGCTACTTGAATCCCTGCTGCCTCACCACTCCGATAAGGGCGGCAAGGGCGGGGTTCGCGTCCGGGAGGAGCAGGAGCTTTTGATTCAAAAAGCCATCGAAGAGCTTTACCTCTCGCGCCAGAAAATGACCGTCAGCCGCGTTCACAAAGAGTTGGTGACCTGGTGCCGGAATGCCGGTATCGAGCCGCCCCACCAAAACACCCTCCGAAACCGCATAGCTGCCCTATCCGCTAAAAAAGCCATGAAAGCAAGGGAGGGAGTTCGCGCAGCCGATCGGCGTTACCGGAATGCCGATGGTATGTTCCCCGAAGGCAATTGGCCACTCGATGTTGTCCAGATCGACCACACCAAGATGGACATCATGCTGGTGGACGAGAAATATCGCCAGCCCATCGGCAGACCCTACCTGACGCTGGCTATCGACGTGTACAGCCGGATGGTCGCCGGTTTTTTCGTTTCGCTCGATGAGCCGGGGTACTTTTCCGTTGCACAATGCCTGTCGCAGGCGGTGCTGCCAAAAGAGAAGTTTCTAAGGGATCTGGGCGTTGAAGGCGAATGGAACCTTTGGGGGTTGCCGCGCGCCATCCACATGGACAATGCCGCAGAATTTAGGGGGCTTGAGCTCCAGCGGGTTTGCGAACAGTACGGTATCGGCATAGCTTGGAGACCGGTAGCCAGACCGCAGTTTGGCGGGCATATCGAACGGCTGATTGGCACCTCGATGCGGGAGGTCCACACACTGCCCGGTACCACCTTTTCAAACATACAAATGCGCGGCGACTACAAGCCCGATAAATATGCGGTAATGACTCTGCACGAACTCGAACGGTGGCTGTCCGAATTCTTTGTCAACATTTACCATAAAACCGTCCATTCGGGCATAAGGACCACGCCGGAAAAGAAATACGAGGCGGGTATTTTCGGCGATGACGAGCGGCCCGGTCGCGGGCTGCCCGAAAAGATTGCCGATGAAGATCGATTTAGAATATCCCTACTCCCGACAGCTGAACGAACCATCCAGCACATCGGCGTCAGCCTTGACAATATCCGCTACTACGCCGACAGCCTGAGAAGATGGATTAAGGCCAAGGATGACAAGGGTCGGCCCAGAAAGTTCATCTTCAAAAGAGATCCGAGGGATATCAGCGTTATCTGGTTCTTCGATCCTGATATCCGCGAGTACTTCCCCGTGCCCTATCGCAATATGTCCAACCCTCCGGCCTCCATCTGGGATGTTCGCGCTGCTAGGCGCTACCTTGAAGAAAAGAACCTACCCGATGATGACGAGCAAAACATTTTCGCCGCCATGGAAAAGATGAAAGCGATCCGTGAAGAGGCCGCCGCAAAAACCAAAGGAGTCCGGCGTGAAATTGCTTCGGTTGAAGCAAGGGAGCGCAAACGCAATCAGGACTTCCCGCAGCAGTCCCACTCATCCGAAAAAGCAATCACAGCCAAGTCGGCATCCCTTGACGATCTCTTCTCGGATGTGAAGCCGTTTGAAGAAATTGAAGCCAAGAAAGGCAAGCAGTGAGCGACTCCGAACACCTGTCCAATCTCTTGCCGGAAACCCGGCTGGCTCTGTCGATGTCGGACAAAGACCGGCTGCATACGCTGCGCACCGAAAAATGGTTTGGCTACCCGACCGCGGTCGATATCCTCGACAGCTTCAAGGAGCTTCTTGACTACCCGCGCAAACCGCGAATGCCCGGCACCTTGCTAGTAGGTGAAACCAACAACGGCAAAACTTCAATCCTCTCGCGGTTCGTATCGCTCAACCCATCCTATGAAGGCGAAGAGGCAACTATTATTCCGGTGATGTCCGTGCAGGCTCCGCCGTCGCCGGACCTTAGCGCTTTTTACAGCCAGATTCTCCACAGGCTTGCCGTTCCTTACCGCAACACCGACAAAACCTCCAAAAAAGAGCAGCTGGTCCACCACTACTTTGCGCTCTGCTCCGTCCGAATGCTGATCGTGGACGAAATCCACAATATCCTCAGCGGAACGGTACCGAAACAAAAGGTCTTTATGAACGCCCTGAAGAACCTGAGCAACGAGCTGATGATCCCGATCGTGCTTGCCGGCATCCCTGATGCGCTACACGCCACCAACACCGACAGCCAGATCAGCAACCGCTTTAAACCGGTATTCCTTCCCAGATGGAAGCTGGACCGCTCTTTTCTCTCTTTATTGGCCAGCATCGAAAAGACCCTGCCGCTGAAAAAACCGTCAAATTTAGGCACAACCAAAGAGCTTGCCCTTGCGATCGCCGATCAGGCAGAAGGCTACATCGGTGAAATAGTCGAGCTGGTCACCAAAGCGGCGGAACTGGCCATTAAAAACGGTGTAGAGCGAATCACAAAAGACGAGATCCAGCTCTGCGGCTTCGTGAAGCCCTCAATGCGTAAAAGCCACGCCGAAATTGCCGGATTGTGATAGTCAGTCATGTTTCAAGGTTTATGGACCTCAAAGACGCTCGCTTCCGCGCCCATCCGACCCTCCTTCCCGACGAACTCCTAAGCTCTTGGCTGGTGCGTGTTGCCAGAAAGCACCAGACGCGAACAACCTCATTCACCAATATGCACTTCCCGGAATACAATAAAAACATTATTTGGCAGCGCGATCTCGACCTTTGGGCACCTGATACCCTCCTCGAACGGCTTTCGTTCAAATCCGGCCTTGACGAGGCTATTCTCTATGGCTCTACGCTCCGCAGCTATCAAGGAAAACTGAATGCGAGCATGGCAGGGAAAGGCCATACCCCTCTGATCCGTTCACTTGGAAACTACTGCCATATCAAGCGCTTGGGTGGGTTGAGATTTTGCCCGGAGTGTTTGGCCTCCGGTCCCGAACCCTACTACAGGAAACGGTGGCGGCTCTCTTTTTATACGGCCTGCCCGGACCATAAAACCTTTTTGCTCGACCGGTGCCCGGAATGCTCGGCGCCGCTGACGCTCTCCAAAATCCACGAAGAAAGAGATTTTGGTCATTGCTACAAATGCGGGTTCGATCTGAGAAAAGCAGCAGCCGTTGCGGTACTGCCCGACTCATGGGGTATCGAGGCGATCAGGTGCTTGATGGAAATTCTTGAACGGGGAAGTGCTTATTTCGATGGGCGCAAGATTTTCTCGGTTGACTACTTCAAAGGGTTGCGCCAAATTGTTAAAATCATCTATCTGTGGGGTCGAAGCGCAGGCGTTCTCGATCATGAAGCCAAACATGCGAAGCTACCCGTATATTCGGGTAACCCCCACCTTTACGAAACGCTGGCCCCAGCAGAAGACCTTTACTACGCCTACTCCGCAGCAGTTAATATCCTTGCTTCTCGCCAAAGCGTTGACTCATTTCTGAGAGAAAACAGGATTAGCGCCTCCGAGGCGAACAAAGACGGGCATAGCAATATCTTCTGGGCAGAAAACATGGACATATAGACGGCTAGGAAAGAATTACCTTTGCGTCCCCTAGAAATCTCCGTGCCCAGCCCCTAATTGTGCTTGAGTTTAACGGCGGGCTAGCATGGTTGATCCTTGCCCTCCGTCTGGTGTTTTCACTCACAATCTTCGTTGGCCACGACCCATGTGGGTTTTCAACAAAACCTTTCATGATTGTCCTCGCTGAAGCCCGCACATCCGATCTTGGTACAAAAAGCAGGGTGGTTAGGCTTGACAGCTTGGTCGCATCCCGCTCGATCTCAAGTGCGTAGCAAACCCTGCCGCCTAAGGACACCTCAACCAACAGATATCGCCTCCGGTGGTTCGTGTTGCCAAGGTAAGACTTTGAGCGGAACTTGCCGTCCGGCGAACAGTTGGCCACTTCGCCCAGCTCAAGCACTCTGTAACTAAGCCCCCCGGTATTGCTGCACTCGTAGAGCATCGACCGGAAATTGTTTAGCGATAGCGGAGGGGGCGGGGGCGGCAATTCGCCATTATCGCCATAGACGATCCTAGTTCTGACGGTACCAGGGCGCTGGATATCGGCTTTTGCGGTTCCCTGCTCTCCAGACGACGACGCATCCGCCGGACTGATATTGACTTGTTCCTCCGTCTCCTGAGCAATCGTCGCAAAATCCGATAGACGATCCTGCTTGAGCGTGTTATAGACGACCTCTTTATCTAAAAGATCCAACCTAGACTTGTCCGTCTTCTCACCGTCAACCATCACGCCAACCGGCGCATACTCGGAGCTGGGCGTATCGGCGGTTATTATGTGCGTCAGATGTTCTTGTTTGGGGTCTTTTGGTCTGAGAACAGCTTCCGGGGGAACGACTCCGCCCTTATAGGAGGTGCGCCACACCTCCAAGGTTTCAAAAGGATATCTAGTGTCCTCCTGAAGGATCTGCAACAAGAGCATTGAATTCTCATTCAGGTTGATGGTCCTAACACGCATCGAAACCAAACCGGATACCGGTATTCCCGCCTGAATGAATGTTCGGCCTTCTGAGTAGCTATAGCCTCTTTGGGTGAGCTCTATTCGCCGTTTTTCCGCGTTCGCTGACAACGATCGCCTGACTTCATCCCATTGATTGCGGGCAAACCCATCAAAGGCAAACCGGTAGATATCTACCGCATCCGTACTTTTCGCGGAGGGCTGAAGATGGATCTTGGCTGCCCCATCCCCATCTGGTTCGTCAAAGGTTTCATAAAGCTGCTCAATTTCGCCATGAAAAAGGGCACGGGTCATCGAGAGCGACTGGCAATAGAAATAGCGGAGGATTTCATAGTGGGGAATGTAGATAGTCTTCCCGGAGTTGCGATCGCGTGCTATAGAAAATAGTTGGGCTTTAAACCCAGAACGCGGCTTAAACAGGCTGTTATCACAATCGGCAGATAACGATTTAATAAGTTCTGAATCCCAGATATCCTTATCTTCGCTACCCTTGGTATGCTCCAAGCCAGTCTCTGGAATTTCAAAAGAAATTTCAACCTCTTGGCTTTCCGATTTCCTCCCTGTGTACCTACCGCCGGAATAGATGCCGCCCAATGGAAAAGCGATCTGGGTTTTTATATTGCCAAAGCTCGAATAGATCGGTTCAGTTTTGCCAACGGGTGCAAAAAACAAGACAATGCTGAACTCGCGTTCTCTGTGGTAGATATCTCCGTATCCGACGAGAACGACGTCCTCTTTTGGAAGGCTTGAGAAGGTTTGTTCGTGGATATCAGTGGTTGCCATTATTTGCAACTACTGTTGTGAAATTCGCAGCAACTTTTGGAAATTTGCAACTTTTGTTGTAAATTACAGCCGCCGCCGAAGATGCTGGCCTTGGTGGACGAATGGTGAGGGGAGCGCAGCGGACGTTCGGCCTTGAAGCTTGGCATGCGGCCCTCCAGCGACTCTAACGAAGCGCGCTCAAGCAGCTCACCAAGACTCATGGGCGGCAAAATTCCCGCCAGCCGCTTGATAATCATGCTCTTGCCGCAACCGGGCGCTCCGCTGAGGGCGAGATTGTGAAACCCTGCCGCCGCAATTAAGGCGGCCCGCTTGGCCAATGTCTGGCCACGCACTTCGGCAAAATCGGCCCCCTCTGCGGTTTCGTAATAGTAGGGCTGATCGACAAAAATACTCTGTGCGCTCAAGGGTTCGGCCGCCAGCGCGGTACGCTGCGGCGTTTTAAAAAACGCCATCGCTTCGGCCAGCGTCGCGGCGGCATAGACGCGCACGCCGGGAATCCGGGCAAGTTTCACGGCGCTTTGCGGGTCACATAGCACGTCGGTGAGCTTGCCCTGCCGCGCCAGCGAAAGCGCAAGCGCAAAGATGGCCGGTGTCGATCGCAGCGATCCGTCCAGTCCGAGCTCCCCAAAACAATAAACCCCGTCCAGATTTACGGGATCGTTTTGCAGCGCGATCAGCAGCGCGATGGGCAGATCCATCTGGCTGCCGCTTTTTTTCAGATCGCCGGGGGAAAGATTGACGGTGATTTTAAGGGGAGGAAATTGAAAACCGCTGAGCATCAGGGCGGACTTGACCCGCTCTTTGGCCTCCTTGATGGCCTCGTCGCCCAAGCCGACAATGGAAAAGCCGGGCAAGCCCCGCGTAAAACTGGCTTCGAGCAGCACGTCATGGGCGATCGCACCCTCCAGTGTGGCCGAACGGATCTGTTTTACGAGGCTTCGCGCTTTGATCTCTTCCACTCCTTTTCAAACTTTTTCCGTTTGAGCAAGGGGAGCCGCTCGACAAAAACATGGCCGTCGAGATGATCCATCTCATGCTGGATGGCCACCGCCAAAAGCCCGTCGGCCTCAAGCTCCTGAACCGCTCCGTTACGATCGTGGTAGCGCAAGCGGACATGCTCAAAACGCTTCACTTCATCGTAGTACTCGGGGATGCTCAAGCACCCCTCCTGCCACAAAATCTCCCCCTCTTTGACGATCAGTTCGGGGTTGATAATCTCCAGCAGATTTTCGGGGCTTTGATTGCCTTCGTCATCGGGAATATTGATGACCAAGGCCCGCAACGCCACACCGATCTGAATCGCCGCCAATCCCACACCCGAGGCTGCGGTCATGGTTTCGTTCATATCGTCAAGCAGCGTGTGCAAGGCGGCATCAAAGCGTTCAACCGTGCGGCTTTTTTGCCGCAGACGCTTATCAGGCCAGATTAGAATCGGCCGCTTCATCGCTCTCGCCGCTGGGGGCGATCTCGTAGGTTTTGCCTTGGGTGTCGGCTTTGTTCATGGCATCGAGCGCCCGGACCATCACCGTCTCCGCATCCTGACGGGTGGAAAGCACGGAGATGCCGATGGCGATCTCAAGCTTGATCTCCTGATCGGCGATAAAAAAGTGCGAACCGCTGGTCATGTCCGCAACGCGCAGGGCTGCGCGAGTCGCATTCTGTTCGTCGGTGTGCTTCAGCAGCATGGCGAAACTGCCGTCGCCATAGTGGGCAACGACGTCGCTGCGCCGGGAGGTTTTCATAAAGAGTTTAGAAATAGTGCGGTTAATAAGCCCCAACTGTTTTTCGTTGGAGATTTTGTCGCGGATTTTGCTACTGAGTTTGGCGATAATCAGAGAGCTTTGGTGGTTGAACTTGCTCATTTGCGCAATCTCGGTGGCCAACTGCTCGGCCAGATAGCGTTTGTTGAAAATGCCGTACTGGGCATCGTAAATGGTCTCGCCCTTGACCTCTTGGATAATCTTGGCGGACTTGGTATAAAGATTTTTGATCGTCACCGCCTGCATATTGAGCACTTTGGTGAGCTTTTCAAGATCGTTGTTGAGCGCCAAGGTCAGGTTTTGAACCGCCGACGGGTTGTTGATCCCCTTGGCTTCGACCATACGCCGCTTGGAGACATTGGTCATGGTGCTGACGTTTTTAAAGAGCGTGGCGACGTTTTGCAAAATCTCCTTAAAGAGCGCAAAACCGTCCTGAAGCTGCTGCTCCATGCGCATACGCTTTTCGTCTTCAGTGTTGGACTCGGTTTCGATCATCTCCGTGATGCTCTTGCGAAACTCATAGGGCTTCTCATCAAGCATCTTTTCGAAATAGAGCTGGTAATAGCTGGGGAACGGGGGTAGGTTTTCCTGGCTAAGCTGCTGCAGCACTTCGCGGGCAAACTTTTCGACCTCGCCGCCGCTCTCGGCCGAAGCGACGCTCGAAAGCGATGCGGACGGCGAAGCAGCGGACGGTGCCGAAGCAGCCGTATTGACACCTTTACGTGAAAGCACTACCCTCTCCTTAACCCTGTCTACTTCTGACTTTTTTCGACAACGGCGTCAATTATGCCATATTTAAGCGATTCTTCCGCGCTCATATAGAAGTCCCGATCGGTATCGGTCTGGATTGTCTTGAGCGGTTTTCCGGTGTTGGCGGCCAGGATGTTGTTGATAATCTGCTTGATGCGGATAATCTCTTTGGCCTGAATCTCGATATCCGTCGCCTGACCCTGCGCGCCGCCGAGGGGCTGGTGCAGCATAATGCGGGCATTGGGCAAGGCGTGGCGTTTGCCCTTAGCGCCGCAGGAAAGCAAAAAAGCGCCCATGGAAGCGGCCTGACCGATGCAGATGGTTGCCACATCGGGTTTGATGTACTGCATCGTGTCGTAAATGGCCATCCCGCTGGTGATCACGCCGCCGGGGGAGTTGATATAGAGATAGATATCTTTTTCCGGGTCTTCTGCTTCCAAAAACAGAAGCTGCGCGACGATGCTCGATGCCACGGCGTCATTGATCTCGCCTGAAAGCATGATGATGCGGTCTTTTAAGAGGCGCGAATAGATATCGTAGCTGCGCTCGCCGCGGCCGGTGCGTTCGATCACATAGGGAATATAGCTCAAACGGGCTCCTTACTCGGCGCTTTTAGCCGCTTTTTTAGCGGCGGGTTTTTTAGCGGGCTTCTCTTCGCCCTCTTGTTCTGCGGCGGCCTTTTTGGCGGCAGGTTTCTTGGCGGGTTTTTCCGCGGTCTCTGCGTCGTTTTTCTTGCTCAGGAGCGTATTAAGGACGCGGTCTTCGGTCAAAGACATCTTAACCACGGGCAGCAGGTTGTTCTGCTTGTAGTATTCAAGCAGCTCTTTGGGGTTCATGCCGCTGCGCATACCTTCATAGTAGATAACCTGCATCACTTCCTGATCGCTAACGCTCACCGCTTCGGCTTTTGCCAGCGCGTCGATGATCAGCGTGGTTTTGACGCGGTCTTCGGCTTCGGCGCGGACGCTTTCGCGCAGTTTTTTAATCTCGTCCTCATTGCCGCTGAGTTTTTGCAGCGCCTCCTCGTCCATCTCCCGGGCCTTCTGGGTGGCGAGATGATCGATCTCTTGATCGACGATGGTTTCGGGCAGATCGAACTTGTACTTCTTGGTCAGACTTTCAAGCAGCTTGGGCTTGAGTTCGTTTTGATAGAGTTCGCTTTTCTTCTCGCCGGCCATGGACTGTTCGACCACTTCGCGCAGTTTTTCCAGATTGGCCCCCTCAACGCCGGGCAGCAGCTTGGCTGCGGTGGCGTCGTCAAGCACCACGGGATTTTTGACCTTGATGCTTTTGAGGGTTACTTCGAAGCGGACCGCTTTGCCGGCGATTTCGCCCGCATGATAATCTTCGGGGAAGGTCAGGTTCAGCGTGCGGTTTTCGCCGGGCTTCATGCCGACCATCTGCTCTTCAAAACCGGGGATAAAGCTGTTGGAACCGATTTCGAGTTCGTGATCGTTACCGCTGCCGCGTTCGAGGGGCTTGTCATCCAAGAAACCGGCAAAATCAAAAACGGCAACGTCTTTGTTTTTAAGAGCGCGTTTGGTTTTTACCTCTTCGGCAATGGCGGTGGAATCGGCGGCTTTTTGCATCGCCTCTTCAACCTCTTTGGCGGGGATGGCGACAGGCTTGTGCTCGGGCACGATCGCCATGTAATCGCCCAGATCGACATTGGGGCGGGTGGAGAGCTTTAACTCCAGTTCGAAGCTGTTGGCTTTTTCGTCAAAACGGGTGATGGAGGGCATCCCAAGCAGTTCGGGATTGCCCAGCTCCTTAAGGCCCGCTTCCAGCGCCTGTTGTGCCAGCTCGCTGCGGACATCCGCCGCCATGCGGTCTTTAAAGCGCTGCTTAATCAGAGCGGTGGGTACTTTGCCTTTGCGAAAACCGTCCATTTTGGCTTCGCGGGCGAGCGACTGCGCAATGCGATCTTCGGCTTTGGCAATGGACGCGGCGTCCACGGTGGCGGAAATGGCCGCATTGGCGCTATTGAGACGTTTGGATGAAACCTGCATGAATCCCCTTCGTTTGATAAACCGATTGTTTTCAAATGTTTACGGTTGAATATTAACCGATGATGTTAACCCAACTTCCCTTTGATTTTAGGTGGGCTCAACTACAATGAACCTCTTTGAAGCAGTATGAAACAAGGAACCGTTTTGAATCAGACCCACTTTGAAAATGCCGTAAAAACTATTCTGCAAACCGTCGGCGAAGAGCCCGGCCGCGAGGGGCTTGTTAAAACGCCCGAACGGGTTTATAAAGCCTTTATGCACATGTGCGGCGGCTACCAAAAAGACCCCAAGGCTGTCCTGAACGACGCGCTGTTTGAGAGCAAAGCCAGCGAGATGGTCGTGGTGCGCAATATCGAATTTTACTCCCTGTGCGAACACCATATTCTGCCCTTCTTTGGCCGCTGCGACGTGGCCTATATTCCCAACGGCAAAGTGGTGGGTTTAAGCAAGATTGGCCGCATGGTCGATATCTTCGCCCGCCGCCTGCAGATTCAAGAGCGCCTGACCGAGCAGATCGCCGACGCACTCATGGAAACGGTGCAGCCCCAAGGCGTTGCGGTGCTGGTGAGCGCACGGCATATGTGCATGGAGATGCGCGGCGTCGAAAAACGGCACAGCCACACCACCACCTCCGCTCTGCGCGGCCTGTTTTTGAGCGATCACAAAACCCGCGAAGAGTTTATGAGCATCGTTAATTCGCCCATGGGGGAGCGGTTTTAAGTGCCCCTCAGCACCCTTCGCCAGCGTCTTAAATCCGCCTCCCTAAGCGCCCCCTTCGGCCATGTTCAAAAGATCAGTCCGACGCACATTGTAGGCACGGGTCTCAAGGTGGGCATCGGCGATGTGGTGCGCATTAGCGGAAACACCCACCACGGACAGACGCTGGGCATGGTGACGACCGTCGAGGGCGATCGCTTTGTGGTCACCCCCTTCGGGTTTGTCGAAGGACTGAAAACCGGCGATGCGATCTACCGCGAAGATCAGGGCATGGGCATCCCCGTCGGCCGGGGACTGCTTGGGCGGGTGGTGAACCCCTTTGGCGAGCCGATCGACGGCAAGGGGCCCATTCATACTGAAGCGTGGTATCCCATGATGAAAAGCCCCATCGCCCCCATGAAGCGCGCGCCGATCAACGAGATTTTTGAAACGCGGGTGCGCAGCGTCGATACGCTTCTGACCACGGGCAAAGGCCAGAAGGTGGGGATTTTCGCCGGAAGCGGCGTGGGCAAATCGACGCTGATGGGACTGATTGTGCGCGGCAGTCAGGTGCCGGTGAAGGTGGTTGCGCTGATTGGCGAACGGGGCCGGGAGATTCCCGAGTTTATTCAGCACTCCCTCGGCGGCAACCTCGAAAGCACGGTGATTATCGCCGCCACCTCCGACGACAGCCCGCTGATGCGTAAATACGGCGCCTTTGCCGCCATGGCGGTGGCCGAGTATTTTAAAGACATGGGGCAGGATGTGCTGTTTATTATGGACAGCGTCACCCGCTTTGCCATGGCCCAGCGCGAGATTGGTCTGGCGCTGGGCGAGCCGCCCACCACCAAGGGTTACCCGCCTTCGGTTTTTAGTCTGCTGCCGCAGTTGATGGAGCGCGCGGGCAACGAAAACCACAAGGGCAGCATTACCGCCTTTTTTACCGTACTGGTCGAAGGGGATGATATGGGTGACCCCATTGCCGATCAGGCACGATCGATTCTGGACGGACATATTGTGCTGAGCCGCCATTTGAGCGATTTGGGGCTTTACCCGCCGATCGACCTGCTTTCGAGCGCTTCGCGGTTGATGCAGGGGCTCATTACGCCCGAACACCGCGAGGCGGTGCGGATTTTACGCCGGATGCTTTCGCTTTTGAAGGATAACGAAGTGCTGGTGCGTATTGGAGCCTATACCGCCGGAAGCGACAAAGAGCTGGATAACGCGCTGAAGAAAAAGCCATTGATTGAGAAGTTTATGTCGCAAGCGGAACCGGAAACGCGAAGTTTTGCGGAGCTGGGCGCGGCTTTGCTGGGGATTTTTAAGAGCTAGAAACGCCAGGCGGCACCCAGATACAGGTGCCAGTCGATGTCGATCCACTCTTCGCTGCCGTAGGTGTGCTCGATCGCCAGCCACTCGCGGCGGGCAAGATCGAGCCCGTATTCCAATCGCCAGGTTTTTGCCGTGTCGAGCCAGTTGTAGGCCCCTGCGCCGATACCCAGCGAAAAGCTGGTGGGCGCAAGGCCTTCGGCATCCACATGGCCGATGCCGCCGATGGCCTTCACATAGGGGATGCTGCCCCCAAAAACGTGCTGGGGAAAGGTCCATGCGTAACTAAGCAGCGTCTCTTGCAGATCGCCGGCGCTGTAGAGATCGAGCATCCAGAAGTTGCCGTCATTGGGCAATTGATAACCCACCCCCGCCTGAAAGCGAAAGAGCAGATCCTCGGCCTTGTGGGTGAGCGTGCTGCCGTCTGCCGTGCCCATCAGTGTGTTATCGGGGGTGTATCTGACCGGGACGCCCGTGTTGCGGGTGTCCACCTGCACGCTGCGGCTTTGCGGCACCACACCGCCCGACACCCGAACCAGCCAGTTGCCACCCCAGCCAAAATAACCCGCCGGAGCATGGCGCGAAGCTGTGCGGCGCACGGGCTGCGGGGCGGCTACGGGCGGCTGGGCGCGGCGGATAGCGGGCTGAGGAGCAGGCTGGGGGACAACTCTGGGCTGCGGCGTCGGGGCAGGCGCTTCCTGTCTGGGCGTGACGGGCTCGCCGCGGTAGTATTCGCGAAATTGCGCTGCCCAAAGGGGGGCGGAAAATAACAAAACCGTCCATAGCGCCACGCGCGCAAGGTGCATAGAAATTCCCAGATGATTGAGTGTTTAAAGTTATAGGGAGTGTATCAACAGGGGGCTTAAGGGGGCGATCGGGCCGGTGGCCCGATCGCAATTTGAAGCGTTAGTTAGCCGCAGGAGCCGACGGAGCAACCGCTACGCCGGATACGCGCTTGTAAGAGGGGGCGGTAGGAGGAACCTCGCCTGTTGCGCTCGATACAAATTTAGAGATGCTCGAAGCAGTCTGCTCGCCATCGGTAAAAATTGTATCGGTGGTGAAGCCGGCAGCATTGACGCACACCTCACCGGCGGGGCAGTTTTTGCTCCCGCTCGCTGCTGCCGACGAACTGCCGCCGCCGCCGCCGCAACCTGCAACCAGCAGACCCAGGGCAGCTAAAAACGCGACTACGCTTAGCCTTTTCATTTTTTATCCTTTTGTTCAGGTTTTTGATAGACCCTATCCACCTCAAAGCAGCGATCCAGAAATTCATTGCAAACCAGTTGCAATTTCTTGGGGTCGGCTGGACTCTGCTTACTCCATACCGGACCTTGCTTTTGGCCGGACAGGGAAATCTCTACCTCATAGGTCCGTATGAAACCTTTTGCAATCTCAAGACGGACTATCTCAACTTCTTGACCCAGCAGGGCCGAAATCCGCTCTTTTGCTACCCGATCGATCGGTTTATAGTACTCGTTCACACAAGAGCGATAATCCGGTTCGACCATGGGCGGCAACACGACGATTTGCGCCGGAACGCGGCAACGCTCAAGAATCTGCCGCTTTGCCTCAGCCTCTGACGGGTCGGGCATGGGGGGGAGTTCCCTCCCCCACAGCGCTATCCCGGTCAAGAGAGCGAGTGTTGCAACAAACCCCTGTTTCATAGCCGAGTCCTTACGGAGTGACTACCGGAACCGGGCTTACAACCGCGCCGGCGGCATCCACGGGCGCGGTTTGCGTAATGGCATCGTCGGTTCTCAAAACAAGCTTGGTACCTGCATAGTTGTCCTTGTCGGGGAACACGCCGTACCAAAGCTTACCCGTGCCGGTGGTGTTCTCCACATAGACATAGAAGGGCTTGCCCTCGTAGCCGTTTTCATAACCGATCACACCGGTCGTCACTGTCGCAGGATTGCTGCACGCACCCGCCGAAGTGGGCTGCGGGCAGACGTCAAAGTTGAAGTGGTTGGGAACCGTGGAACCCAGTGTTTCATCGACGGGCTCGAAGAACACAGAGATCTTATTGGTTGCACCACTTGCTACATGCAGCTGCACACCGTAGTTGCGTGTTGCCAACTGCCCGTCATTGCCGTTGCTACCGTCATAGAGCCAAGGCGTTGTTGTTGCCATGCCTTCGTTACCGTTTACGATAGTGAGGCGGGCGGTATCGGAATAAAGCGGCGCATAGATGAGCTGCTTCATGTCCGAATAGACGCTTCTGCCGCTTGCATAGGTTGCACCCGTATCGGCTGCGCCCGTCGAAGCGATGAAGCGCAGATCTTTCAGAATGGTCCCCAGCGCGTCAGCATAAACGGGCACATCGTTATCGCCCACGGGCGCGGTAGTGGCAGCCGGATAGGTGATGCCGCTGATGCTGGTCAGACTTTCGGCCGCAGAACCATCGGTCAGCATGACGCTGGCAATGGGGCTGGGGTTCAGGTCGGTGATGTTGCCGTCAAAGATCAACACACGATCCGCATAGGTATCGCTGACGATCGATACATCACTATTGCCGCTAAAGGTAACCGCAGGGGTTGTGGGCTTCGCGTAAGTAATGATAGCACCGTCGGTTCCACGACCACCCAAGCCATCGGACGCGGTCACGTTGGCTTCAAGCAAACCGGTCGGGCGGAAGGCGCTGACTTCAAAGTCAGACAGATAGGTTGTAAACGTGGACTGCGTACCGCTAAAGATAGCACCGTCAGTCATCATCGGGATGCTGGCACCCGCAACATTCGCGTTAACGGTATAGCTTTCGCCGCTGGTATAGCCGGAGCGTACCAAACCGTCAACCGTCGCATCCAGCGAGCCGTCAAACCAGTTGAACACGGAACCTACGCCGCTTGCGTCAAGTTCGTTGTTGAAGTGCTTGTTCACCACATAGCCGCTGGGAGCCGTACCGCTTACAGAGACGGGGTTGGTGTAGCCTGTTTCCAGATAAACCCAGTAGCCGCGCTCTTTTTCGGTCCAGAAGAGTTCGAAATCGTTCGCGTTGTCGAACCATTCGGCCGGATCGCGGGTTACGTCCAGTGCCTTCCAGCTAATAACATTGCTGTTATCGTTGGTTACGGCGGTAATGATCATCTCGGGCTTGTAGCCGTTGCCGGTTACATAGTAAAGCGGCCCGTTGTTGGGGAAGTCTTCGGCCCATACCGCGGTATAGGTCAGGTTTCCTACGGTTGCGCTCGGGCTGTTGAAGCCGCCTGTCTGACCTGCAGTTGCAAGGACAGAAGCTTGATAAACAGAGCGGGCAGCACCATACACGGTTGCGTTGGCTTCACTGCCGGTCAGGTGACTATCGGTCAGGAAGCTCACCGAGGTGTTCATCTCACGAACGTCGTAGTTCAGCTTCGAAGCCGAAACAAACATCATGGAGGTGTTGGCATCCTGCAAGCAGTAGGCCAGAACATTGTTGGTCGATGCTGTTGCGATAGCGGTACTCAGTACCGAACAATCGCGGTCTTCGACCGTGCTGTTGGTCTCGGACCAGTTCAAGCCGTTAACCGCGGTCTGAACAAAGGTGCTATCGTAGCCCAATGCCAGCTGAGAGCCGTTGACATCCTCAACGTTAAACTTGCGCACATAGGTGGCGTCGCGCAGATAGAAGCGGTTGTTAGAGGCAACCAGCAAACTTTCGTGTCCGGTATCACCGTCAACATCCAAGGACAAGATGCGGCCGCGAGGCGCAGTCCCGTAACCGTTGGTGCTTACGAAGGTGTTAAACAGTGCACTGTGCGATACTGTCGAGGCGTTGGCATCGGCATCGGTGCCGTCAAAGGTGACGCTGTAGGGCGTGTCGTGGGCAAAGGCGGGCAGAGAAATCTCAATTGCGCCCACATCTACGCCGGCAATGGTGCCCAGCTCGGCCAGATCGGTGTTGTACTCAACGGCTGCGGCATAATCGCCGTAGGTGCTGAGCAGGTATTCGGGCGTACCGCTTACATCCAGGTCGCGAAGATCGCTGGTGCTAAAGGTCTTGGAGCCGGAAAGGTTGGTGATAAGCGCCGCATCTGCGGGAGTCGCAAGACCCACGAAGAACTGCTTATCGGAAACCAGAACCGCAAACTCGCCACCCGCCGCATCAACTGCCCAGTAGCAGCGAACGTCGATGGAGTTGTGGTTGTTGACGTTGGCGTTGCTGGCCACAACAGCCGTGTTAAAGGCCAAACAATCAGCCGCAGTCGGAGTGGCAGGGATTACCGTAGCTTCGGTGCGCTCATAGTAAGGACCGGAGACGTTGATATCGCCTGCAATGGCATCGTCGATTACGAAACCGCTGGTGGCATAGCGCAACGTGCTGTCGTTAAAGGCCAAAAGGTTCCAGCCGGGCTCAAGCACGTCTGCATAGGAAGCAGCGCTGTTCATGCCGGCGTTGAGCAGGAAGCCTGCTTGCGCGTCGGCAGCCGGCGTATAGGCCGAACCGGTATCGCGGTCGAACTTGGTCCAGTAGCCGTAACCCGCTTCAAAGTTGGTCAGGGTGCTGGTGGTTGCCAAGAGGTTCTCAAGGGTGGTTCTGTTGACAGCCGAGGACGCAGTTGCGCCAAGGTTGGTGACACCGCCCACTACACCGGTCGGACCGGTTGCGTTGCGTACCTCGCCAATCTGCCACAAACCGCCCTGCGCGTTGTATTTGTAAACCGTGAGGTTACCGTCAACCGCTTGGAAGTTGGTGATGTTCAGCTCGCTCATATCCGCAATGTTGTCCGAAATGTTCATATCGAACGCTTCGGTAATCATGGGATAGTAGGTGCTGTTGCTGGAACCGCCGGTAGCAGTCTCGGTCAGGCGGGTGAGGCCATCCGAAAGGCGTGCGGGGTTGTCATAGGTGCGGGTGTGGTCAAAGGTGCCCTGATAAACGGGGTCGTTGTCCGCATAGTCACCGATGAAATCCCAGTCCTCAGCCTGATCGTTCTTGAAGGTGATTTTGAATGTGCGACCTTCCATGCCGCTGGCCTGGTAAACGATCATCACATCGGGAAGTCCGGTCGAATAGGGCGAGCGGACATACATGGTTCTCATCGGAGAGCCGTAGTCTTTACCCCAGTCCGGGCGAGCGAAGGCAACGGCGGCTTTTTCAAGTGTGCCGTAGCCCGCCATAGCGCGGATACCCACGATAGAGTGGAAGGGCAGACCCAAGGTTGTACCGTCGTTCACATAGGTTACTTCGGTAATACCCTGTGCGGTTGCGGGAGAGACAGCGACCGTGTTGAAATCGGTCAAACTGGCGTTTGCGTCCCAGGTAATGTTGTTATCGGACTCGGCAATGTCGATCAATGCCTGAGTTCCGCTCATGTCGGGCACATCGTTTGTGCCACCCGTCGTGCTGGTGGTTGTAAAAACCCCCGTTGCACCAATCAGCGTCCATTTGCCGGAATCAACCTTAACCGCGTGTGCGGCCATAAGGCTTCCGGGCAGCAGGAAAGAAACAGCCGCCGCTAACGCGACAACTTTTTGCCTATACATGACTCCTCCTTTGTAATGTGTTGGCCTTTTTTCCAAAGAAAGGACCAAACGTTTGAGTCCAGCCAGAAAAGCGTCTTGTCTGAAGACACTTAGGCTCGAATCTACTATCGACACTTTTTCCGACTTCTAAAGGGATAACTGCGACCTCCTTTTGAAGAGATCGGGCAAAACCGTTGAAACAACCATATATTTCTCCTTTATAGCGAGGTTGACGAGACCCAGACTAGGGACTTGCTCGGCGGCGTTAGCTGCGAAGTGGGAATCTGTCCCCGCATGCAGTAGCCGTTGGAACGGATATAAAAATACTTTTTGTCCGTTAACCCAAAAAGCGCCGTCGCCATCTGCAGATCGAACTCCACGGTCACGCCCCCCGCACTGGTAGCGGTGAAGTTGTAGCGGCCCAGGTTGACATAGCTGGGCGTAGTCGGCACCGTGCTTAGGGCCGGATAAAACAACTCCACAAGCGAATTGACGTTACCCGCCATCCTCGAACGGATATAGGCCATGGAGTCGGGGCCGAATTTCCCCTCGGTGGTGTGCCAGTCATCCTCCACCCGGTAGAACCCGGCGGTCACGCAAGCTTGGGGGTCATAGGTCGGTTTTTCACCGGGATCGTTAGGTTCCGGAATGGGGGGCGGATTGCTCCCGCCGTCACCGCCGCCGTCACCGCCGTCGCCCGGGTCATCGGGGTCGATCGGGCTGCCGTCAATGATGTCGCCGTCGTCTGAGCCCACCACAGTGACTTCGACCTTTAGATAGCTAACCGCGCCGGTACTGGCGTTTTTGGTTTCGATACAGACAATCTCTTTTTCCGTATCCTGCCCGTACACGCCAATCAGGCGCAATACCGGACGCACCGACGGCGCGGCGTGCACGATGCCGTAGGCGACGCTGTTTTCGGCGGTGCCGATCTCGCCGATCGAAAGGCTGGGTGTGCAGCTCAGACTGCCGTTATAACCCGTTGCCGTTGCCAGCGCGCGGCTGGAAACCGAATAGAGCGTGTCCGGCACGGCGGGCAGCTCGATGTCGCGGTGCTCGCCAATCTGCAAAACAAGCGAAACCGTGCGATCGCCCGCGCTAGAGGACATGCCCGATCCGGTCACACTGCTGCCGTTGCCGCAACCCGTTAAGACCAGCCAGGGCAGAAAGGCTGCCGCCAGAATTTTTTGCCTCATGGGATGAGTCCTTGCGATGAAATCAAGTCAGCCCCTTGATACTGCGCCACGGGATAGTTGCGGTAGTCAAAGAAGTTGGGCTCGGCCCAGTAGTTAAACCACTGCTGATCGGCCAGCGCGTACACCACATGGGCGCGCCCGGTGCTATCGACCGCAATGGCGCTGGAGCTGCCCTGATCGCCCGCTTTGGTTTGGCCGGGGCTTTCAACCACCCAGCGGTTGCCCAGATTTCTAAAGGGCGGTCTTCGGGCGTAGCGGATTTTTTGCCCTTCGCCGTCGGTTACGGTGGCAAAGGTGAGACGCGGTTCGTTGTAGCTATCGAGCGCAAAATCCAAACTCGCCACATCGGTGGGCAGCGGATCGACGCCGTCAACAGGCAGAATTTGCCAGCTATACACGCCGTCGGCGCTGTTGTACTCGCGGTAGAAGAGCCGCACGTGGCGGCCGTCTTTAAGGGCTACGATCGGCTTGTTGTTGCGATCTAAACGTAAAACCGCATGACCGGACTGATTGGTGACTTTGCCGCTATCGGCCACGGTTTCGCGGTAGAGACTGCCGTTTTGACGCGTCACGTAATAGACGGCCGACGCGATCGTCGAGGTGGTGCCGCTTTCATTGACGACCGTTCGCTCCTTGGTGCCGTAAATCAACCGCGGCTCGCCCGTGGTATGGTTGATCGCAAGGGAGACCGAATGCACCGGAGCCGAGGTGACCATGCACGCATGGGTGCCGGTTACAATCTGCGTCGGCGAGCTAAAGGAGAGCAGGCACACCTTGGAGGCGGCCGCATCGTAATAGGCGGCATGAACCCGGCTTGCCAAAGGATCGGTTGCGGATTTAAAGGCCACAATATCCATCAACCGTTCGCCGTCGGGGTAGGTATTGTTTTCATCTACTATATCGACAGCGCTGATATTGGTCTTGTCCCAAGTGCCGTATGGGTTTGCCTGGAACCACAGAACCGATCGTTTGTTTTGCATCGTCACGATCATGGGCAGATTCATATTGGCGCTAAAGGGCGAAAGAACCATTTTGGCCCCCTGCCCCGCTCCGGTTACCGCCGCCGACATCGTATGCCGCCAAGTACCGTAGAAGTCGGAGTAGAGCAGCTCATTGGCGCTTTTGTCGAAATGAACGACCTTGACCTCTTTGTAGCCGCCCACTTCGTTGACCGCCAGCGAAAGATAATTGCCCGCATCAACCGGGGTTTGGGGCAGGCTGGTCTCTACCGAATCCTTCACCTGAACCACCAAAGGCGTTCCGGTAATTTGCACGGTTTGCGTTCCGTCTTTGTTGGGCAGCGTATAAACCGGCGTAATAAAGGTAAAGCCCTTTTGCAGCCCCACCACGTCAATCTCTACCGCTTCGTTGGTGGGCAGCAGATTGATGGTGTCGGGCGTGACGTTGACGTTCTCGTTGCTGATTTCAAAACTCATCGTCCCCTCCGACAACGAGGTTGCCGCACCGGAGTGATCCACCGCCGAAAGCCGGAAAGTCCGTTCGCCGTTTAGATCAATATAGGCCTGCATAGGGCTGAGAAAGACCTCCGCAACGTCGATGGCGTTTCTTTGGGTCACATGAACGGTGATCGAAACGGGCGAAGAGGCTACTCCGGCGTACATCGCCTGAGCCGTGATGGTGGCGCTTCCCAGAGCCACGCCGTAGATGCCGCCCTTTTCATTCACGCTGACGACGGCGCTGTTGCTGCTGCTCCAAGTCAGGGTAACGGGACTGGCGGTGGTGGATTCCAGCTCTTTTCCCGCCGCATCGGTGACCACGGCCGTCAAGGTCAGCGACCCGCCCTGCGCGATCATGGGCGTGCGCGGGAAAACCGACTTGATCAAAATATTGTTGCCGATCACCACGCGGGCGTCTTTATCGCCGCTAAAATCGGCGTAACGCTCCTTTTCGATGCAGCCGCCAAGAAGCAGCGTCATAACCGGGATGAGCCAGAGTAATGGTTTCAATTCATATCCTTCCTCGGATAGATCGGTGGCTTTGAACCGCATCAAACAAAAACCGTTCCACAAAATTTCCCTTTAGAACCCCTATATACAGGAATAAGTTTTGCTTGGAAGCGCTCAACTTAGCGCTGAAGGATCCGGGTGCTTGCAGCCACGCTTTTAAAGCTGATCGATCAAAACGCAAAAAACGGGCCGAAGGGCTCTGCGGGTACCGAAGGCGACGCGCAGACGGCATTGCTGTTTGAGCAGATGATGTCGGCGCTGGAAGAAAAAGGCGAAGCGCTACCGCTCCCGGTAAGCCAAAAGCCGGTGCCTAAAAACGCCCTTTTGGATCCCAAGCTGCAAAAAGCCTTTGACCAGGCGGAGGCCCTCAGCGTCCGTCCGTTGCCTTTAGGCAGCGCGGCTGCGGTGATTGCCAAGGAGAAGCTGACCTTGGTGCTCGATCGGGCCGAAACCCAAAACGCCTTTAAAGAGGCGGGCAAAGCTGCGTCGCTGCCCAAGCTGCTGCAACTGGCGGAAGCTAAAGGTCTGGGGGTTTCTAAAATCCGCATCGAACGCGACGAAGGCGATCCCAAGGGATTTAAGGTGGTTTTGGACTACCGGGAAAAACCGGACCGCCCCCTTCAAACCGCAACCGATCCGGCCGCCGAGGAAGCCGATCGGCCCGTCGTCAAAGCGCAGCCCGGGGTGCAAAATACGCCCAAGGAACCCGCCGCGCCGATCGAAGCGGCCCCGGCGCCCGCGCCTAAAGAGGCCAAAATAGCCGCCGAAACCAAACAAACGGCCCCCAAAGAGAGCGCCACGGCGCAACCGCCGCTACCCGCCGAACCGGAGGTCAAACCCCGGCCGGCAGAGGCCAAGCCCCGTCTTGCGCACCCTTTGGAAGCAGAGCAGACGGCCAAACCCGTTGCGCCCGCCGAAAAAACGCAAACGCAAACGCAAACGCAAACGCAAACCAGCGAACCGCAAAAGCCGATCGTCTCCGCCGCGCCGGCGCAGAATGAAAAACCCGCGCGCGCGCCCTCCGCTCTGGCGCTGGCCGTGGAGCAGAGCCGCCCGGAGCGCAAAAAAACATCCAATCAATCCAAGCCGATCGCGCCGCAACCCGTGGCCCAAACGCCGATCGCGCAAAAAACGGAAGCGGCCCCCCAAGAGGCAAAAGCGCCTCCGGCCCAAAGCGCCGCCGTCAAAACAGAAGCGGCAGCGCAAAAATCCGCGCCCGTCCAGAGCGAACCGCCCAAACAGACGGCCGCCGAACCAACCAAGCCGATCGAAACACCCGCGCAGCCGCAAAAAACCGCAACGGGGCAAACGGCGCAAAATCCGGCCCCCGCAGCACCGAAGGCCGCCGCCGCGCCAGAGCCGACGCCCGGCGTAAGCCACGCGCCGCAGGAGGCCCCCGCCCCCAAAACGCCGAGCCAAACGCCAATCGCTCAAACGCCGATCGCCCAAACGCCCGCAAGCGCAAAGCAGCCGCCGCAAGCGCCGATCGCACAGCCGATCGCGCAGCCGATCGCGGCGCAAACCGACGTGCCGCAGCCGGTTTTACAGCCGCAAGCGCAACCGCTGCCGATCGCAAAGGTGCAAGAAAGCCCGGCGCAAGTCCAAAAGCCCGGCGCGCAACCTGCCACAACCCCCGAGCCCGCCTTGGCGGCGCAACCGCAATCGCGCGTGGCCGCTGTGTTGCCCGGGCTGGCTAACCTGCTCAATCCGTCGGCAAAAAACAGCGCCGCGCCCAAGGCCGACTCGAAACCCTCAGCCGCAAGCGCCGCTCAAAACCCCTTTGTCTCGGCGGTGCAGTCCCTTGAAACGCCCTTGGAGGCCCAAGCGCCCCAGCCAAACACCCTCAACGCCGATCTGCAGGCCAAGGCGCTGCTGCGCAACTGGCAGATGACGGCCGCTTCGGCTCCCGCCGCCCCGGCCCCCGCTGCAGCCGCCGCGCCCGAAACGGCTTTGAAGAGCGCCGATACGGCGGGACAAACGGCGCAAAGCGCGGAACAAAACTTTTTGCGGACCGAAAGCGGAACCGATCGGCTTGAGGGGCGCATCCGCAGCGCGCGGGTGACGGTCGGCCATTTTGCCTCGCGGCTCAAAGAGGCGATCGAAAACTACAAACCCCCCATGATGCAAGTGAGCCTGACGCTCAACCCCCAAAGCCTCGGCAGCGTGGAGGTGATTTTGAAAAACCGGGGTAAAAACCTGCAAATTTCCGTGCAGTCCAACCCGCAGGCGATCGCGCTCTTTTACCAAAACAGCGCCGAGTTCCGGCAGAACCTGCAACAGATGGGCTATAGCGAGGTGACGGTGAGCTTTTCGCAGGAGGGCAGCAGGGGCGATCAGCAGGGGCAAAACAAAAATCCCTACAGCTACCAGCCCGCAACCGAACGCGAAGGATCGGAAGTTGCTTTAGAACCGCAATCAATGCAGATAGAGATTCCCGTTTACGGCTAAGGAGTTCCCATGGCAACCAGCAGTATCACCGATTTTGGCGGCGGCGTCTCCACCGGCTCGGGGGTGGTTTACAACCCCAACAGCACGCTGGATAAGGACGCATTTTTAAAGCTGCTGATGACCCAGTTGAAATACCAGGATCCCACCAGCCCCATGGACACCGACAAGATGCTTTCGCAAACGGCGGATATGGCGGTGATCGAATCGCAGGAAAACATCCGCGGCTCCATGGAGACGATGGTCAAACAGTTCAACGCCACCTCCTCCTATCAGCTTATCGGCGCGGTGGGCAAACTGGCCGATACGGGACTCAACGCCGTGCGCTTTGAAAACCAAGGGGCCGAATATACCGACGTGCTCTTTTTTGAAGAGGATTTCACCAACGGCACCCTTGTGGTGACCGACGAGGACGGCAACCGGGTGCGCAGCTTTACCATCGAGGAGGGCTTTGCGGGTCTGACCAATATCAAATGGGACGGCAAAGACAACAGCGGCAACAACGTGCCCGCCGGAACCTATATGATCCACGTCGATTACAAAGGCGCGCGCACCGGCAAGGACTTCACCGCTCAAATGGGGGTTTACCCCATCGAATCGGTCGTGCTGGATAAGAACAATCCCATGCTGCTGCTTGGCGGCGAATACTACTCCCTTGATCAGATTGTGGCCATCAAAGAACGGCCGTGAACGCCTCCTTTTACACCGCCATCACCGGAGCCAAAAGCCAGCAGGTCGCCGTAGACACCACCGGCAACAATATCGCCAATATCAACACCACCGGCTACCGCGGATCGCAGATCGAGTTTGCGACGCTTTATTCCAAAGCGCTGGCGGTGAACTACCAGACCCAGGCAAGCGATCAAGGGCTTGGCTCCCGCGTCAGCGCCACGGCGATCGATATGCGCGCAGGCACCTATCAGGCCACCACCAACACCTTTGACGTGGCCATCAGCGGAAACGGCTGGTTTGGCACCGTGGCCGACAATGTCATGGATGCCAAAGAGGTCGGCTACACCCGCGACGGCGCCTTTTCCGTGGACCGCGACGGACGGCTGGTTAATCAAAGCGGCCACTATGTTCTGGGCAGCACCTACGGCAATCTGGTCAACCTGAACGGCCAGTGGCAGATCGACCCAAGCGTTGCCGCCGGCGGTCTTAAGGCCTTGCCGGGACAGGGCATTCTAACCGTACCCCACGAACTGACCTACCCCGCTTCGGCCACCACCGCCGCGCAACTAAGCGGCAATCTGCCCGGCAACGAAAACTCAAAAACCGCGCGCGCGCGGATCGACACCGATCTGGCCGCGCTCTTTGACCGCTACGACCGGCCCATGAATATCCAAAACGGCGAGTCGATCCTTCTGGCCGCCGGAGGCGAGATTTTGAACGCTTCGCAGGGGCAGATCGTTTTGAGCAAAACCGTTCCCGGCGGACAAAACGGACCGCTGAGTTTTCTGCTAAACGGCACCGCCGTCACCGCCACCTGGGCCGACGGCGCCGATGCGGCCACCGTTGCCGCCGCCATCGCCGACGCGGCCAATACGGTTTCGGGCATCAGCGCCACCGCAAGCGGCAACGTGCTGACGATCAACGCCGGGCAATCCTTGCGCATCGAATCAAGTTCCGATACGGGGCTGATGGCCGACACCGCCGGAGCCATTCACACCTACGGACAAAACGGTTTTACAACCCTGCAAGACCTGCAAAACGCGCTAAACGGCACGCTCCAAAGCGTCTATCCCGGCAATGCCGAGGTACTCTACCGCCATGACGGAGCGCTGCTGATGAGTGCCAGCGATCCGGTGCGGCTGCAGATTAAGGCCACCGATCACACCAACGCGGCGCTGCTAAGCACCCTCGAAAGCCTGGCAAGCCACGAAGCCAAATCGCTCTCGTCGCTTGCCTTCAAACAGGGCTGGCACAAGGCCGAACAAAAGGCCGTCTCCCCCGAAGGCGAAACCCTCAAGCTCAAAACCACCCTGACGCAAACCCGTCTGGCGCAAGGGGACGAACCCGCCGTGTGGGAGGCGGTCGCATCCCTGCAAAAAACCGCCGTTGCCGTTGCCGGAACCGATCTGGGCGAGCTGATTTATCAAGACGAGGCGCTGGGTCTTGCAGAGGGCGAAAACCTCTGGTTTGCCTTCGGTAAACCCCCCGCTTCGGTCGAAAAAGGGTACGGCTACGCGCTCGGACTGGTCAGGGACGAAGCCGAAGGCACCGCGCCGGTCATCAGCTTCACGCTCGATAACCAAAACTACAGCGTCACCGCCGCCGACGGAGCGGATATTTACGAACTGCAAGAGGCGCTCGAATCGGTACTGCACGCGGCAGGCTATGAAACCAGCCGCAGCGGATCGAACCTGATTATTCACCCCAAGGGGGAGACCCTTTCGCTGACAAACGGCGCAAGCAATCTGGAGGGGGTTGTGCTTTCTCCCATGGCCATCGGCAAGGTCACCTACGGTAGCGGCGGCGTGCGCACGGTCGAAGAGCTGGCCGACCGCATCAGCGCCATTGCCGCGCCGCTGGGCGCCGAAGCGGTTTTTACCTCGGGTTCTCTGGCGCTGAAGAACAACGGCTTTTCGCCGGTAACCACCAGCGTTTTGGGTAGCGACAACAGTTCCGAACCCTTTAGAAAACTCCTAACCGGGCTTAATAGCGCGCTGGCCCCCGGCGCAACGGGCAACACCCTCAACCTCAGCTACGAGCAAACCCTCTCCAGCGCCAGAGCCGAAATCAGTTTCGATCAAAACGGAAAAATCACCGCCCCCAACACGCTCACGCTGGATAACGGCGCTCAAGCGCTGGAGGTGACGCTGGATCTGACCGCCTGGCAGCAAACGGCAGCCTCGCACAACTTTACGCAAAACGGGGTGGTCGAAGGGCGGCTCAACGGCTACACCGTCGATGAACACGGCGCGATCATCGCCAACTTCACCAACGCCAAATCCAGCACCATCGGTCAGTTTGCGGTCTATCACTTCGCCAACGATCAGGGCCTGATGCGCATCGGCGGCAATCTCTTTATGGAGAGCGCCAACAGCGGCGAGCCGTTTTTTTATCTGGACGAAAACGGCAACGCCGTCGCCGGCGCGCAGCTGAAAAACCAGATGCTAGAGGGCAGCAACGTCCAAAGCGCGCTGGCGCTGACAGACCTGATCGTCCACCAAAGGGCCTATGAGGGCAACGCCAAGGCGATCACCACCAGCGACGAATTGATCAAGAACGCCATCGGCATGAAACGTTAAAAGCGCCTAAAACGTGATATTTTGGAATAAAACTTGCTTTAAAAATCCAGCCAGAAACCAGACAAGGATTGCCTCATGATGCGGTCACTCTTTAGCGGCGTGTCGGGACTTGTTTCCCATCAGGTCGCCATGGACGTGGAGGGCAACAACATTGCCAACGTCAACACCGTCGGATTCAAACAGTCGCGGACCAACTTTCAAGACAGTCTGCTGCAAACGATGAAACCCTCCACCAGCCCCCAAGGCCAGCTCGGCGGCCGCAACGCATTGCAGGTCGGCAGCGGCGTGGGCGTGGCCAACGTGCAGCGCATCCACTCCCAGGGCGCCACCATGGCTACCGATAAAAAAACCGATATGGCCATCAACGGCAACGGTTTTTTTGTCGTCAGCAAAGACGGCGGCCGGACCTATAACTACACCCGCGCGGGTAACGTCAGCTTCGACGCCAACGGCAATCTGGTTAACCCCAACGGCCTGATCGTTCAAGGCTGGCTGGCGGATAAGGACTTTGTCGTCGATTCGACCATGGGCATCAAAAACATCTCGGTCGATCTGGGCATGACCGTCCCGGCCAAACCCTCCACCGAGATTATCGTCAGCGCCAACCTCAACGCCGGCATGACCGTCGAAGAGTACGAACGTCAGGCCGCCGCCGCCACCGTGGGCATGGACAGCGACATCGGCAACCTCTACAACTACGAGGGCGAGCCGATCAACCTCAAGAAAAACATCGATCAAATCAGTCTTGATCTGACCCGTCAGTACGATGTGGGCGGCACGCTGGTGGAATCCACCAGCACCCACACCTTTATCTACGGCGACGGCAGCACCGAAACCGACGGCTACTTCACCACCATGAAAGAGCTGCTGGACGAAATCAACGCCCGCATTAAAGACTCCACCGGCATCTACGACAACAAGGTGCTCCTAACCGGCGACGGTAAAATTGCCGCAGCGCGCCATATCAGCGCTATTCACGCCTCCACCAGCACCAGCGAACTGCTGGTCGATATGCTCGAACCCGCCACCTACGGTTCCTACCAATCGCGCTCCTTCAAGCCCTCCGTCAACGGCTATATCGGCGCAGACATCGTGGGCGAGCTCTTCGATGCCACCGGCGGCGCACTGAAGATGAAAACCGGCGAAGGGATCGCCGTATCGGTTCAAAATCTGGGCGAAACCCGTAAGTTTGTGTACCGCGCTCCCGATCCCGACAACAGCAACAGCTACCTCAACAACAACTTCCAAGACTCTTTGGATGTAACCAAGGCCGGTTCGGATCAGGGTTTCCACTGGATGCGGGACGCCAACGGCGATCGCGCCTTTATGAATGTGGGCGACCAGATCACCTTCACCATCAACCCCACCGCCGCCAACGCCACGGTCGCGCCTTTGACGCTGACCTACGGCATGACCGGGGAAGGCGGTTTTCAGACGATCGAAGACCTGATCAATCAGGTCAACATCACCCTGCGTAACGCCCATGAAAACGCCCCGCAACTAACCTGGGACAGCGATAACGGCACCATCGTCGATGCGGCGGGCGTTATCGGCGGCGTGGCTTTGACCGACTCGACCGGGGCAGCGCCCACGGCCGGCTCGCCGCTGGCGCTGCTGCAGGCCAACTTCGATACCTTGGCAGGCGCGGACGGCGTTGCCAGCGAATCGGCGCAGTTTAAGAAAAACGACGTTTACTACTTTACCGATACACAGGAACTGGCTAACCTCTATCAAGATGCCCTAGACGACGCAGGGGATCCGCTCAACTTCAACCTGCCCCTTGAGGCGCTGGTCAGCCTGAACGAAGAGGGACAGCTGGTTATCGCCAACCAGGGCACCGACAACTTCCGCGTCGATGTCACCGGCTATTCGGCCATCACCGGTGAGATGGGTCACAACGTGGGCAACCAGCGCTTCTCGCAGAGCATGGCGCTGGGCGCGGTGGTTTCCACCGGCTCTTCGACCAACAGCCAGAAGCTCTTTGCCGCCACCTGGCGCACCGGCGTGGAGGTTTTTGACTCCAGCGGCAGCAAACACCAGCTGACGATCAACTTCCGCAAGGTTTCCACCAGCAACGACAACAACGAACCGACCGTGTGGAAATGGTATGTGGATGCCCCCGCGCCCACCACCTTCGAGTACCCGACCTTCGGCGAAATCCGGTTCAACCTCGACGGCAGCGTGCAGTCCTACTCGCCGCCCTCAATCACGCTCAACCCCAACACCGGCTCCTCCAGCGGCCAGATTATCCGCTTGGATTTCGGCTCGGGCGGCGCCTTTGGCGGCTTGACCAGCTTTGCCGACGTCTCCACCACCCGCTACCGCGAGGCCGACGGCTACGCGGGCGGTTTCTTGCGCGATATCAGCGTTGACCAGACCGGCACGCTGATTGGCGAATTCTCCAACGGCAAGAACTTCAAACTGGCTCAGGTTGCCTTGGCCACCTTTGCCAACGATGAAGGCCTTTCGGCCATCGGCGGCAACCTCTACGCCGAAGCGCCCAACTCCGGCGGCCCCACCATCGGCACCGCCGGAACCGCCAGCCGGGGCGAAATTGCGCCGAGCAACCTGGAGATGAGTAACGTTGACCTTTCCAAGAGCCTGACCAACCTGATTATTATCCAGCGCGGTTATCAGGCCAGCTCCAAAACGATCACCACCTCCGATCAGCTCCTCAACACCCTGCTGCAGCTGAAGCAGTAACGGATTAGATGGGTTTTATCGCAGCGCTTGAGCAGGCCGATTTAAAGTCGGCGGCCGCGCTGCTTTTAAACCGGTGGGAACAAAACCGCCGTTTTTTCCAAGCCCATCTGCCCGACCTCGCCGCGCTTTTTGAAACCCCCACCCAAACCTATGAACTCAGCCTCGGCGAAGCGGGGATCAACCTCCGCCACAAGCAGACGCTCCAGCCGCTCTACCCGATCGGCGCGGATGGCAAAAGCACCCTTTTTGCGGCAGGGCGCGCCCTTGCTTTTGATCCGCCCAGAAACCCCCGCTGGAAACTGCAAAACGCCCAAGGAGGGCTGCGCCGCGAGGATGAAAACGCCTTTGAGATCACCGCCCGCGGACTCAACGCCCTAGCCGATCTGCTCGAAAGCGACAGCGAATTTCAGCCCGGAACGCTGCACTACGACGGCACGCGGCAACTGCCGCCGCTGGTGAGCTACGGTCTGCTTTCAGGGGTTCATTTGGCCCTTTTACAGGAGGCCGGACTGCTCGAAAACGGGGTGATCGTCTTTGAGCCGGAACCGGATTTTTTCGTGCTTTCGGCCTACTTCGTCGATTACGCCGAGCTGATGCGTCCCGAGCGGGAGAATCTGCTGATTGTCAAAGGCCATCCCGATCCCCTGTGGATTCGCCGCTTCTTTAGCCAAAGAGTGATTGTGCGCGGGTTTATCCGCCTTGAGTGCGCGCTCTACGATCATCCGGCCTTTGCCGATGCCGCCGTACGGGTCGATGAGGCGGTCAAGGAGACCCTGCGCGGCTGGGGAACCGCCGAAGACGAGCTTTACGGCCTGCGCAACAAACTGACCAACCTCAAAAACCCCCAAGCAAAGCTTTTGTGCCAAAACGCCGCCGTTGCCGCGCCGATCGCCGTTGTCGGCAACGGCCCGTCGCTGGACCGGCTGCTGCCCTTTTTAAAACAAAACCGCGAGGGGATGCTGATTTTCAGCGCCGGAACCGCCCTGAAGCCGCTTCGATCGGCGGGGATTGTGCCCGATTTTCAGATCGAGATCGAACGGCGCGATCACGTCGCGGGGGTGCTCGAAGCGGCACCGCTGGGGGAGGTGACGCTCCTTGGCGCCGATCTGCTCCACCCCACCACCCTGGCCGCCGCGCGGGAGGTTTTGCTTTTTATCCGCGATCAAAGCGCCTCCGAAGCGCTGTGGCAACCCCAAAAGGTGGTCCGCTTCTCCAACCCGCTGGTGGGCAACGCGGCCACAAGTCTGGCGCTGGAATTTAGCCGCGAGGTTTATCTGTGCGGTCTGGATGTGGCTTTCCGAAAGGACCAAAAGCAGCACGCGACCCGTTCGCACTACGACACGCTCAAGGACAGCGGCGGCGAGCAGTTTCCCGTCCGGGGCAATTTGAGCCGCGATCTGTGGACCAACTCGCTTTTTAGCCTGAGCCGATCGGTACTGGAAAAGGCCATCGCCGCCGCGCCGCAGGCACGGGTGCTTAATCTCTCCGACGGCGCGTTTATCCAGGGCGCAACGCCCGCGCAAGCCGGGTCGATTCATCTTCCGCCCGTCGATCGCCAGGCGGCAGCGGCGCAGATTCGAAGCTGCTTTGTCGAAGGCGGCTGCTTTGGCGACCGCACAAGCGATCCGGACGGGCAGCTGAAAATGCTCAGGGAAAAGCTGAATGCCGTTTTGACCGCCTTCTCGCCCCGCAACAAGCAGGAGCTGGCCTTGGCCGTCAATGCCGCCTATAAAGCCAGCGTGCTGCTCAGGCGCGAATATCCCCTTGCGGGCACGCTCGTTAGCGGAACCTTTTGGCATCTGCTCAATGCGCTCTATAAGGGATTGCTACAGGTGGGCCGCAGCGACATTGCGGCCCTCTATCAGTCGGGGGCCCGGCTGATTTTGCAGACGCTTGATCGTATCAGCGCTTCTTTGTCCGGCGAACCGCCAGAAAGCCCGCCAGAAAAGCCGCGCCGATAAAGATCGCCGTGGCGAACTCCAGCCACAGGGGCACGGGTTCAGCCAGCCATTGCATCGAGCACCCCTTTGCAGCGATCGCAGGGTTCGTTTTCGCTAACGGCAACATAGCGCCAGCAGCGGGGGCATTTATGGGCCGCGCTTTTAATCACCCAGAACTTTTCGCCGCCCAGCTCAAACTCCGCCAGCAGCCCGTCGGGTTTCTCGCCCGCCTGCGCGGACGAAACGGTCAGCCAGTCAGCCAGATCGCCCGCGCTCAGGCTTGCGGCCTTCTTGCCGCTAAAGACCAGCGCCATCTCAAGGGTATTTTTGACTGCGCCCGATTTTTTGAGCGCATCGACCTTCTCAAAAAACGCTTCGCGCAGGGCCAGCAGCCACTCGCCGTCCAGTTCGCACGAAACCGGAGCGATCGCCTTGCGGGCGAGATCGAAGATGCCTGCGCCCTCCTTTTTCAAAATAGCGGGGGCGTGCTCCATAATCTCATCGGCGGTGTAGGTGAGCACCGGAGCGATCAGGGTCAGCAGCGTGCGGGCAATGTGATAGATAGCGCTTTGCGCGCTGCGGCGGCGCAGACTTTCGGGCGCGTCGCAGTAGATGCGGTCTTTGACCAGATCGAGATAAACCCCCGAAAATTCCACCACCACAAAGCTGTTGATTTTGTGCAGCCCCTTGGCGAAGTCGTATTCGTCCAGGGCGCTTTGCGCTTCGTCAAAGACGGTTTTGGCCCGCGCCAGAATCCAGCGGTCCAAATCGCCCATTTCGTCGATCGAGACGGGTTTTTGCAGGTCTTCGATATTGGCCAGCATAAAACGGAAGGTGTTGCGCAGCTTGCGGTACTGTTCGGCCACCTGGTTCAAAATGTTCTGGCTGATTTTGACCTCGGCGCGGTAATCGCTCATCGCCACCCACAACCGCAAAATCTCCGAACCCATTTTGTTCATCACATCCGCCGGAGCCACCACGTTGCCCTTGGATTTGCTCATCTTGTTGCCGTTTTCGTCCACCGTAAAACCGTGGGTCAAAATGGCTTTGTAGGGCGCATGGCCGTGGGCGGCGCAACTGGTTAAAAGCGAACTTTGAAACCAGCCGCGATGCTGATCGCTGCCTTCCAGATACAGGTCGGCAGGCACCTTGCCCGCATCGTAAGCGCCGCTTCTTAAGACCGCCGCCTGAGTCGATCCGCTGTCAAACCACACATCGAGAATATCGGTGACTTTTTCGAGCCGATCCGCAGGCGTGCCAAACCCGGCGGGCAAAAAGTCGGCCACGGGACGGTTGACCCACGCGTCGCACCCTTCCTGCTCGAACAGTTCGGCGGTTTTATTGAGCACCGCTTCGTCATAAACCACCTCGCCGCTTTGTTTATCGCGCAAAAAGGCGATGGGCACACCCCAGTCGCGCTGACGGGAGATACACCAGTCGGGGCGACCCTCGACCATGGTCTTGAGGCGGTTGCGGCCCGTTTCGGGGTGAAAGGTCACCCCTTCGATCGCCTTGAGCGCCACTTCGCGCAAACTCTTGCCGTGGGCGTAATTTTCATCCATGGCGATAAACCACTGCCGCGTCGCGCGGAAAATCACCGGCGTATGGGTGCGCCAGCAGTGGGGATAGCTGTGTTTAAAGCGGGTGTGCTTAAGCAGCGCGCCGCCCAGCTTTTCCAAAATGATCGCGTTGGCTTTAAAGATATGCATCCCCACGAAGCTTTCGGCATCGGGCAGCAGTTTTTCGCGCACGATCGTCTGATCGTAACAACCGTTTTCGTCCACCGGCATCACAACGGGCAGATCGTAAAGCAGCCCCGCGCGGTAGTCGTCTTCGCCGTGGCCCGGCGCGGTGTGCACCAACCCCGTGCCGTCCTCCATACTGACATGGCGGCCCATAATCAATAAACTTTTGTGACCGTTAAGCGGGTTGATTGCCTCAAGCCGATCGCAGGCATTACCCTCAAAACTGCGGGCCGGATCGCCCGTGATCACCCCTTGATCGATCAGCGACTGATACCGTTCGCGGGCCACCAGAAAACCGTCGGTGGTGGTGATATAAACCTCATCGGGGTTGAGCGCGATCGCTACGTTGGCGGGCAAGGTCCACGGGGTCGTTGTCCAGATGACCGCTTTGGCTTCGGCGACGCCGAGCTTCTTGCAGGACTCTTCGGTGAGGTTGAAAGCGACGAAAATCGAATCGGACTCTTTATCCTGATACTCCACTTCCGCTTCCGCCAGCGCGGTTTTGGCCGCCCACGACCAGTAAACCGGCTTTTTGCGCTCCACCAAAAGCCCCGCTTTGGCTACGCGGCACAGTTCGCGGTAGATTTCGGCTTCGAAGCGGTAATCCATGGTGACATAGGGTTTATCCCAGTCGGCCATAACGCCCAGCGCCTGAAACTCGCTCTTTTGAATGGCGACAAATTTGGCGGCGTGTTCGCGGCAGAGACGGCGGATTTCGCCCTTGGGGGTCAGCTCTTTTTTCTCCGCGCCCAGCGCCTTTTCCACCTGCTGCTCGATCGGCAGGCCGTGGCAGTCCCAGCCGGGGGTAAAGCGCACATCGTAACCCGCAAAGTAGTGCTGTTTGACAATCATGTCCTTCAGCACTTTGTTGAGCGCATGGCCGATGTGCGTATGGCCGTTGGCATAGGGCGGGCCGTCGTGCAACGTAAAGAGCGGCGCGCCTTGGCGGCGGGCTTTCATTTTGTCGTACTGTTTTTCGTCCAGCCATTTTTGGTAACGCTTGGGTTCGTTTTCGGGCAGATTGCCCCGCATGGGAAAAGAGGGGTTGGGCAAAAACAGGGTGGCTTTATAGTCCATGATTACTCCAGAAAAAGGGCGGCCTTTTGATGGCCGCATCATAGTACAGGGTTAGTAAAAAACCTGGGGACGAAGAAGGGGGGCTTTGGCGCAGAGATTGTCCGAGCCAATCCAGTCAAGCAGCAGCTTTAAATGACGGGGCGGCGCATCCTGGAAGGTTTTGTTCAACACCGCCCGCTGGGCAAAGGCCGGGGCCTTGAAAAAACGGGGTTTCATGGGCGCATGGCGGAGCAATATCTCCTCAAAGCCCATATACTCCGGGCCACACAGGGAATAGGTGTTGTTCCAGCAGCCGTCGTTTTCCAGCGCGTGGCCCACATTTTCCAGCACGTCGGAGATATGCACCGGCGAAATCTTGACCCGTTTATCCCAAAACCGGGGCAAAACTCCGCGGCTCATCACCGCTTCAATCAGCCGATCGAGCGGACTTTTGTCGCCAAAAATAATCGAGGGTTTGAAGATCAGATGGGTCAGCCCCGAATGTTCCACAATCCCTTCGGCCACGAACTTCGCCTGCTGATAGTCATTTTCGACGGTACCGATATTGTTGACCGAAAAGTGCATAAATTTAGGCGAATGGTTGTTTTTGGCGTATTCGAGCAGATGGCGGACAATCAGCAGATAGGCTTTTTTCATCTCGGCATCGCCCGCAAAGCTGACCGGATGGCACTCGACGCAGTTGATAATCAGATCAACGGGCTTATCGAGCTTGAGAAAATCCAGCGGACGGGTCAGATCGACGCGGATGTTATTGACCGCGCCCTCAAGGGCGGTGCTGAGAGAAAGATTGATAAAGTCGTGCCGATCGCCGAAGCGCTCCACAATATGCCGCCCCACAAAGCCGCCGCCGCCCGCAATCAAAATCCGCATTAATACTTCACCAGATGGCTGTAGAGTTTAACAATGCGCGGATCGGAGGCCAGAGAAACCGACGCGTCCCCCTTGCCCTTATAGTCGATATGGCTGAGAATGTCCCGGATAATATTCAGCCGCGCGCGCCGTTTATCGTTGGCGTCCACCACAATCCAAGGGCTGTAGGGCGTGTGCGTGCGCGCCAGCATCTCAACTTTGGCCTTGGTGTAGTCGTCATAGAACTTGATCGACTTAAGGTCCATATCCGAAAGCTTCCACCGCTTGAGCGGATCGCCCTTGCGGGCGTTGATGCGGTTAACCTGCTCCTCTTTGTCGATGGTCAAAAAATATTTAAACATAATAATGCCGTCCTCAACCAGCATCTGTTCAAACATCGGCACCTGATGCATAAACTTCTGATACTCCTCCTGGGAGCAGAAGTTCATCACCTTCTCGACCCCGGCGCGGTTATACCAGCTGCGATCGAAAAAGACCATCTCCCCCGCATTGGGCAATTGGCTGACATAGCGCTGGAAATACCACTGCTTGCGCTCCACATCGGAGGGTTTTAAAAGCGCCACCACCCGCGCGCCCCGGGGATTGAGGTATTCGGTGATGCGTTTAATCACCCCGCCCTTGCCTGCGGCATCACGCCCTTCAAAGATCACAAGCAGCCGTTTTTCGTTGGCAATGACCCAGTTTTGCAGCTTGACAAGCTCCTCTTGAAGCGCGATCAACTCTTTGTTGTAGAATTTGCCCTTCAGCTTGCCCGCCTCGTTGAAGAGCTCTTCACTCCCGTCAATCAACTCTTTTGGCGGTTCGCGGTGCTCTTTTTTCTTTTTATCCTTTGACATCATCAAAGCCTTTGTGGGGTGTCTCTGGCTCGGCGTCTTTTAAGCGTCTATTGGTATGGTAATCGAAAACGGCTTAGCCTCCAAAGGAACCCTGCGTGGAGTTGACCCTGCATCTGTTCGGCATCGATCCCGCGTCGGCGCTTACGTTGACCTCCGGCGCGGCCAAGCGGCTGGGTTGTTCGCCGGCCATCGGCAGGCACACCGGCGGATGGAGCGTTTTAAAAGCCCCGGATGATGAAGCGGGGAATGCTTTTATGAAGGAGGCCGAAGCCCTGCTCTACCCCAAGGCGCTCTTTGTCCAAAACCCCTTTGCCTGGGCGGTCGCGGAACTTGCCAGACGGCAGGAGCGCATCACCTTCGCCGAAAGCTGCACGGGCGGGCTGCTTGCCGCGCTCTTTACCCGAATCCCCGGCTGCTCGGCCGTTTTGGAGGGCTCGCTTGTCACCTACTCCAACCGCCTCAAAACCGCGTGGCTGGGGGTGGGCTCCGATACGCTGGAACGCTACGGCGCCGTCAGCGCCCCCTGTGTCGAGGAGATGCTTGAAGGGGCGCTCCTGCGCACCGATGCCGATGTGGCTTTGGCCATTAGCGGGATCGCCGGACCCGACGGGGGCACGCCGCAAAAACCGGTCGGCACCGTTTTTGTGGGCGTCATGGCCCGCGCAAACGAGCCGATCGTTGAGGCTTTGCATCTCAAGGGCGATCGCTCTCAGGTGCAACACCAGTCGGCCTATCACGCCCTGAGACTGCTTTTGACCCGCCATTTACAAATGCGCTAGATTTTTTCAAAAAACTCTTGACAGGCATTTTTTTTTCGACTAAAATTCTGCCTCACATTTCGTGTGACCCGTTAGCTCAGTTGGTAGAGCATCTCACTTTTAATGAGAGGGTCGTTGGTTCGAGTCCAACACGGGTCACCACTTTGTTCTTTGACTCTTATCAGTGATAAACGTTATTATTTCACTTTCCTCGGGTCCCCATCGTCTAGTGGCCAAGGACCCCGTCTTTTCGAGGCGGCAACAGAGGTTCAAATCCTCTTGGGGACGCCACTAGAAAACCGGTCGCTTAGCTCAGTTGGTAGAGCGCCACCCTTACAAGGTGGATGTCATTGGTTCGAGCCCAGTAGCGACCACCATCGTTTCAGCGTGTTTCACTGTTTCTCTTCTTTTAGAGTGGTCCGGTAGTTCAGTTGGTTAGAATGCCGCCCTGTCACGGCGGAGGTCGCGGGTTCGAGCCCCGTCCGGACCGCCACTCTTTTTCACCCCCCCCCATTTTGATATTGTTCAACATTTATTGGTTACCCTTTTGCACTTTGCAAAAACGGGGCTTTCTTGAAAACCAATCCCTCCATACAAACGCTTCAAGCCCGCCTTGGGCACACCGTCTTCGATCGGCCCAAACAGACTGCCCTGCTGGCTGCCCTCTGGCAACGCCATCTGCTTGGCGGCAACGGGGACGAACCCTTCACGCTTACCCTCTGCGGATCCGCCAACAGCGGGAAAAAACACCTGGCCTCAGCCCTCGCAGCCGCTTTGGAACGGCCGATGGGCGTTTTTGATCTGCAACGCTTTGCCGACGCCTCGGTTTTGCTCGGCGACGAAAGCCCCCTTCTGGCTTTTGTGACGGACCACCCGGAGGGTTTGGTTTTTATCGAAGGGGTCGAAAAATCCCCCGAAAGCACGCAAACCGCGCTGCTTTCTTTGCTAAGCGAACCCCTCTTTCGCCCCCACCTGCAAAAAAATCTTATTTTTATCGCCCTGCACTCAGGGGAGACGCTCTACCGTGACGAAACCTTCGTCCGGCGTTTTTACGAAGAGCCCTTCTATGCCCAAGGGGTCTTAATGGAGCATCTGGCCTACGGCGGCCACGGGATTGACGCCGCGCTGCTCTCCCGACTTGCTCTCAACCCGGTGATTGTTTTTGATCCCATGCGGCTGGAGACGCTCTTTAAGATTGCCCGCAAAACCCTTGAGGGACTGATCGAGCCGCTTAGGATTAAAGGCCATCTTGAGGTCACTTTTGAAAAACCCTTTGAGACCGCCGCGCTCATCACCCTCTTTTTTGCCCCCTGGCTCAACGCCCAGCGGATCGCCAAGCATTTGCCGGGCTATTTTCTGGACACCCTAAGCCGCGAAGCCCTCAAGGGTGGCCGCGTGGAGGTGGTACTGGGTGCGCGGCCGGCGCGGCTGCTGAAGGCGTGCCTAAAGGCCCCGCAGGAGTGGGCATGGCGTCTGACCCGGGGGAACGAAACCGTCCGCTTGAGCTGGAAAACCCGTGCGGAGGCGGACAAAACCGTCTTACTGCTTGCGGATGCGCAAATACTGCCCAGAGCGCTGCCCCCCGTCTGGCAGGGGGCGCTTAAGGTCTCCTATCCCAACGGCGGCTTTGGAACCATTCCCGGTCAGAAACATGCCAAAAAAAGCCTCGGCGAGATTTTGACGCTGCTCAAAGAGCCCGATCGTCTGGAGCGCTTTGGCGCGCAGGCACCCAAGGGAATGCTGCTGTGCGGACCCGAAGGGGTCGGCAAAGCGGCCCTTGCGCGCGCCTTTGCGGCCGAGGCGGGCTGGCCCTGTCTGGAGGCCTCGGGAGCGGCCCTCTTTGACGAAGCATTTTTAGAGCAGCTCTACGAAAAGGCGGCCCTCTATGCCCCCGCCGTGGTACTGCTGGAGGAACTCGATGCCAAAGGGGTCGTGCAGGGGCTGGTAACCACCGTGCCCTCGGAATGGCTGATCAAACGGCTTGATCAATCCGCCAAGGGCATATTCACCCTGGCCACCGCGCAGGAGATCGATGAAGTGCCCGACGTGCTTCGCAGCGCCGGAAGGCTGGATCTGGTTTTGGAGGTACCCGAACTCGATCACGAGGCCAGAAAGGCTTTTTTATCCAGACTGCTCGAACACCCGCACGAACCGGATATCGATCTGGAGCGCTTAGCCCGCATGACCGGGGGACTGGGGGGCCGCGAACTGGAAAAGATGGTTCGCGGCTGCACCCTCGAAGCGGCACGGCGCGGGGAAGAGCGCCTGACTCAAACGATTTTGATCGAGCAGATCAACACCCTCAAATACGGCCATAAGATCGAAGGCACCGCCTTGAAAAACTACGAACGGGAGCTGGAGATGACCGCTTGGCACGAAGCGGGGCACGCGGTCATCTCATCGCATCTGCAGCCGCAAAACGCGATCGAGCAGGTGACGGTGGCACCGCGGGCCGGAGCGCTGGGGTTTGTGGCCTACGAGGTGGATGAGAAGATCTCAAACCTCACCCGCCAAGAGGCCATGAACACCTTAAGTGTCTTGATGGCGGGGCGGCTGGCCCAGAAAAGGGCCTTCGGCGAAAATGCCCTTGACAGCGGGGCGGTGGGCGATCTCGAAAGCGCAACGCGGCTGGCGTGGCTGGCGGTCTCGACGCTGGGGCTGGATGAAGAGCTGGGCTTTCTCAGCGTCGGCTCCCTTTCGAGGGATCTGGGCTATATCCCCTTCTCGTCGCGGATCGAAGAGCGGGTGCGGCTGTGGCTGCAACGCGCCGAAGAGCAGGCTAGGCTGCTGCTGGATGAACACTGGAGTTCGGTGGAGATGCTGGCGAAACTGCTGGTTGCAGAGGGGGTGATCGAAGGCGAAGCGCTGGCGAAGATACTGGGCAAGCCTACAAAATAGGCAGCTCGACCGAACCGACGAAAAAGAGGTTGATGGGCAGCTCGTCCATCATCACGGTCAGGCGGATGCCCTGCACGCCTTCGAATCCTTCGGAGATTTCACGGTAGTCGTCCATCCCTTCAGGCAGCGAGAGGCCGACGCAAATACCCTTCTCCGCAAGGAAGTTTTTGGCCTTACCCATAATGGCGTTGTGGAGTTCCCGCGCGACGTCCTTGGCTTCGGCGGCACTGAGCTTTTCGCTGCTGCTCATCAGCGCCTGAGTCAGCAACTTCATGCTTTGGGGCGGAATAAACAAAAAGGCGCTGCCGTGGATATCGCCGGCAAAGGAGATGAGCGCGATCCCCTCGGCGTTCTCAAAACCGGAGTTTTCAGCGTCATGCGGCTGGCGGCCTCTTTGCGGCAGGGTTTACCGCTAAAGCTGCCCACCGCATCCAGCACCGCCGCAAGGAATACGGGCAGCTCGGTAATCATCTCCTTGGTCAGCTCGACGCTCTCATCGAAGATTTTACGGTTGCACATCAGCCGCGACTCCAGCCTCAGCTCGGAGTAGATTTCGTCGATCGTGTCTTTAAAATAAAACTGCGCCTTCTCCATCACCCGCAAAGCCGCCTCTTCAACGCGGGAGTGATCCAGTCCCACCACCACGATCGCCGCTTCGCGCTCGCGGCTTTCACGGGCGACTTCATAGAGAAAATAGGCACCGCGCGCGCTCATCATCTGGATTTTGGACATATCGAACACAAAGACCCGGTAGCCCCACCCGATGCGCTCCAGGTGGCGCTGGCGCTTAAAGGTCGAATGGCTGTTTTCGTCGATCGCGCCGCGAAAACCGTAGACAAACAGCTGCTTGGTGTAGCCGGTGGTGACCATCTTCAGCATGCCGCCGAAGGCGCTTTGGGTCACCACTTCGGCGTATTTGGAGGCGCTGTTTTTGATGCGCTTTTCAAAATCGGCGCGGTTCATGGCCGAAATGGCCCCATAGCCCCGGGCGATCAGCTCCGAGACAATATCGGTTTTGACCTCGCTCTCTTCGTCAAAAACCAGCAGCAGGCTGTTTTTTCTCAGCCGCGAAACCCCAAGGGCCAACTCGGCGATCTTGAGGCTTTTGTAGAGAAAAACCGCCCGTTCGCGCGTGATGTGCCTAAGGGCCACATGCTGCTTGCCGCTGTATTCGCAAAAGCCGGTGGCCACCCGCAGCTGTCTTTGCAGCAGATCCAGCGCGTCGGTTACCGTCTCGACGGCTCTGGAGTCGATCGCGTTGATGGAGCCGAGGGAGAAGAGCACCGCGCGCACCCGCAAGCTGCGCAGAATGGACCGGTGCTGCTGAAGTGTCTCCACAAACACCGCCCCCACATCGGGGGTAAGATCCTCTTCGATACGGTAGACGGCGATCTCGTTTTCGATCGCCGGCTTCATTACCTTTTTGGCCAAAATGCGCCTAACCCTTCGCGTCCCCCAACGCGTTTTGAATTGCTTAACCCCGCCTGCCTTTTATCACTAAAAATTATTTTATCAGCGGATGGTTGCAAAACGGATTAATCAGCCGCCAAGGCAGCAAGCACCCGTGTGCTAGAATCTAACGTTTTTTCAAAAAAACGCCAAATCACCTACGAAGGAAACTCAATGGCCATTGCTAACGATACGGTCGTTTCCATTGAATACGAAGTAAAAGAGGCGGACAGCAAGGAGCTTGTGGATTCCAACAAGGGCGGCGACCCGTTGGAATTTCTCCTGGGCCGCGGGCAGATTATCCCCGGCTTGGAGGAGGCGATCGCCCAGATGTCCAAAGGGGAGAGCAAAACCTTGCGCATTCCCGCCGAAAAGGCCTACGGCGCCCATGACGCCGGCGCGGTTCAGCCCCACGAGAAGGAGCAGTTCGCCGGTATCGAATTGAGCGTCGGCATGACCCTGTACGGCCAGTCCGACAACGGCCAGACCGTGCAGGTCACCGTCAAGGAGATCACCGAAGAGCAGGTGTTTATCGACTACAACCACCCGCTTGCGGGCAAAGACCTTGAGTTCGACGTCACCGTTGTGGACACCCGCGACGCCACCGAGAAGGAAAAGCGCACCGGCATGGTCGAAAGCGAGTGCTGCGGCACCGGCCAAGGCGGTTGTGGCTGCGGACATTAGGTCGCCGGAGGCGACAACAAAAACGCATCTGTCCGATGCAGCCAAGCCCCGTGCAAACGGGGCTTTTTGCTCCCCAAACGGTTTGAGTTCTAAAGTACGAGTCGCTATTATCTAACCCCTACAATCCGCCAAGGAACTTGAATATGACTTCGACCATCAAAACCCTGTGTACGGAAGGCGACTATCTGGTTGCTCCGTCAACACCCCTGAGCGAAGCGGCGTCCGTGATGCGCGGCAACGGCAAGGGCGCGGTTGTGGTGGCCGAGGATCAGACGATCCGCGGCATCCTGAGCGAACGGGATATCGTCAATCTGGTGGCCAAGGGGGTCAGCCTCGATGAACCGGTTATCAAGCACGCCTCCGCCTCGGTTATCCGGGTCAGTTGCGATCGCACCTTGGTTCACGCGCTGATCATTATGACCGAGAACGATATCCGGCGCTTGGCGGTCACCGACGATCAGGGCCGTTTTGCGGGGCTGATCACCCAAAAAGATCTGCTGATGCATCTGGAGGACGACGCTTACCGATCGAGCCTGAAAATCAAGCACATTCAGGAACGGGTCAAGAAGGTTATCCATGTCGGTCCGCAAGAGAGCGTGCGCAACGTGCTCAGGCTGATGAGCGAGCACCGCATCAGCGCTATTCCCGTTTTTGAAAACCGCCATACCGCCGGCATCATCAGCGAAAAGGATGTGCTCGATCTGGTGGTGCAAAAAGCGCAGCTCGATCGCCCGGTGAGCGAATTTATGAGCACGCCGGTCGTCTCCGTGGATGTCGATTTTCTGGTGGTGGATGTCGTCAAGCTGATGAACGCGCGCAATATCCGCCGCGTCATGATCACCGATAAGGACGGCAGCTGCATCGGCATCGTCACCCAAAAAGATATCCTCAAAAGCTTCGAAAGCGACTACAAAAACCTCATCAGCCGAAAACTCAAGCACACCAAAGACGTGCTCAATCTCCTGCCGGAGATGATTTTGGAGATTCTTGACGGCAAGGACGAGCAGGTGGTGGTCTGGGCCAACCACCGCTGTTTGGAGCATTTCGGTAACGATCTGGTCGATCGGCCCATTGACAAGCTTTTGGATAAACGCCAATGGCTTGCGGTCTATGTACGCATTGTGGACGAAGGACGCGTCGAGGGACAGAAGGTCGTTTTAGAGGGCCGTTCCCTGGAGATTTCGGGCTTTTATCTGCGCAGCGAATCCTCCACCGAGCGCGGCCGCATCAAGCTGATCATCCGGGACATCACCGAAGCCGAGGCCAAACAAAAAAGCATCAAGAGCGAGCTGGAAACCTATCTTCGCGTCATCAACTCCACCGCCGATATGATCCTGCTCTACGGGGCCTATGACGGCAAAATCAAGATCGCCAACGAGTCGGCCCTGAAGATTCTGGGCTTGAGCCGTCAGGAGATTTTGCAGTGGACCATCTACGACATCGTCACCGAAGAGAAGCAGTTTCTCGACGAAAAGATCGCGGCGATCGTCAAAGAGGACAAGGTGGTCAAGGGGGTGCGCACCTACCGCCGCGCCGGGGGCGAAACCTTCCCCGTTGAGGTGACGGCCACCAAGGTGATCCTGGAAAACAGCATCTATATTCTGGTGGTGGCGCGGGATATTTCCGAAAAGATCGCCATGGAGCGGATTATCCACCGGCGCAATGAGGAACTGACCCTCTTTCACAACTTTATCAACAGCCTCAACCGCTCCGGCTCCATCGATGAAGCCTACGATGTGCTGACCTTCTACCTTAAGCATATCGGCGTGGACGCGGTGCACGTCTATAACATCAACCCCTCCCTGACCCGCATCTCGGAGACCTCGGTCGATCAGGAAAAACCGCTCTGGAAAGAGGACTGCCTCAGCTCGGATGTGAGCCGCTGCAAGGTGGTGCTTTCGGGAACCCACTTTATTAAAAACGGGCCCAAGGAGTTTGGCTGCCCGCTGGCAAAACTGGACAAAGAGGTCAAGGGCTATATGTGCCTGAACGTTTACTCTTCGGGCAAACTGATCGCGATCGTCTCGCTGTTGTCGGTGAAGGAAAACTTTTTCGACGAAGAGATCACCCGCTTTTTGGGCGACCTCTTTAACGCCTTTAGCCTGCTCATTTCCAACCTGCGGCTGATCGAGATCAACCGCGAACTCTCCATCCGCGATCCGCTCACCAGTCTCTACAACCGCCGCTTTTTAAGCGAATACCTCGAAAAAGAGATCGACAAATCCAAGCGTAACGGCGCGCCGCTGTCGGTCATTATGATCGATCTGGACGACTTTAAAAAGCTCAACGACCGCTACGGCCACGAGGTGGGCGACGTGGCGCTGAAAATCGTGGCGGGCACGATCGACAAGCAGGTTCGTAAAGGCGACATTGCGGCACGTTTCGGCGGCGAGGAGTTTTTATTGGTGCTGCCCGATTCGGACAAGGCCGGGGCGGTCAAGATGGCCGATCGCATCCGCGAAGCGCTGGAGCATATGCCGGTGACCACCAGCAAGGGCGGGCGGCTTTACATCACCGCCAGCTTCGGGGTGGCTACCCTCAAAGAGGATGGCGAACTCGACAGCGAAGCGCTGATCCAGCTGGCCGATGCACGGCTTTATGCCGCCAAGCACGGCGGCAAAAACGCCATCGTCAGCACCTCTTAACGCTCAGGGCGGATGGCGTAAAGCCGCCCTTGGCGATCGTTAAAGGTCACAATCCGCTCGATAATCTCAAAGCGGGGCAGATCCCCGAAAGAATCAATCCCTTCGGGAACCAAATCCCAGCTGCCCAGACGGTTTTCTTGGTAGTGGATTTCGCGGCTTTTGAGGTAGTTTTTCAAACCCTCGTGTTCAATCTTGTAGCTCCCGCCCAGTAGCGATTCCAGCGTCCGGTTGGTGTTGGAATGATCGGTTTTTCCGTGCAGCGCGGCAACGGACATGGGGGCAAAGAGCGCCTCCTTTTGCTTGAGCCGGTCGCCAAGCTTTGCGCTTTGAATGCCCAAATTCAAAATAGCCGCCGCCGCAACGCTCAAAATGGCCACCGCCACCAAAACCTCGATCAGAGTAAAACCGCTGCGCATCAGCGGCTCTTGATGCCGATACGGATCGCTTCGTCCATGCTGGTAACGCCCTGAGTCACGAGGGTTTTGAGCTGATCTTGAAGGGTGCGCATTCCCTTTTGGGTGGCCAGTTCGCGGATGGCGTGCTCCTCGATGGTCTCCTTAAAGAGCGAGACCATCTCCTCATCGGGCACAAACAGCTCGCCGATCGCCCGGCGTCCCTTGTAGCCGGTATGGCTGCACACGGGGCAGCCCACCGCCTTGTAAATAACTGCGCCGGAGGGAAAGCCGAGGGTTTCGGCGTAGCTCTCCGCCAGTTCGTCTTCCGTCTTGCAGTGCTCGCAAAGCTTGCGCACCAGCCGTTGCGCCAGAACGCCCAGCAGCGATGACGAAACTAAGAACCGCTCCACGCCCATATCCACAAGCCGCGTAATCGCCCCGGTGGCGGTATTGGTGTGCAGGGTCGAAAAAACAAGGTGACCCGTGAGCGCCGCCTGAATGGCGATGCTGGCGGTTTCGCCGTCGCGGATTTCGCCGATCATAATCACATCGGGGTCTTGACGCAGAATCGATCGCAGCCCCGCCGCAAAGGTCAAACCGACCTTGGCGTTGGCCTGCACCTGATTGATATTGTCGGCCTTGTATTCGACCGGGTCTTCCACGGTGATGATGTTTTTCTGCGGCGTGGCCACCTGCTGCAAAAAGCTGTGCAGGGTGGTTGATTTACCGCTACCGGTGGGGCCGGTGACAAGAATAATTCCGTGGCTGTGCTCCAGCAATCCTTCCAGTTGGCCGATCAATGACTGTTCAAAGCCCAGCTCTTTAAGGTGCGGAATCTCCTCGGACTCCATCAAAATCCGCATCACGACCCGTTCGCCGTAGTAGGTGGGCAAGACCGAAACCCGGATATCGAGCGTGCGTTTAGCAATGTTCACCTGCGTGCGGCCGTCCTGCGCGACACGCTTTTCGGAGATGTCGAGGTTGGAGATGACCTTGATGCGGCTGATGACCAGATTGATAATGCGCAAATCCAGATCAACATATTTCACCAGCGCGCCGTCAATACGAAAGCGCACCTCGCCCTTGTGCTCGTGCGCTTCGATATGGATGTCACTCGCCCCTTTTTTGATCGCCTGATAAAACAGCGCATTCACAAAGCGGATGATCGGCGCGGCCTCTTCGCTGCTGAGCAGGTCGGCTTTGTTGCGCAGAAATTCGGCTAAGGAAAAGCCCTCCTCCTCTTCGGCCACCTCGGCCATGCGGTCATCGGGCCCGCCAATCTGGCCCAGTTCGGTATCGGTTCGCAGCTCTAAAAAGCGGTTGTAAAGGCGGTCGTAGGAGTCTTGATCCAGCAGGAAAACGGGGTAATCCAGGGCGTATTTGCTCAAAAAACCCAGAGAATCAGGTAGATAGTTTTGGCTCAGGCAGATGGCCGGCTCGTCGTTGACGCGGCTAAAAAGCACATAGTATTTCAGGGCCAGCGCCGAATCGACCTCGTCGATCATGAGCGGCTCAAGGGCCGGATGGCTTAGGGATTCAAAAAGTTCAGGGCTGCTTGGGCTGCTCATCGGCTGCTTTGATAATCTCTTTGACATACTGCTGGCGAAGCGCTTCAAGCTTGGAGAGCCGATCGCGCAGTTGCGAAAGGTCTTCGCTCTTTTCCACAATATAGGGGGTGACAATCACCACCAGACTGGTCTTGTTAGTACCCTCCTGCTTGTCCTTAAACAGACGGCCCAGAAAGGGAATGGCCGAAAGATAAGGGACGCGGCGCTCGGTTTTGATCTCCTCGCTTTTGACCAGACCGCCCAAAATCACCGGTTCGCCGTCGTTGACGATCGCGCTGGTGGCAACGCGGCGCTTGGTGGTGGTGGGCTGGGCGCTGCCGTCGGTTCCGACCACGCCCTCCATCTGCGCTTCGATGGAGAGCGCCACTTTATTGTTGGTCGAAAGGCGGGGCTTGACCTTGAGGGTCAGACCGATGTCCTGACGGCTGTAGTTTTTGGTGGGGATGCCCCCCGTGGTGGTGGTTTCGGAGGTGAGAATCGACCGGGTTTCGCCCACGTAGATCACCGACTCTTTGTTGTTAACGCAAAGAATCGACGGCTCGGAAAGCACCTCGGCGGCATTGTTGCTGGTTAGGAGATTCAATCCCACTCCCACCGCCAGCGCCGAAGCGTTCTCTACCTTGATGTTGCCGTCGGCGTCCTTTTGCTGCAACTGGGCCACAATGGCGCTGCTGACGCCGCTGGGCACGCTGCCGGTGAGGTTGGTGCCCAGCGTGTAGATGCCGTTGCCGCCCACCGCCGCACCCTCGACGCCATAGGTTAAGCCGATCTGATCGGCCAGGCCGTCGCTGACCTCGACGATCGTTGCCTGCACATAGACCTGCTGGCGGGGCACATCCAGCGAAGCGACCAGCGTGCGGATGGCCACAATCTCCTCGGGCATCCCCACGGCGATGAGGACGTTCATCTCCTCATCCGCCGTCAGGGTCGGCTTGATCTTCTGATCGGGCGAGGAGGCGGTCTTATCGAGAATGCCGTTTAAAATCTTCACCATCGCCGCCGCTTCGGAGTTTTGCAGAATAATCACCTCCGCCGAAGGGGAGGCGTGATCGTTTTCGACATCGAGCCGCTCGACGATATCGCGGATAAACCCGATATGATGGGGCCGGCCCGTCACCACGATAGCGTTGGAGGCGTCATCCTTAAGAATCTGCACCTCGTTATCCACCACCCGCTGATTGAGCACGCCCTTGATAATTTGCTGCACCGAAGGCAGCACGGTCGCCGCCTTGATATTGACAAGCGGGAAAAACTCCACCGTCAGCGCCCGCCGATCGATAATTTCATCCACCACCTGCCGCACGGTTTTGATATTGGCCGGATAGTCGGAGATGACCATGGAGTTGGACTCTTTCATCGTCACCAGTTTGGCCGCCGGAGAGAGCAGATGGCGGATCTTCTGCACGACGATGTCGATGTTCTCCTCCTCCAGCCGGATGGTTTGGGTGACCATCAAGGAGCCCTTGGGCGTGCCGCTGACAACGGGGATATTCTCCTGTGCCGCTTCCGCCAGACGCACCACCTTGTAGTAGGTTCCCTCCTCCACCAGCGTCATGCCCCGGGTGGCCAGCACGCTAACGGCCAGTTGCAAAATCTCGTCTTTGTAAACCGGACGGCTGCTGACAAAATCCACGTTGCCCGCCACCCGCTGGGTTAAGAGCAGGTTTTTTCCCATAATGCGGGAGGTCATTTTGAGAAAATCTTCAATGGGCAGATCGGTAAAGTTGATCTCGACCGTCTCGCCCCCCTTGGCGGCCGCCAGCGGCGAAACGAACAGCAGCATCAAAACCGCCAACAGGCTAGCGAATTTCATAGTCAAGCTCTCTTATTTGATTGTTGCGCAAAATGGTCAGTCTAAAGGCTTCTATTTTATCAATCTCCGAATAAAGACGCAGCGCCGCGGCGTAGCCGTCAAGTTCGATGCCGTTGGCGGCCTTGAGCACGTCTCCGGCCTGCAGCCCCAGCTGCTCAAAGACCGAACCGCGGGCGACAAAGGTGATGCGAAACTCCTTGAACTGACCGTTTTCCGTTACGGGATTGATGCCGATATTGTCCCAGATAAGCCGCGCATCCTGACGGTAGCGTTCCAGTTCGTTTCTGGGAATCTCCCGGAGCGACTGGGCGGTGTCCGCCTTGGGCGCGTTTTTGGCCGCCGGGGCCGAGACGACGCGGGCGGCGGGGGTTTTCTCCTCCAGCCGCAACTCGTAGGGCTGGCCGTCCTTCATAAAAACCGCGCGCTTGGATTCGACGCGATCGAGGGTGTAGCCCTTGAAGCTCTCGCCCCGGCTGAGAAAAAGGATGCTTTTGCCCTCCTCGACCACCACAAAACCCTCCCCCTTGCCCTCGGCGTAGATGCCTTTGATCTTAAGCGCGGTCAGCAGGTTGATCGTCGCGGCCGCCGGCGCGCTGGAGACGGGGGCATTGGTAATCCCAAAGGCGCGATCGAGAGGATAGGGCCGAAAATAGTTAAAGGGAACATGAACCTGTTTTTCCACCGACTCGGCGGGTAAAAAAAGCCGCCCGATCGAAGCGGCTAGGGCCAAGGACGAGGCCGTGAAGGCCAGGATGATGAGCCGTCTTATCCACAGGTTTTCAAGCCACGCAGAGTTAAAAAGCATATTCATACCGGTGCCCTTCCTCGGTGGGCTTCATCAGCGTAAAGAGCTGGCGGTAGCGCGTCTGCACCTCGGCGGGCGCCTGCACCTGCGCCGTCAGCTTGCGCTGCCACAGATCGACGCGCCCGGAAAAACGGCCAAAGGCCCCCTCCCCCCCTAAAAAGATCACATGGGGGTAAAAAACCGTCTGCCACGCCACCAGCCGATCGATGCGCGCCGGAAAAAGCGCGGCGGCTTCGGAACCCAGCTCAAAGGGTTCAACCTGAAGGCGGTTGTAAAAGATTGTGGTCAGCAGCGTGATCGACTGCGGATTGGCCACGGCCATGTTTTCGTAGTAGATCGTGCCGCCCGATAGTTTAAAGAGCAGTCCCAGATCCCGGGGCGTTTCCCCGCTGTAAACCACCTTGAGGGGCGCTAAAGCGCGCTCGGCCAGAAAGTAGAGCTCCTTTTTGGGCAAAAAGGCCAGCACCAGCCAGATAAGCGCCACGCACCACATCAGCCCCACAGCCAGCCGCTTCACGGTCCCACCTCCAGCACCATATCCACCGCCTGATCGCTTCGCCGTTCAAAGCTGAGGGATTTGAGGGCAACGGGCGCTTGCAGCAGTTGACGCGTCAGCGCGTTAACCAAAGCGGCGTCCATGCCGTTGACTTCGGCCTTAAGTCCGGTGGCGCTCTTGTTCACCGTGCCGCCGAGGCGCTTAAACCGCTCCTCGCTAAGCAGGCTTTCGATCCGCCCTCTGGCGGCAGGGTTGTTCTCCCACTCTTTTTTAAGCCGCTCGATTCGATCGACGCTTTGGCGGGTTTTGGCATAGGCCTCGCGGGCGGCATCGGCCTGTTTGGATGCGCCGGCGGCCAAAAGCCACAGCACTGTCAAAGCCGCGCCCAGCCCCGCAAGCACCCAGATAAAGTTGACTCTTACCATGCGATCGCCACCGTCAACCGGCCGTTGCTCGATGCAATCGACGCGCCGGGGAAACGGGCTTTGATCGTCCCGGCCAGCGCGGCTTCGGCTTCGTCGTTCCCGGCGGCGTACTCCGCTTCGATTTTTTGGCTCAAAACCTGCAGCCGTTCCAGCCTGGCCGGCGCGACGGGCAGGGCCAGCAGATCGGAAAGCTGTTCTCTAAGGCGCGTCTGAGCAGCGGCGATCGTCGTCAGCCGCCGTTCGATGCTTTCGAGCTGAAGGGTTGTTTGGGGCAGGCGCGCCTTCTCCAAAAGCACCGCGCGCGCCGCCTCAAGCCGCGCCGCCTCCGTCCGGTCGCGCCACAGATTGACCCCCTGTGCGCCCATCAACAGCAGTAGCAGCGATGCGGCAACGGCAAAGTGGCGGCGGCTCATGCCGCTTTCTCTCACCTTGGCCACCCTCAAAAAAGGGCCATCGAGCATCCGGGGCGATTCGTCGGCGCTCTGGGCCTGCGGCGCATAACGGCGGGGCACGGCCACCCACGCGCCGCTGACGTGCATCAGCGCGCCCTGCTCCCCGACCGCCAGCGGCGACTGGCCGGAATCCAAGGCGCATTGGGCAAAGTAGAAACGTTCGATCCAGCGCGAATCGAGCCCTTGCCGGGCCAGACGTTCGGTAACCTCGTCGGGATCGCAGGCGATAAAGCCGTAGCCTTGATTCTCCTTGAAGCTCAGATAGCGGTAGCGTCCCCCGGCGGGAATCCACGAAAAAAAGATCGACGGCGCAATCCGTCTGGCCGCTGCGGGCGATTTAAGGGGAATGGCGGTGTTCTTGTACCAATAGTAAGCCGGCGAAAGCACCACATTGACCCGCTGCGCGATATGCTCGTACCGCTCGCCGCTGTGGGCGATCACAACGGGCAAGGGCTTGGCGCCCCAGCGTTGCGCCGCGGTCCGGAGGGTTTTGAGTTTTTCGCCGATCTGGCCGATAATCGAGCGCAGCTGCGGCCGTTGGAGTTTCACTTTTTTTGCAACTCTGTGTGGATTTATAGGTGGTTTTAATCCTAGCAAAATGTGGCTCAAAACCCCATTGAGAAGCCGGAAAGACGCTTGTGGTCGGCATCGTAACCAAAGGTGAAAACGTGCCGGTTGCCCCCGCTGTGGTAGCTGACGCGGCAGTCGAGGACCGGGTTGTAGCCAAAGCGCATATTAAAATGGGCGATCGAGCTGTTGGTCTCGGCCGAAAGGGTCTCGATGCTCTCCCTTGTCGCCCTAAGACCCACCTGTTCGCAAGCACCCGGCGTCTGCGCAAAGGCGATCGCGCACGCTTCCGGGGCGAGGTGATCAAAATCCAGCGACGGCGTCAGGCTCTCAAACGCAAACAGCTTCTCCCAGGGAACCTCAAGGGCGGCGTGGTCGTTGCTCAAAAGCGCGTAATCCTCCACGATCGCCCTCAGTTGTCTCAGGCTTCCGATACGGCCCCTTTCAAAGCGATCCCGGGCAATATTAAGACGGTTGTCGTTTTTGAGGTAGGCGTATCGCTGGCCGGTGGTGTCAAAGACAAAATCCAAAAGCTCCAGCAGTTGCCATGTGGCATAAAGACGGTGGGTCTCCTGAAGGTAACGCTCCACCTTGGTGCGGCGGTAGTGAACGGCCGTCGCGGCGGCGGAGGCATTGGCCTCACCGGGCAGCTTGAGACTGTTGATGTCAATCTGCGTGCCCGCAGGCTGGCAGGAGAGCACCGTTACGGCGGGGCCGGTCTGCACGGTCAACGGCAATCCGTAAAATCCGTCAAACACCGTTGCGAGCATCTCCTGACGGCATCCGGCCTGATCGCTGGCGGCAACACAGAGCGGCTCGGTTTGCGCCTTGGCGTAGTCGATCAAATCGCCGATCACATGGTGCTTTAGCTCATACAAAAGCGCGTGGGTCTGAACGGTCGCCTCCCGTTCGGCCACCCGCGAAAAGGCGCGGTTGGAAAGCGCGAAAAAGGTCGCGGCCAAGGCCATCATCGCCGCGATAAACAGCAGCGTAATCAGCAGCGCGACACCGGATCGGTTCATTTAGAGATCCGCACGCTTGTCCACTCGGGTTTGGCAAAACGGATCAAAGGCTCTTCGGCGGCGATGCGCGACGCCAATGCCGCGTCATCCAGTGCCGATCGGTTGTCAAACACCCATGTGACAAACAGACGGCTGATGCGCCTTGGGTTCTCCAGTTGCCACCGCTGCGCAAAGGCGGCGGCGTCCACATCGGACTCAAAACCCACAATAACCCGTCCGGTGGAGTGGCGCTCCTGGGCCGGATCGCCGTCGATAAAATAGCGCGTGCCCCGCTGTAATGGCGCAACCGACTTGGCTGCCGCCGCAGGCGCCTTTTCGTACACAACGCGCCGATCGGCGGACTCCTGCACCACCATGCCCGCCTGCAGCGTCCAGACGGCGATCGAAAATGCGAGTAAGATTTTTAACATGGCTACCTCCCGTAAAAACAGAGTTCCCAGTTTTGCAGCGAAGCAGAGCCCGAGACCTCCAGCTTCCAAATTCCGTTGATATCCTCGTCCAGATGCCGCACCGATCCAAACAGACGGTTTGAGCTGTAAAAGGTATCGGGCAGCGCGCTATTGGGGGCCGAAAGAACCGAATAGGTGTTTTTGGCCTCGGGGCCTACCAGTTTCAGTCCGACGGTTTTTGCGTTGTTGCCCCCCAGGGTTGTTTTGACCGTCACAAACTCCGGCAGCGTCACGTTCGATTCCGCCACGGTGATGGTAGTTTGGGAGCCGGCGCTGTGGCACTGGTACTTCAGGTTGTCCGACCCGCCTAGGCTTACGAAAGTTTGCGCTTTTTTGACGGCGCTATAGGCATCGACCGCTCCAAAACCATAATCGTGGCTTACCGCAAACCCCGCGCCATTGGTCTGCCAATCACCCGTAGGATTGTTTTTGCGCGCCGTGGTAGCGAGGATATAGCGCACATCGCGCCACGTCAGATCAGGGTTAGCCTCCAGCATTAAAGCCACCACGCCGGCAACCATCGGAGTGGCGGCGCTGGTGCCGTTCATCAGGTGGGTATAGTCGCCGTTCCAGTTGAGCGCGTGCAATGTGAGCGCCGTGCCGTTGTAGCCGCTTTTGCACCCGCGAATATCGGTTGTTACAATCACCGGATTACTGCCGCCATAGCCGCTGACGAGCACATTGGCCCCCGGATTCGAATAGGGGGCATAAGCGCCGCCCGATTCCAAAGCCGCCACGCTGATGGTATGAAAGCCGTTTTGTTCCGCAAAATAGTTGGCATTCCCCCCCGTGGCCCGATCGTTGCCGGCGGCAAAAAGGTAGATCGAGCCCTTGCCGCCACGGCCTAGCAAAACGCCTTCGGCAATCGCCTCCAGCTCAACCTGACTGACGCAGTCGGGGTTTGCCTGTGCGCACCCCCACGAATTTGAGAAGATGTCAATTCCCAACTCTTGCCCCCCTGAGCGGTTGGGCGAATAGACCGACAGGGCGTCGGCAAAGCCCGATTCGTTGGCCCCGAATCCACAGCCCAGCCCCACGTTTAAACCCGCATAGTAGGCCTCCGGAGCCACCCCCATAACGCCAATGCCGTTAAACCCCTCAGCCGCCGCAATACCGGCACAGGCGGTGCCGTGGTAGCAGGTTTCGCTGGTCGCCCGGGGTGCGGGGTTGTTTGTATGTGTCGCATAGTTCCAGCTCAACGGTTCGACGTAGCGTCTGGAGAGGTCGGGGTGAGTCACGTCCACTCCCGTATCGACGATGGCGATCGTTACGCCCCGCCCGGTTATGTTGAGATTGTTTGGCTCCCAAACCGATGTGACATTGATGTCCTCTGAACTCTTTGCTGCTGCAACGGTCGTGCCCGCCTTCTGGCCGAAGTTAAACAGATGCCATTGATAGGCCGCGAGCGGATCGGCCCAGGTGATGGACTTGCGCTGATCGCTGTAATCGGTTGCGTCAAAACGGGTCAGGTCGGTTGTCTGGACACAAAAGCCCGAACCGGCCGGATCGTTTTGCGAATCGGCCCGTTCGCAGCCCTGAAAAATCAGCGCCAAAACCGGCACCCAAAGCCAACTTTTGCGCACCGCCGCCCTTCTTGTTTATTATCTTCGATTATAGATCGCCCTACCCAAACCCCGCCTTTGATAAAATAGGCCAAACCAACAGGCGGAAAAAGATGGAACGGATTTCGGATTTTGTACATGCGGTGATGAGCGAGGATATCGGGCGCGGCGATCTCTTTGCCCGCTGTCAGGCCCCCAAACACAAAGAGGCGGTCATCAAGACCAAAAGCGACGGCGTTTTTGCGGGGGAATACTACGCCAGGGCTTTAGCCCACGAGGCGAAGCTGACGCTAAACATGCTGGTTCAAGACGGCGATCGAATCCACAAGGGTCAAACCCTGCTAAGCGTGGAGGGCAGCGACGTTTCGATCCTGCAGGCCGAACGCACGCTGCTGAATATGCTCCAGCACGCCAGCGGCATCGCCACCCACACGCGCGCCTACGCCGACAAGCTTGCGGACACCCACATCATGCTGCTTGACACCCGAAAAACCCGGCCCCTTCTGCGGCGGCTGGAAAAGTACGCCACCCGCATCGGTGGCGCGGTCAATCACCGCATGGGGCTGGACGATTGTTTGATGATCAAAGACACCCATTTGGCCACCATCGACGATCTGGGGGCCTTTGTCCGTCACGCCCGCACCCAAATCCCCTTTACCGCCATCATCGAAGTGGAGTGCGAAAGCGTCGAAACCGCTAAAGCGGCCCTGGAGGCGGGGGCCGACATCGTCATGTGCGACAACATGGCGCTGGAGCAGGTCAAAGAGGTTGTTGCGCTGCGCGCCCTTCTTTCGCCCCGCGCCAAAATCGAAGCCAGCGGTAATATCACGCTGGAAAATATCGACCGCTACAAGGGTATCGGGATCGATGCGGTCAGCACCGGCAGCCTGATTCATCAGGCGGTGTGGCTGGACTTTTCCATGAAGATGGCCGGCTAAGGACCTAAATGGCCGATCAAGGACCGGGCGAAAAGACCGAAGAAGCCACCAGTAAAAAGATCGAAGACGCCCGCAAAGAGGGCAACGTTCCTAAAAGCATGGACATGGCCGGTTTTGTCGCCTTGGCAGCGGCGGTACTGGCCTTTGTGGCGTTGCTGGGGTTTATCTTTGACGGTCTGGCCAGAATGTTTAGAAACAGTGTCGCCCGCTTCGGTCAGCAACTGGAGATGGACACACTGGCGGCCCTGGGGCTGAACAGCGTCTGGGAAATTGTGATCATGGTGGTTCCCATGGCTGTGGTGGTGGCAGTTTTCGGCGTGGCGGGCTATTTGATTCAGTTTGGTTTTCTCTTTACCACCAAACCCCTCAAGCCCGATATTAAAAAGATCGATCCCATCAAGGGGCTTGGCAATCTTTTTTCCATGCAAAAGCTCCTTGAAGGGCTCAAAATCACCGCGAAAGTCGCCGTTGCCATGTCGATCATGGGATGGTTTTTGTGGGACTACACCTCTGATCTGGTCACCGTTCACCTCTTTGGACTGGGCGAACAGATCGATTGGCTGCTGGACAAATCGTTGATTTTGGCGCTGGTCATGCTGCTGATCTTTTTTGTCTTTGCGGTGATCGACTTGTCGATCGTGCGCTATTTTCATTTTAAAAAACTGCGCATGAGCAAACAGGAGATCAAGGACGAATACAAAAACACCGAAGGCAGCCCGGAGGTCAAAGCGCGCATCCGCCGCCTTCAGATGGAGATGAGCCGCAACCGCATGATGTCCGATATCCCCACCGCCGATGTGGTGGTCACCAACCCCACGCACTTTGCGGTGGCGCTGCGCTACAAACAGGGCCAGGACCGCTCCCCCGTCGTCGTGGCTAAAGGCGCCGATATTATCGCGCTGAAAATCAAAGAGATCGCCCGCGAACACAATATTCAGATTGTCGAAAATCCGGCGTTGGCTAGAGAACTTTACAAACTGGTCGATGTAGGCGAAGCAATCCCCGAAAAGCTCTTTGGCGCCGTGGCTGAGGTTTTGGCCTATGTTTACCGCGTCACCAACAGGAAGCTTTAGAAACTCAAGGAACGCCGGTGGCCAACATCTGGGACAACGACGAAAAAGAGTCGGAAGAATCCGAAAAAAGCGGCTGGGAGAAACAGCTCGAAAAAGAACGGAGCGAACGGGAGCTGCTTGAGGGCAGTGGAACGCTCAGCATCTACGATATTCCCGAACGGCTCGAACCCACCGAAGCCATCTGGTACTACAACGTTTTAGACGATCGGCGCGACGAAGTCTATACCCTGCATTTTGCGAAGCTCAAACGCATGGAAGACTGGCTGGAGATCTATGTCGCCGCCAAGGACGGCACCCCCGCCCACGAACTGGCCTATGCCAAACTAGCTGCGCTGGAACTTCCCATTTCCGGTTGGGTTGAGCTGCACGAGGCCCGCTTTCATGACGAACGGATCGTGGGGCTTTGCAACCGCCGGATCGACACGCTGGCCGGTAACGATTTTCACCTGTGGCTGGAGGCCTACGACAAAGCACCCTTCGGCTCGCAGATTCAGCATACCGCAATGCGGAGAATGAAAAATCTCGCCAAAGAGCTTGAGGAGTGGCAGGTCATCTACGATCGCAGCGAAATCGGCTCGAACAATCAGATTATGGCGCTTCAGAATATCCTGCTTAAAACCCGTTTTGCGGCCATGCGCCGGAAGAATAAATCCGATGAAGAGGAGCGCTTTTTAAAGCAGGCGGCCAGCCGCAAGCCCGAAGAGTGGCGCGCCGAGTATGAGGCCAATGATTTTTACAGCAACAATAGCGAACAGGCGGTGATCAGTCTTTATCTCTCGGCGGATTTGCGTTCGGGGGAGACGGAGGGGGTCAAAAAAACGGGGGCCGGAACAACGCCGGCCCCAAAAAGAGACTAACTCTTGATTGAATGTGTCGCGCCAACGGCGCGCTTAATCAGAGTCAGCCCTTAAAGGTGGAGGCCACCGGCGGCGGCGGGGACTTGTACTGATCGGCGATCAGCAGGTTTTTTCCCGGCACCAGTTGGCCTACGATCTCAACGCCGTTGCGGGCAAAACCGCCATCGAGCTCGCGCTGGGGGATTTTGCTCAAATCCAGTGCGTAGTGCTTGAGATCCTCGTGTACAAAAAGCACCAGCTTCGAATCGAGCGTGTAGCTGCTTAGCGGACACTCGACAAAGCGGCCCTCCGCCACGCAAGCTTCCGTGACCAGAACGCCCTTCTTGGTGACGCTCGCCGCGTGCAGCAGCGACGCGCTGATGCCCAAGCCCAAGAACACGGCCAAAACCGTTTTCAACATTTTCATGGCTTACTCCTTTCTATGGGTTAGGCTTACTTCAAGCTCTTGAAGTAAGCGACCAACGCCTCCAACTCTTCGGGAGGCAGATAATCAAACCCGGGCATCGTCGAAATTCGCTGCCCGTTAGCTTCAGTATACCACGCCGTGGCGGGATGGGCGTACTTATTGTAGCCCGGAACCACAACGGCGCTGGGGTTCAGGATGGATTCGCGGATATAACCCGCGCTCGCCTGACCGCCCAACCAATGCAGGCCGGGAGCCATGGTGGGCATTCCGTTGTCCATGCCGTCGAAGTTGTGGCAACCGGCGCAGTAGCCTGCGGCCAGCTCCTTGCCCTTGAGCGCGTCACCCTTGGGCTGGGCAATCATGTCGTCGATGGCGGCTTTGTCGGCGGCTTTTTCATCAAGAACGATCGGCAGCCAACCCGAGAGCCACTTCGCGCCGTCGCGTCCGGCCTTATCGCCGTCCCAAACCGCAACGGCCACGGGCAGCAAAGGCCGTTTGAGATCCGCCGTCGCGTCTTTGAGCGGGCGCACAATAACCGCTTCGTAGCGGCCCTTGGCGTGCTTCATATCGGAAACCACCGCCTTGTTGGCTTCGGGCTGTTCGGTCATGGTTCTAAAACCGGCGGCCACGAAGGTTTTGAGATATACCGGCTCCATGGCGGCCTCTGCGGCCTTTTCATAAGCCTTCAGTTCGTCGCCGTAAAGATTGGTGCTGTGGGCGGCGAGCTGCTTGTCGAACCCCTGGGGCTTGGCGTAACCGCTGCCGCTTTTGCGCAGGTGTACGACCACGTTGGAGCGGGTATCGCCCATGCCGATGTAGGGCAAAGGCTTCTTGGCATCCACAGGAAACTGCACGGCAAAACCGTCGGCATAATCGTTGGTTCCGGCAGGCACCGAAGCGGTCGCGTCGGCCCAAACCAGCTTGACGGCCACATGGGAGCCGCTTACCAGGGCGGAAACCTCGGCCTCCAGCGGCTTGCCCTGCTGGGTAGCCTCCGCCGCCTTGTCGATGGCGATTACGGTGGTCTGCGGATAAAGCTTGATCTTTACCGCCTTGGCTTTTTTCCACTGGGACGATCCGGCGTCGACCCGGGTGAGATCATCTTGCGTGTGGGCGGGCACGATCGAGGCAAAAAGCCCCGACGCCACAACCGCCGTCACCGCAAAGGTCGCGATAATTTTTTTCATGCTCAACCTGCCTTATAAGATGAGGGGTTTGTGGTGAACTTACCCTTGACGTAGCGCTCGTCGATCGGCGCGGAAACGGCCGGCCCGTAGGTTTTCAGGTAGTAGCCGTTGTCCATGCGGAACATATCTTTATGCTGGAATGCCACCAGCATATCGATCAGTTCGCTCTCCTGACCTTTGTGGCGCTTGTCCACCTCGGCCTGAAGCCGCTTGAGCGCGCCTTCGACCTCATCGCCAAAGAGCTTTCTGAGCTCCTCCATCGGGATACGGCTGCTGCCCTCAACGGGGCGGCCGTCCGCGTCGTATTTCGGGGGCGAGAACAGGGGCGGAACGTAATAGACGTTGGGCTGCGTGCCGTAATCCGGGCGCAGCGGGATTGCCACTTTGTATTTGTGCACCAGCTTATGCACCTGACCGGCCTCGTCATCCAAAAAGCCCACAAAGCGGATACGGCCGACGCACTGCTGCGCGCAGGAGGTGGGCATGCCGCGCTCTTGGCGGGGGAAGCAGAAAATGCACTTTTCGCTCTTGCCCGTTTTGGGGTTGAAGTAGATCTTTTTATAGGGGCAGCCGGCGATGCAGTAGCGGTAACCCTGACAGCGCTCCTGATCGATCAGCACCACACCGTCGCTGTCGCGCTTGAAGATCGCGTCGCGCGGACAGGCGGCCACACAACCGGGATTGTCGCAGTGGTTGCACAGGCGGGGAATATAGAAGAAATAGTTGTTCTTCGGGAACTCGCCCGCGCCCACATCTTCATCCCAGTTGGGACCCCAGGTGGGGGCCACGTGGGGCTTAAGCTGCTTGGACTGGTGGGTTTCGGCATGGTTATACTCCCACGCGATACCGTAATCCTTGGCCAGATCGGGCACGACGCCCTTTTGCAGGTTGCCCATGGCGTCAAAACCGCCGCCCAGCTCCTGCCAGTTGCGGGGATAACCCACGCCGGGGAAAGTCTCTACGTTGTTCCAATACATATAGTCGCGGCCGTTGCGGTTGGTCCACATCGTTTTGCACGCAACCGTACAGGTCTGGCACCCGATACATTTGTTCAGGTCCATTACCATTGCCATTTGTCTTTTTGCCATTGCCTAACCCTTACGCTTTCTTAGCCGCTTCAAAGTTAACGGCGCCGTCATAGGCATACTGGTTGCCGTCCCAAGCGGATGAGAATTTCAGATGGCCCCAGTTGTCCGCCAACTCCAAGAGGTTCAAAGAGGGCGGAACGACCTCGTTATAACCCTTCTGATTTCTAAAGAAGTTCACATCCCAGCCGTCTTCCATCACAATCGCGTCCATCGGCGCGTTGTGGGTGACTTTGGCCATGGCATAGAACTCGCCCAACGCGTTAAAGATGCGGACATCCTGACCGTCTTTAATGCCCTTGATCTCAGCGACTTTGTCGTTGATCATCACCCACGGAACGCCCCGCTGCAAGCGTTGCAGGATGCGGGATTGTTTGTAGTTGGTGTGGATCGACCAGCGCGCATGGGGCGTCATCATCGCGAAGGGATACTTCTTGCTATCGGGCCGGATGCCTTCGCGGCCGGTGTTGACGTTACAGCCGAGCTTAATCCAGACGTCGTGATCGACATAGAAGCACTGACGGCCGGTGAGCGTATGGTGCGGCTCAAAGCGGTACAGATGGTTCTCTCCGGTCACATAGGGCCGATCGGAATAGAGGGGCGAATACTTGCCCGCCTCCTCGTTCAGCTGCAAGAAGCCGCCCTGTTTGACCATCTTGTCGATGGTCTGGGGCATAAACTGTTCGCATTTTTCCAGCGCGATTTCCAGCGCGATCTGATCGCCCGTCACGCCGGGACGCTCGGGGTCTTCGCCCAGAACCGGACGGCCGTCCATTTGAGAGTCGAGGTCGGTATTGGTGAACTCTTGATAGAAAATATCCAGTTCGCGCACGCCGTCGCGGGCAAAGCGTTCATCGTCTTCGACCACCGCCTTATCGATATTGCCGTCGCGGTTGGCCACCTCTTCGAGTTGCTTGGCGATCAGGGTGAAAATATCCCACTCGTCCTTGGCTTCGCCCACCGGCTTCATGTTGTGCGGCGGCTTGGCCAGGTTGGCAAAGCGGTGATAGCCGGGGCTGGTGCGGATGTCGTACACCTCATAGTGCGATTTGGCCGGAAGCAGTACGTCGGCATAGGTGGCCGCTTCGCTCATGCGGTAGTCCACATAGGCCCAGAATTTGGTCTTTTTGAGGAACGCTTCGCGGTAGCTGCTGCCCTTGTTGCGGCGGAACTTGGAGTCGGCCACGATAACGGCGGTATCGGGAATCCACCAGTTTTTGGCCGCCACTTCCGGATCGCCGCCGTTTTCGCCGGCTTTGACCATCTCGTCAAGGATCTTTTTGTATTCGCCCTTGCCGTCGATCGTGCCCTTGTAGGCGCGTTTGATGTCGTCATCGGAGAAGTACTTGTCGAACTCCTTAATCTGATCGCCCATCATAAATTCGCTCACAAAACCGGAGCCGAAACGGGCGCTGTATTTGCCGTTAAAGCCCGAAAGCGCCTCAAGGCCGGTGATGCGGAATTCGTTCTCGGTGTGGATGCCGCCGCGGGGGCCCTGACGTCCGGTCAGACCTGCGATGGAGCAGATGTTCCACAGGTTGAGCACGCCGTTGTGGTACTTGTTCAGCGAGAAGCCGGTGGTGATCATCACCGAACGGTTGGACTGCTTGCTGATTTCATCGGCCAGCACCTTGACCAGATCGGGGTGGACGTTGGTCGCCTCCTGGAAGCTCTTGCCGTCGGTGGTTTTAAAGGTGGCCGGATCGAAGTTTTTCGCCTCGGCTTTTAAGAGTTCGAAAACGGTGGTAACCTCGACCTCTTTGCCGTCATGGGTATGGACTTTAAAGACCCCTTCGATCGCCGGATCGTAGTGGTAGTCGCGGTCTTTCAGGCGCAGAGACTTGTTGTCCTGATTGCCCTCGGTGCCCGGCGCGCGGACCGCCTGCTTGGAGCGGGTATCCCAAAGATAAAACTCCTCTTCCCAGGCGTGGTCGCCGTGGCCTTCCACATCGCTGCGGCGCAACAGTTTCTTGTTGTCGGTGCGCACCAGGAAGGGCAGATCGGTATAAACCTTCATAAATTCGGGCAGATAGAGCTTGTTTTGGATGATGTGGTTCATCACCGCCATCGCCAGCAGACTGTCGGTGCCGGATTTAATGGGAATCCACAAATCCGCATGGCGGGCCGAAGCGTTGAACTCGGGGGTGATCACAATGATCTTGCCGCCGCGGTATTTGCCCTCCCACACGAAGTGCGCATCGGGGATGCGGGTGTTGTCGGGGTTGGTGCCCCAAAAGATCGAGCAATCGCAGTTGTAGTAAAAATCGTAGGTACAGCCCTTGTGGCCGCCGCCGCCGTAGGCGAGCGACGCGCCGGAGAACATATCGCCCAGATAAGAGGGCGCATAGATGCCGATCGCGCCCAGCTGCGCCGCAAAACGGCGGGGTGCGGAACGACGCCCTTCGGTCAAGAGACCGGTACCGGCGTGCACCATGATTTTGCCCGGCCCACGTTTGGGATCGGTCATGGTTTCAAAGAGCTGTTCGGCAACCATGGTGGCCGCCTCGTCCCAGCTGATGCGCTGCCATTTGCCTTCGCCGCGCTTGCCCACCCGCTTCATGGGGTAGAGAATACGGTCTTTTTCGTACATCACCTGAGAGTGTTGCACGCCCTTGTTACAGCCGCGGGGGTTGAAGTCGGGAATTTTGGGGTTGATGCTCGGATAGCGCGAAGACTGGTTTTCGCGGGTCACCACGCCGTCGTGCGACCACACTTCCCATGCGCAGTTGCCTTGGCAGTTAACGCAGTGGTACGCATAGCCGTGCTCTTCCTTTTTGCCATACATAAAGGAGAACTCGTCGCGGTACATTTTTTCGGTCGGGTTGGTGTTTTCGTAGCCGTTTCTGGGGTCCTCGATGCTGACGACGCTTTTAGCAAAGAGGTTTCCCTGAGAAGCCGCCAATGCCGCGCCGACGGAAGAGGCCTTGAGAAAATTACGCCGTTTGGTATCGGTTTGTTTCATCGTGCAACCTTATCGTCTGATGGGGAGATTCATATCGTTGCCCCACTCGTTCCAGCCGCCGGTATAAACGCGGACGTTGGGATAGCCGAGCAGGTCTTTGAGCAGCACGTAATAGTATGAACCGCGTCCGGCTCCGACGTGGCAGTAGGTGTAGATGGTTTTGTCCTTGGTGATGCCGGCGGCGTTGAGCTTTTCTTGCACTTTTTTCAGATCGCTCGGATAGGAGAGCTTCTCCTCCGCGCCGGAAACCTGCAGCCACTCCATCAGCGTTGCGCCGGGTACATGTCCGCCGCGGGCGACGTTGTCCACCTTGCGCTCACCGATTGCTTCGGCCATGCTGCGCGAGTCGATCAGCGCATATTTGGCCTTGGCGCGGCTGCCGGTTTTGGCCACCGTTTCCATGATGTTTTCGGAACCGGCCGCCATCTGTTCTTTGGTCGCCAGAACAGACATATCGACCTTGACCTTGAAGGTCTTGGGCTTTGCCGGAAGCTTTTCCGCTCCGGTTTCCAGTTTGCCGCCCGCCTTTTTCCAAGCCTCTACGCCGCCGTTGAGGATTTTCACATTTTTGTGGCCATAGAGCAGGAAGAAGTGATAAATCCCCGTGGCATTCGGGCCGCGGTAATCGTCATAGGCGATAATCATTGTTTTATTATCAATACCCCGCTCGCCGATAAACTTTTCGGCGTCCGGTTCGCACATATAGAGCGGCGGACAGTCGAGTTTGCCGGCGGAGTCGGAGCATTGAAGACCGTGGGATTCCATGTGCATCGAACCGGGAATATGGCCCGCCTCGAACACCTCATGGTTGTCGCCCATTACAAAAACCACATTCGGTTTGCCGTGAAGCTTGAGCGCTTCGGCTGCCGAAATCAGAACATCACTCTTTGCCGTAGCGCTCACGGCCAAAAGAAGCGTTCCCAGAAGCATTGCTGTTAATCGCATAGGCTCCTCCCACCTGATTTGTTTTAAGCAGTTATTTCGCTTAAGGATGCCGATTATAGGGAGGTATTTCTTAGATTCAAATTATTTCTAATATAATTTTTGCTTCTTTTTTAACCGCTGTGTAGGAGCCACCCATGAACCCGTCCATTCCGCTTAAACAGAGGCTTTTTTCCAGCGATCTCGCCGGGTGCGTCCTTACGCCCGACGATCTGCGTTATGCCGCTTTATCGCTCAACATCGAAGTTCCGAAAAAAAGCCGCGAAGCGCTTCTTGAACAGCTTCGCTCCCAGGCCGAAGCCGAAGGCCGGCTCGAAGCGCTCGGCCGGGCGCTTTCCGATCGGGTTCGCCAACGCGGCGATCGGTTACAAACCTTATGCGGCTCTTATCCCAATACACAAATCTTACTAACCAAGCAAATCTCGAAATGCCACGCGCTCGCCGACGACCTGAGCCAAGGTTACGGCCTTGACTGAGCTGCGGCACGCCATCGAGGCGATCGCCTACCCCAAACTGGAGCGCACGCTGGGCGAACTGGGCGTGGTTGAAAGCGTGACGCTTAAAGAGCGGCATTTGGATGTGGTGCTCTCGGTGCTGAACGAAGCCGCCTTTGCCGAACTGGAAGCCGCCATTCGCGCGCAGTTTGAAGACCGGTACGCCGTGAGCGTCCGGCCCAAAACCAAAAAAAGCGTGCCCACGGGCACCACGCAAAAACCCAACAACCGTGCCGCATACGCCAAAAAAATTCTGGCGGTCACCAGCGGCAAAGGGGGCGTGGGCAAAACAACCGTCGCGGTTAACTTGGCCGTGGCCTTCGCCGCACAGGGCAAAAAAGTCGGCCTGATCGACGCCGATATGCACGGCCCCGACGTGCCGCGAATGCTGGGCTGTCTGGACGAATCCTTGCGCTGGAACGATCAGGACAAAATGATCCCCGCCGAAAACTTCGGGGTTAAACTGATGAGCGTCGGCATGACCACCCCCGAAGCCGATACGCCGCTGGTGTGGCGCTCCAGCGTGGCGGTTAGCGCCCTGATGCAGTTTTTGGAGGATGTGGCCTGGGGTGAGCTGGATCTGCTGATCATTGATATGCCGCCTGGAACGGGGGATGTGCAGCTCACCATCGCGCAGGAGGTCAACCTCAGCGCTGCCGTATTGGTGACGACGCCGCAGGCGGTCAGTCAGGACGACGTGGCGCGGGCGATTCGGATGTTTTTAGAAACCCACGTGCCGATCGCGGGGATTGTGGAAAATATGAGTTACTTGGAAATCGAAGGCGGCAAAAAGCTTTACCCCTTCGGTCAAGGCGGCGGCGAAGGACTCAGCTTGCGTTACGGCGTCGATCTGCTGGCGCAATTGCCGCTGAGCGATGCGGTGCGCGAAGGGGCGGACAACGGTTTTCCCGCCGCCGCCAATCCCAAAGACGCGTTTTATCGCCCGCTGGCGGAAACGATCGCTAAAAAACTTTTCTGATCGTTTCACACACAAACGAAAGCTCGGCATCGCTCATCGCGGTGCCGCTGGGTAAACACAGCCCCTTGGCGAAAAGCGCTTCGCTCACGCCGTTTACGACCCGATCGGCCTTGGCAAAGACCGGCTGGGCGTGCATCGGTTTCCAAAGCGGGCGCGATTCGATATTTTCTTCTTCCAGCGCAAGCCGCAGGGTTTCGGGCCGAATGTTTTGATCCTCGATCGTGATCGCCGTCAGCCAGCGGTTGCCCCGCGCGTTTTCCAGTTCCGGCATAAACGCGATGGGCAGATCGCTTAGGGCTTTTTGGTAGAACTCAAAAATCTCCCGTTTACGCTTCACCCGATCGGCCAAAACCCGCATCTGCCCGCGCCCGATTCCGGCTAGCACATTGCTCAGACGGTAGTTGTAGCCGATCTCGGTGTGTTCATAATGGGGGAACGGGTCGCGCGCCTGCGTCGAAAGAAACCCCGCTTTTTTGATTAGCGCCTCGTCGCCCGACACCAGCAT
>JBFWML010000002.1:0-101637 GCA_050251635.1 Campylobacterales bacterium | reverse complement strand
GGCGGGCGTTTTTGTGGCGCTTGCGGCGCCGATCGCGGTTTTTGCCCTCTTTTTTATGGACGCCCTTGTCAAAAATCAGCTGGAAAAGGCGCTGTCAGAGCCCATCGGTATGCAAGCGAGCATCGATCGGCTCGAAACCACCCTCTCTCCCTTGAGCCTGACCATCGAGGGCATTCAGATTCCCGACGCCAAAAACCCCCTAAACAACGCCGCACAGATCGATCGCGTCGCATTCAATCTGGATATGGCCCACCTCTTTCATAAGAAGGTGCTTATCGACGAGATGCGCCTTGAGGGAATCCGGCTTGAAACCCGGCGCCAAAGTCCGGCGCAGGTGCTGGAAAAACCCCGCAGCGCCCCGCAGCCCGAAACGCCCGCAGAGTCCAAACCCGAAGGCGGTTTTGCCTCCGGCCTGAGCGCCGCGCTGCCCGATCCCAAGACCGTCGCCGCGCAGGAGACCGCGCAAAGCAAAGAGCGCAGCGCCCAAATCCAAAAGCGCCTGAACGAAATCAAAACCCACTGGGACAATCAGCTCAAAACCCGCTTCGGCAAGAACGCCTTGGCCGATCTGGAGGCCGAATACAAAGCGATCGAAGCCAAAGCCGGCAAAATAAAAACCGAAAAAGAGCTTAGGGCGGTACTGCAGGAGGCCAAGGCGTTTGAGCAGAAATTGTCGCAGGAGCAGGAGGCCTACCAAGCGCTGAGCAAAGCGTTCAAGGCCGATCAAGCCGAAGCGCAGGCATTGATCAAAGAGCTCGAAGGGCTGCCCGATGCGAACTTTCAGGCCCTCAAAGACAAATACAGCTTCGACAGCGAAGGGGCCTTCAACATGGCCGGCACGCTTCTGGGCGACGATGCGCAAAAGAACCTCATGGTTGCGCGGGAGTGGTACGAACGGTTGCTGCCCTATCTGCAAACCGCCCAAAGCTTTAAAGCCTCTTCGGCCAAAGAGGCTCCGCCGCCGCCTCGGGGCGAAGGGCGGATTGTGCGCTTTAAAGAGCACCACCCCCGCCCCGAGTGGCACCTGAAAATCGCGGGATTTGATCTTACGACCGCTTCGGGCAGCCGGCTGGCGGGTCTGCTCAGCGATGCGAGCGATAACCAAAATATCACGGGTAAGCCCATGATCGTCTCGGTTCAGTCGGTGCAAGGCAGCGGCTACGGCGCGCTGAACTTCGAATGGATCAGCGAACGGCGCGCTGCGCAGGAGGACCGGCTCAAGCTCGTGATCGACGATCTGGAAAAATCGGGCACGCGATCGGACAAGCTCTACCTCAAACCCCTCAAGATCGACTGGACGACCCAAGCCGTCATTAAAGAGGGGCGGCTCATGGGCGACGGGCTGCTGCATTTTAAAAATGCGCAAATGGGGCTGGAAAATCCGTCGGACGAACTGCAGACGCTTCTGCACCGTACCCTGGCGGGGGTTGAGAATCTCGATGTGACGCTGGCGCTTTCGGGCAAGCCGCTTTCGCCCAGGATCGAACTTAAAACCGATCTGGACAACCGGCTCAAAGCCCGCTTTAAAACCGAGCTTGAGGGCCGTAAAAAAGCCTTTGAGGCGCAGCTCAAGGCCGAAGTCGCGGCCGCCCTTGGCGATCAGCTCAAACAAGCGGGCGCGAGCGCACAGGAGATCGCCGTGCTGGAAAAGGCCCTTGCGGGCAAGGGAAACGCGCTCAAGCCCTTTGAGGATCGGCTGCGCAACAACCTCTCCGAAGCGGGGCTGAAAAAGCGTCTTGAGGGCCAGCAGAAAAAGAAGCTGGAGCAGGAGGTCAAAAAGCTCCTGCCTAAACTCTAAGTCCGCGCGGTGCGGCTGAGCGCGCTCTGGCCCAAGGGGCTGCTGCTTGTACTTTTTACCGGACTCTCGCTGGGGGCTTTATGGCGGCTTTATTCCGTGCCGCTGCACCAAGGCAGCGAGATTGTGCTGGGCCAGTCCTGCGCGCTCAGCGGCCCTTCGGCGGAGCTGGGCCGGGGAATGCGGGTGGGCGCGAACGCATGGTTTGCCCATGTCAACGCTTTGGGCGGCATTCAGGGCCGCACCGTCAAACTGATCACCCTCGATGACCGCTACGAACCGCGCCTGAGCGAAGCCAATACCCGCAAACTGATCGAAGAGTACGGCGTCTTTGCGCTCTTTGGCTATGTGGGCACCCCCACCTCTCAAGCGGTCTTGCCGCTGGTGGAGCAGCACAAAATCCCCTTTGTCGCCCCGTTGACGGGCGCAACGCTTCTAAGGGAACCGCCCCACCCCTATGTGGTCAACCTGCGGCCCGGTTACGAAGCGGAGATCGATCTGCTGGCGCGCTATCTGCGCTCTTTGGGTCTTACCCGCGTTGCCGTGTTTTACCAAAACGACAGCTACGGCAAAACCGGTCTCTTTGCCGCACGAAGCGTGTTTGAGCGACACCGCATTCAACTGGTGGCCGAAGGGGCCTACACCCGCAACACCCTTTCGGTGGGCCACGCCCTTTACGAGATCGCCCCCCACGAACCGCAGGCGGTGATTATGATCGACGCCTACAAACCCGGCGCGGAGTTTATCCGTCAGGCCCGCAAGCGGGGGCTTGAAAACGCGCTCTTTGCCCACGTCTCCTTTGTCAACTCCGACTCCCTCGCGGCCGAACTGGGGGAAGCGGGAATGAGAAACGTCCTTGTGGCCCAAGTGGTTCCACCCGCTTGGGAGATGAATACGCCGCGGGTCAACGAATACCGCGAGATCATGGCGCGCTACTACCCGGACGAACCCCTCTCCTTTGCCTCGCTCGAAGGTTTTTTAACGGCGCAGAGCGTGACCGAAGGGCTTGAAAACAGCATCGATCGGCTCACCCGCGAAGGCTTTCTTGAGGCGCTTCGCGCCATTCAGAAAAAGCGGCGCAGCGAACTGGGGGTTTGGATCACCCGTTACGAAAATGGACGGATGCGCCCGGTTGAAGGGTGGGGACCGTGAAACGGCTATGGAAAAACCCGCTGCTTGACCGCATCTCCCTGCCGGTCAAAACCCGGCTGCTGGTGGTGATGATGACTACGGGGATGCTGCTGGTGGGCGGCTTTTCGCATCTGCAGTTTTACACGATCAAGCACGATTACGAAGTGCTTTACGCCCGCCACACCGTTTCGGTGGTCAAACTGGAGTGGATCAAAGAGACCTACGCCATCAACGTGCTGGACACCCTGCGCGAAGTGGAGCGATCTGCCATCGACGTCGAGCGCGGCGGCGAGGTGGTGACGCTGGCCCGGGAGTTGATTGCCCAATACTGGCAGGAGTACCGCGATCAAAAAGAGCCGGCCCATACCAATTGGCTCATCGGCTGGGCGCACACGCAACTGGGCCGCTTTTTTCCCCGGCGCACGGTTGAAAACGTCAACGAATCCAACCGCCTCATCGCCCAGACCCAAGAGCGCGTCAAGCGGGTGGATGCGCTTTTGGAGGCGATCTTTTCGCAGTTTCGCCAAGGGCGGCGCGACGAAGCGTTGCTGCTTATTCAAAGCGATCTCTACCCGTCGGTTAAGTCGGTGGAGATTCACCTAAGCCAGCTGGTGCATCTGCATCTGGACACCGCCATGGAAGAAAAAAGGCGCACGGAGCGGATCTCTGCGGTGACCTCCAGAGCGATCGTGGCGCTGATTGTGGCGATTGTGCTTTTTGCGCTGCTGCTCTCCTTGGCGATCGCGGGCAATATCCAGCGGCTGCACCACCGTCTTGAGGAGGAGGTCGAGGAAAAAACCCGCGAGCTGCGCTTGCTCAACGAACAGCTCGAACGGCGCATCGCCAAAGAGGTGAAAAACTCCCAGGAAAAAGACCGCATTATGTATCAGCAGTCGCGCCTGGCGGCAATGGGCGAAATGATCGCCAATATCGCCCACCAATGGCGCCAGCCGCTCAACGCGCTGAGCGTCCTGATTCAGGGTTTTCAGGCCAAGCAGATGCTCGGACGGCTGGATAGCGCCTATGTGGAGCAGCAGAGCGCCGAAGGATTGCGCATTGCCCGGCAGATGTCCCAGACGATCGAGAATTTCCGCAACTTTTTTCAGCCCGGACGGCGCAAGGAGATGTTCAACGTGCTGCACGGCGTGAAGGAAGCGGTCTCGTTGATTGAGGGCTTCTTTGCGCAAAACCACATCGAAATCACCCTCAAAGTCCGCAGCGACTTGTGTCTGGAGGGCTTTAGCAACGAGTTTTCGCAGGTGATCTTAAACCTGCTCTCCAACGCCCGCGACGCGCTGATCGCCAACCGCGAGAGCGATCGCAAAATCCTCATCGTCCTCTCCAGCCGCCGCATCGAGGGGCGGCCCTGGGCCGTTATCGACGTGGTGGACAACGGCGGCGGCGTTCCCGCCAATGTGATCGACCGGATTTTCGACCCCTATTTCACCACCAAGCACCAATCCCACGGGACGGGCATCGGGCTGTATATGTCTAAGCAGATTATTGAGCAACAAATGAACGGGCGCTTAAGCGTTAAGAACATCTGGCATAAAATGGGCTCATCAAAGCTGCAGCCGTGCGCCTTGTTTACCATTGAGCTGCCGGCAAGCAAAAGGAAAGATTGTGGACTTCTCGCTCTTGAAAAAGACAACGTTGCTGTATGTGGAAGACGAGAAGGATGTTCGGGACCAGACTGCGCTAATCCTTCGTGACTTTTTTGGCGAAGTGATGGTGGCCGAAGAGGGCAAAGAGGCGCTGAGACTTTTTAAAGCCCACCGGGTCGATGCGATCGTAACCGATATTTTGATGCCGGGGATGAACGGCTTGGAGCTGATCAAAAACCTTAGAGAGCTCAGCACCCGTGACGTGCCCACGCTGATTACCACCGCCTTTACCGACACGGAGTATCTGCTAGAAGCGATCCGTCAGGGGGTGGACGGCTACATTCTCAAACCCATCAACGTCCAAGAGCTGATCGCCTCGATCCACAAGGCGCTGCTGCCCGTGGTTCAAAGCCGCGAGCTGGGCCACTACCGCGACCTGATCAACGCGCTGGGGTTGCTGCTGGGGGGTAAAAAGATTGAGATTTTGCAGTTTTTGATCAACCATCTGGACGAGGAAAACCTCTTTCACGGCTCCTACGGCGATATTATGGAGGCGATCGACGTCAGTAAACCTACCGTCATCCGGCTCTTTAAAGACCTCATCGACGCCGGGGCGCTTGAGCGGGTGAAAAACGGTCTGTACCGCTTTAAAAGCGGAGCGTTAACCGCCGGTTGATGATTTAACGGGCAATGGGGCCCCCGTTTTTAAACTAGCATAACCCCAAAAAGGGGTTGCCATGCGAAAAACCGGAACCGAAGCGCCCGCCGTGCGCCTGAAAAACGCCCAAGGTCAAGAGAGGATCGTGGGCATGATGAATCTGCGCCATCAGGTGCTTTGCTACCGCTGCGATGAAGCAACCCTTGGGTTTTTGGCCCAAAATCTAGCCGAACACGAAAAGAAGGTTTGGCTGGCGGGGATTGAATGCGCGCCCTGTAGCGGGGCGGAAATACTGCTCGACCCGGAGGGCGAGTTTGCCCGGCGGTGCGATATGCCTGAAGAGAGCGTCATGGTTATCGACACCGAAGGCACGATCGTCTTTACCCAAAGCCCGGTCATTGCCGAAGAGGTTTTAAGCGCCGTGCGCGCTCTGCTGGCTCCCAAAAAGAAAAAGGGCCACAGCCACGAAAACTGGATGCGCGCCTAACCGGCCAGCATCCGGCGGTTCTCCAGCCGTTTAATATCCGCGAACCGATCGAGATATTCCAAATAGGCCACTGCGTATTTGCGGCTGAGATCGAGCTGCTCTTTAACGTTTTGCACGTCGGCATAGCCCTCTTTTTTGATAATGGCCCGAAGCTGCTCCATCGCCTTTTGCAAGCTCCCGGCGGAGATAAAGAGGTTGTGCTCCAGCCGCACAACCTTGCCTTGGCGCGTCAGGCTTTTGAGCGCATTGTCCCCTTCGGGGCGGTCGAGATCGAGCGAATCGTACAGATTGTAGGGCGCATCCGGCGCCAGTCCCGCGCGGTCAATCAGGGCAAAAAGCGTCTCTTCGATGTAAGCTTTGGCGTCTTTGACGTCGCACGCAGGGTGGCGGTAAAGCCCCTCTTCGAGCAGCAGTTTTTTTGCCGCCAGCAGCTCTTGGAGCGCATTTTCCACAAAGGCGCGGCTAGCCCACTTAAACCGCTGGCTCAAAGTAGCCGCCGAAAGCAGCGCCCGGCGGTTTTTATCAAAAATCGCCATCGCCGCCTGTTGCAGCAGCTTTTTGCTCCGCGCGTCATACACCACCAAGTCCGCTTCGTCCACATAGCAGCCGGGCAGTTTGCGGGCCGCTTCGAGCGCCTCGGCGTGGGAAAGGCCAAAGCGCTGATTGGAGCTGATCAGCCCGAACCCTTTGGCGTGGGCCTGCACCAGAATGGCAAAGGCTTTTTGCACTTCGCCGCGATGCAGCGCCTCTAGGAACTCCCGCTTTTGCTCTTTGCGCATGGGGTCGCCCACCGGACCTAGAATCCGGCCGCCGCCGATGGTCGTGGCGTCGCTGCGGATGACAAACGGATCGTCAAAGACCGCAAAAACCGGCTTGTCGGTCGTAAACTCCACGAAGGCCTCTTCGGCCTCGAACCCGCCATCGAGAAAAATCATCTTCGCTTCGCAGCGGTTGGAGCCCCAGAAAAACTGAACGGTGCTGTTGTGGCGCAGCTTTTGCCCCGGCAGGGCGTGGACAAAGGCGTCAACCTTATTGAACCCGCGCAAAAATCCCTTGCGGCCCAAAAGCACGCCCCGATCGAGCTGCTTGTGCTCCACGCCGGTGAGGTTTAGCGCCGCCCGTTCGCCCGCTTCGGCTTTTTCGACGCTTTGTCCGTGTACCTGAATGCTGCGAACCGATGCCTCTTTGCCGATATCGAAGGCAAAAATGCGGTCCTTTTCTTTGACCTCGCCGTCGAGCACCGTGCCGGTGACAACCACCCCCGAACCCTTGGCGGCAAACACCCGATCGATGTAGTAGCGGAAAAACCCGGCGCTTTTGCGTTTGCGCGGCGGCAAAGCAAAGAGGGTTTTGCGCAGTTTTTCAATCGACTCGGGCTGAAACACCGACACGGGCAAAACGGTATGCAGCCGAAGATGGCGGTTCTTTTCGAAGGCGGTTTTGATTTGCCCTTTGACCTCATCGATCCGCTCCGGCCCCACCTTGTCGGCTTTGGTAATGACCACAATCGCCTCTTCGACGCCTAGCATATCCACCACGCCCAAGTGTTCGAGCGTTTGCGGCATGATGCCGTCATCGGCAGCCACAACGAGCAGCACATAGTCAAAACCGAAGGCCCCGGCAATCATGTTTTTGACCAGCTTTTCATGACCCGGCACGTCGATAAACGCCACATTCTGCACGCCGTCGTCCATATGGGTGAAGCTCAAATCCATCGTGATGCCGCGCTCTTTTTCCTGCGCGGTCTGATCGCCGTCAAATCCCGTGAGGGCTTTAATGAGCGCGGTTTTGCCGTGGTCGATATGGCCTGCGGTGCCGATCAGCAAGTGTTTCACGCGACCACCTCTTTAAGGATAATCGCCAGTTTTTTCAGATCGTTATCAAACACGGTGCGCATCTCCAAGTAAAGTTTGTTGTTTTCTACGCGGGCGATCACGCCCTTGAGGCGCAGGTTTTCATGCAGGTTTTCCACGTTTCCGCCCAGCACCACTGCGCAACCCGCGATCGCCTCTTCGGGCAACGCGCCTCCCCCAACGAAGTTTTGCGTTTTTTCGATGCTGGACTTGATAGGTAAAAGAAGTTTAGTCAACTTTCGTGCTCTTATTTCTAACGCAGAAACTGGGGCTTTAATCATGCGAACCGTGGGGATTTCATCGACCTTTTCCGCCAAGTACCGCCGCAAAGTCGCCTCCAGCGCGGCCAGCGTAAATTTATCGACCCGCAGCATCCGCAAAAGCTGGTTTTTCTTGAGCTTGTCGATCAGCGCCTTTTTGCCGAAGATCACCCCCGCCTGCACCCCGCCAAAAAGTTTGTCGCCGCTAAAGCTGACCAACGACGGGTTGAGCGCCGCCAGTTCGGTTAATAGCGGTTCGTCCCCCACGCCCAAGTCCACCAGTTGCCCGCTACCCAAGTCGAAGTAATCGATCAACCCCTTTTCCCGCGCCAGCACGATCAACTCCGCAAAATCCACCTCCGAAGTGAACCCTTTGATGGCGAAGTTGGAGCGGTGGACTTTCATTAAAAGCGCGGTGTTTTCGTTTGCGGCCTGTTCATAATCGCTCAAATGGGTTTTGTTGGTGGTGCCGACCTCACGCAGCACCGCCCCGCTTTGACGCATCACATCGGGAATACGAAAACTTCCGCCGATCTCGACGAGTTCGCCCCGGCTGACGATCGCCTCTTTGTTCTGCGCAAAGGTGTTGAGAATCAAAAAAACCGCCGCCGCGTTGTTGTTAACGACCAACACCTCTTCGCAACCGAGCACCTCGCGCATCAGGCGGCCTAAGTGTGTGTAACGGCTGCCGCGTTTGCCTTCAGCAATGTCGTACTCCAGATTGCTGTAACCGGTTAAAAGCGGTTTGATTTCGTCGATCAGGGCCGCATCCAAAATGCTGCGCCCCAGATTGGTATGCACCACCACGCCGGTGGCGTTGATCAGCGGCTTAAAGGAGGGTTCGATCAGCTTTTCGTAACGGGTTTTGACCTCATCAATCAAGGCTGCTTCGTCGATGGTTTTAACCTCGCCCGCCAAAATACCCGCGCGCAAAGCCTCCAAGGTTTCGCGGATCAGCCGGGTTTTTAAACGGGGGGCAATGAAGTTGAGCGCCGGATTTTCCAGCAAAACGTCCACCTTGGGGATGGCGCGGAGCAGTTGCATGGTGACCTCTTTTGTGTGTCTTGAACCAAGACATTAATCTTGTGCGTTTATTCTAAAGAAGTTATACTTTCGCCCAACTTCCGCCATGCGGAGGGTATGCGACCCTGGTGGGCGCCGCGGGCTTCAAACCCGTTGTTGGGACCAGTGCTGGCTTCCAAGGGGGGTTCGATTCCTCCACCTTCCCGCCAAATGACTCATTTAAACCAATACCGACCCATCCAGCCGTCCCATCTGATTCTTCCGTCGTCAAAGTCCGCGACTTTTAAAATCAACAATGTAACGAGCCTCGAAAACCTCGAGAGCATTCGTCCGGTAGTTTCATCACTTGCCAAACGGTGCATATTGTTATGAAAGAGACTATTTCGAAGCCTCACAAAGGGCATGATTTGGTCGATCGTAACCTTGAGGCCATGATGATTAAAGATGGTTAGCAAAACCTCTGGTGCTCTGCTTTTTTGATCGCCAAGGGCTGTTCTTGCATAAGCCTCTACACCCGAAAACAAAAGAAAATAATTAATCTCTATATAAACCTGACTAAATGACTCAACTTTTTTAAAAAACAGACTTCTAAACTGTGTTTGTCGACAAAAATCTTCATCTTGAAGTCTGGAAAGCGCCTTTTCAATAAAAATCTTCCTTGACTGTTCCGCAAAGGTGTCATGCATAATAACTTGACCCCCTCTTGCATGACGACGACCCAATACCAACACTTCGTTAAACTGCTTAAACGGATCAGGTCTTTTATTTTCTATTGGAACGGTTAAAACAACTTTTTGGTGTTCAATAAAAGAAAGAATCGCCTCCAAATTAACAATCAAAGAATCAGGTATTGACTCAGCCTCTATAGCTGCCGTTAGGTTAAATGAGTTGTTGTCTGAAGCCAGCTTTTGCGCTTGTTGGAAATCGAATACTCTAGGAACGATCCTAAAATTGTCGAACTCAATGGGTTTGGTAATTTCAAATCCATAAACTCCACAAATTTTTGACACGGTGAGACTGTTCACCCCACCACAATCTGCGCCGCGCCGCGATCCCGCACGGTTCCCACAATCCGCGCCGTTTCATCCCCGTTTTTACGGATCGCATCTAGGCATTGTTCAGCCTGATCACCCCGAACGGCAATCAATAGTCCGCCGCTGGTTTGGGCGTCAAAGAGCACCATTTGTTCTTCGTCTTTGAGGGCGGTTTCAAAACGCACATAGGGCGCAGCGTGATCGCGGTTGCGAAGGCTTCCGGCGGGGATAATGCCCATGCTGGCCGGTTCCAGCGCGGTTTTTAGGTAGGGGATTTTGGCCCATTCCAGTTCAAACGAAATATCACAACCGATCATCTCCAGCCCGTGTCCCAGTAGCCCAAAACCGGTGATGTCCGTGCAGGCAGAAACATCGTATTGTTTGGCGGCGCGCATGGCGTACAGATTCAGGCGGCGCATATAACCGGCTGCTTCGTCGATCGCGGCTTTGGAGACAAAATCCGCTTTGCCCGCCGTGGTCAAAATGCCCATGCCCAGCGGTTTGGTCAAAATCAGTTTGTCGCCAACGCGCGCACCGGTGTTGCGCCAGTATTTTTTCGGATGGGTTACGCCCGTGACGCTAAGGCCGTATTTCATTTCTACATCGTCGATCGTGTGGCCGCCTAGCAGCACGCCGCCGCACTCTTCGACCTTGCTTTGACCCCCGCGCAAAATTTCGCGCAGGGCATCTTGCGGCACATGGCAGCTATCGTACATCACCAGCGCCAGTGCGGTTTTGACCTCGGCGTTCATGGTAAAGCAGTCGCTGAGCGAATTGGCCGCGGCGATCTGACCGTACACGAAAGGGTCGTTTACCACCGGGGTGATAAAGTCCGCCGTCTGCACGATGGCGATTTCGTCCGTTAAGCGGTAAATCCCGGCATCGTCGCCGGGGCCGACCAGGACGTTGGCATCCGATTGTTGCGCGGTGCTTGCGGGTAAAATTTGTGTCAGGTCCGCCGGACCCATTTTCCCCGCTCAGCCTGCTGCTTTGACAAATTGCGTCAGTTTGAGTTCCGCCATACACCTTCCTTGAAGTTGGGGCGATTAAAGCCCAACTGCCCTTAAGGTCGCGTTTATTAAGAATATGGATTAATTGCCGGCTTTGAGCCTTCGGTGCAGGTTGCACCCCCACAAAACATAAGGAACCCCCATGCAAAGAAGAAACTTCCTCAAGGGCGCAGCCGTACTCTCTGCCGCCTCGGTTCTCACCCCCGTTGTCGCCACCGCCACAACCAGCGCGCTCAATATTGTTGACGGCCGCCGCCGTTTTGTCTTTACCCACACCTACGACGTTCAGGCCCCCAAGGGCGCATCGGGCGAAACCAAACTGTGGGTTCCCGTACCCGAAGACGCGCACTTTCAGCAACTGCGCAAACTCAGCTTCAGCGGCAACTACGCCGAAGCCTACGTCACCGCCGACAACGCTTACGGCGCCAAAACCCTCTTTGCCCGCTGGCCTAACTCCGAGGGCAAAATGACCCTCACGGTCGAAATGGTCATCGACACGCTGAACTGGGAACCGGCGCTAAACGGCGAACTTAAAAGCTATCAGGCGCCCAAAACCGTCAGCTATCCCGCCGAAGTGAAGCGCTTTTTGGAGCCCACGGCCCATATTCCCACCGACGGCGTAGTCAAAAAAACCGCCGATAAGATCGTGGGCAAAGAGAAAGACCCGCTTAAAAAAGCGCGGATGATCTACGAGTGGACCACCGCCAATATGTTCCGCGACAACAGCGTCATCGGCTGCGGTCTGGGTGACGCGGCCAAAACCCTGGAAAGCGGTTATCTGGGCGGCAAATGCACCGATATCAGCTCGGTTTTTGTGGCCCTGTTGCGCGCGGCGGGGATTCCGGCGCGGGAGATGTTTGGCATCCGGCTGGGCAGTGCGCCCAAAATGGGTAAATACTCCGCCAAAGCCTTCGGCGGATCGGACGAGAAAGGCTTTGCCACCATTACCGGCGGCCAGCACTGCCGCGCGCAGTTTTATCTGGCGGGCCACGGCTGGGTGCCCTGCGATCCGGCCGATGTCACCAAAGGCCGCCTGTACGAAAACCTCAAACACGATCACCCGAGCGTTCAGGCCGTCAACGAATACTTTTTCGGCAACTGGGAGATGAACTGGGTCGGCTTTAACTACGGGCGCGATTTCCACCTCAGCCCCGAGGCGGAACAAACCCCCATTAATAACTTTGGCTACCCCTACGCCGAAGTGGACGGCGAACCGCTCAACTACTACGATGCCAAAACCTTTGCCTACGTGTACACCGCCCAAGAGGTGAAATAACCCGTGATCCGGCTCGACTACCGCCAGCTGAGCTGCCCCGAGCCGGTCATCCGCGCCAAGGCCGCGATCGAAGCGGCTCCCTTTGAAACCTACGAAATTCTCTGCACCGCCCTTTCGGCGGAAAACCTCGCGCGGCTGGCTAAAGTGATGGGCTTTAGCCTCGCGCGGTTTGACGAAGGCGACCGCATACGGCTGGTTTTGTCGCCGCCGGTTAAACAAGGCGGCATTAAAGGGGTCATCGCAGCCATCACTGCGGCGATCGGCGCGGCGGTCGTATCGAGCCTGTGCTGCGTGGGGCCGTTTATCTATCTGGTCTTCGGCGTCTCGGCGGCGGGGCTTTCGGGACTGGAACATCTGGCGTGGTTGCAGTGGCCGATGATTGCGCTCTCATTGGGGTTGATCGGCTACGGTTTTTGGCGGCTTTACTTTTCCGAAAAGCCGCTGTGTACGGGCCGCTTTTCCCGGCGGCAACTGCTGTGGCTGTACTGGGTACTTTCGCCGCTGGTGCTTGTGCTGCTGTTTTACCCGTTTTTTATCCCGTGGTTAATGGAGTTTGAATGAAACGGTTTTTGATTCTCTGGGCCTTTTTGGCGGCTTTGGCCTTTGGCGCGGATCAAGAGGTGATTATTGATGTTAAGGGGATGCACTGCCCCCTGTGCGTCGCGGCGATCAATCAGGCTTTGCGCAACACCGACGGGGTGATTTACGCCAAATCGTCGCTCAAAACCGAACAGGCGCGGGTTATCGTACCCGAAGGTTATGATCTAAACAAACTGCTCAAAGCCATCGAAACAACGGGTTATACCGGAACGGTTTCCAAGGTCACAAAGATAGACGAATCTCGTTAAACAGCGCCCGGTAAGCGGCGGCGGCGGCAGTCTTGCCCGCATAAACGGCCACGGGGGCGCGCGCTTCACCCATCTGCTCCACCACCGACAGATACGGAATACCGCTTTCTAAGGCGCGGTGGGCGGCCACAAAACTTTCGACCACATCGCGGTGGAGCTTTTTGCGGCGGTCGATCATGGAAAAAAACGGCAAAAACCGCTCCCGCTCAACCCCCAGCTTTTCGGCGTGATCGGCCATGGTTTCATAGGCCCGAAGCGACAGCGGCGTGGGAATAACCGGAACGGCGATCCTGTCGGCGGCGATCAGCAGGTTTTCGTTCACCAGCGTCAGCCCCGGCGGACAGTCAATAATAAACAGATCGTACTCTTCGCTCACTGTCTCCACCAGCGGCAAAAACCGCTTGCGCGAATGTTTCAAGTCATCCAGCGCCAAATCCATCTCGCGGTAGGCAAAATCCGCCGGAAGCAGATCAAGATTGTCGTAGTCGGTCGCCTTGATCGAGTCTTGGGCTTTGTGGGTTTTTTTGAGCAGTTTTTTGACCTCGGTTTTAATGCGGGGCTTGATGCGAAAATAAAAACTGCTCGCCCCCTGCGGGTCCAAGTCCCACAGCAGGGTTTTTAGCCCGCTTCGGGCCGCTTCGTAGGCCAGATTGACGCTGGCGGCGGTTTTCCCCACGCCCCCTTTGAGGTTATAGACGGCCAAGGTTTTCATAACGCCTCCTTTGCAAAAATCCGGCGGTTTTCGGCCCGGTCGAAACGGGCAAACGCTCCGGCAAAACGGCCGCGCCACAAAAGCCGCGCCTTTTCGGCTTCGATCGTAAGCGCGCTGAGTGTCTGCAAAGTTTCACGCCCCGGCATACCCGCCTGCAGCGTTTGCAAACGCTCTATCTGCACGCAGGCGTCCTGATGGTTGCCCAGCACCTCCTGCAACTGCTTCAGCGGCGCGATCAGCGCAGCGGTGGCGGGGAAAAGCGGCTCAAAAAACTCCAGCAGATAGCGCAGTTTTTTGCAGTCGATGCGCAGCGTGTGCAGGCTTTGCGGCGGTGAAGCGGGGGTGATGGCCCGGCCGTCTTGGATCACCCGTTTAAACTGCCGTTTTAAACGCGCGGCGGCCACCTCTTCGATCGGTTCGGCCGCCGCCGCAGAGAAGCGGCGCGAATCCGGCGGGCTTTGAAGCGCCTCGTGCCACGCTTTTTTCAGATTGCGCCACCGGGCCGATCGCAGATAACGGCACAACGCCCCGTGCGCGGCGGCACGGTCGGCATTCAGCCGCTCCAAAAGCGCCCGATCGGCGCAGCGCTGCAAACTCTCCAGCCACACGTCCAAATCCCGCTGTTCGCCGCTGTAGGTGCCCGTTTCCTTAAAGGCGGCGCGCCACCGCTCGAACACCGCCGGGGCGAAAACGGCGCGCAACTGGGAAAGCAGACTGCGCGTGCGCCTGAGCGAAACGCGAAAATCGTGCAAAAACTCCACATCCAGATCGGCCAGCACACCGGCTTCGTTGGCCTCCATCACCTCTAAAAGCCGCTGGGCAATCCGCGTAAACGCTTCGTGCGCGCTCTGTCCGCGCCGCAATCCCAGATTCTCCAGCGCGGGCAGCCGCCGGGCAAAGGCCATTTTGATCAAAGCCCCTTCAATCCGCTTCAAACTCTTTTCGTAACCGCGCAACCCCTGCAAACCCACATAACCCGAACGCCAAAAAAGCCGCGCTCTTACCTTGCCCTCCCCGTCGCGCAATAAAACGGTTTCCCCCTCTTTGTGAGCGGTTAAACCGTGCGGGCAGATGCTTTGGAGGGCTTTGATCGATGGGTGGTCATGAGTGGTCGCAATAAGCCATACCATGGCGTCAATGCTACCCAAAGAGTTTAAAAAGTGCGGTTTGTCGCCGCAATGTGGTTACCGTTTAGTAAACTTCGGCCCAGAAAAGGGCAAAGATGGGTCGCATAATCGTTTACGGAGATATTCACGGCTGTCTGGATGAGTGGCGGCTGCTGCGAAGCAAAATCGGCGTGCGCTCCGGCGACGCCGAAATCTCCGTGGGCGATCTGCTCAGCAAAGGCCCTAGGCCCGTCGAAACCCTGCGTTATGCCCGGGAAAACGGCGTGTTGACCATTTTGGGCAACCACGAAGAGCGGTTTTTGGAGATTGCGGGGGTTAAACGCGCGGGGCTGGACGAGGTGGTTCACCGCGCCAGCCTCAAGCACTACGAACGGCTCAGCAGCGCCGATCTGGCCTATCTCTTTGCCATGCCCCGGTTTTTAAAGGTTGCCAACCTCACGGTGGTTCACGCGGGGCTGACCAACGGCATCCATCTGGGTCATCTGCAGGAGGAGCACAAGCCGCTGCTAACCCGTCTGCGGTATGTGAGCAAGGGGGCCGCGTCGCCGGAGTATGTGTTTTGGTCGGAGCTGTACAACGGCAGTCAGGGTTTTGTGGTGTACGGCCACACCCCCGGCGGCGTGCGCCGCGACGATTTCGCGCTCGGGATCGACACCGGCTGCGTTTACGGCGACCGGCTCACCGCCGCCATCTTCGAATGGCGCGGTTCCAGGCTGGATACCGCCGGCGTGAAGATTGAACAGGTCTCGGCCAAGGAGCGCTACGCTTAAGAGGCTCTTGGCTAGGGTTAGGCACCCCCAAACAAGGGATGCCTATGAATCTTCGTCCTTCTAAAACAGCTCTTTTGGTTCCGGTTTTTGTGCCTGCGGTCGTCATTATTGCCCTGCTGGTGATCGGCACGGTCAGCAACCCCGATCTAGCCGGAAAACTCTTTGCCGATACACTCGGCTTTATTACCGCCAAGTTTGGCTGGTTTTATATGCTCTGCGTGGCGATCTTTTTGGTTTTTGTGGTCACCGTCGCCCTGACCAAATGGGGGCAGATTCGGTTAGGCCCCGATCACGCCGAACCCGAATACGGTTTTGTGGCGTGGTTTGCCATGCTCTTTTCCGCCGGGTACGGCATTGCGCTGCTTTTTTTCGGGGTGGCCGAACCGGTGCTGCACTACGCTTCGCCCCCCGAAGGGGCCGCGCAGACGATCGATGCGGCCAAGCAGGCGATGCTGATCGCCTTTTTCCATTGGGGTTTTCATATCTGGGCCATTTACGGGCTGGTGGGCTTGACGCTGGCTTACTTTGCCTTTCGCCACGGGTTGCCGCTTTCGATGCGCTCAACCCTGTTTCCGCTCATTGGCGAAAAAATCCACCGCTGGCCGGGCCATGTGGTCGATCTCTTTGCTATTTTGGGCACACTCTTCGGGATTGCCACCACGCTGGGGCTTTCGGTGGTACAGATCAACGCGGGGCTGAACTACCTGTGGCCCGCCATCCCTATCGGCACGACCACGCAGGTCATTGCCATTGCGCTGATTACCTGTGCGGCCATCGTTTCGGTGGTGCTGGGGATGGACAAGGGCATTAAGCGGCTCTCGCTTTTAAACATCGGCATTGCGGTGGGGCTGATGGCCTTTGTCTTTATCGCGGGGCCGACCATTTTTATTCTGGAAACCTTTTTAGAAAACACCGGCAGTTATCTCAGCGGCATTGTGGAGCGCACCTTTAGCCTGCAAGCCTATGTGCACAGCGACTGGATCGGCAACTGGACGCTCTTTATCTTTGGCTGGACGATCGCTTGGGCGCCCTTTGTGGGGCTTTTTATCGCCAAAATCAGCCGGGGACGCACCATCCGGCAGTTTGTTTTCGGGGTGATGTTCGTGCCGACGCTCTTTACCTTTATGTGGTTTTCCATCTTCGGCGATACGGCGCTGCATCTGATTTTGGTCGAAGGCTATACGGCGCTGATCGATCAGGTTCACGCCGATAAGGCGGTGGCGCTGTTTAAACTCTACGAACACCTGCCGCTCACCTCCGTGCTTTCAATCGTCACGGTCTTTTTGATTGTTACCTTTTTTGTCACCTCGTCCGACTCGGGTTCTTTGGTGATCGACTCGCTCGCTTCCGGCGGTGCGCCCTATACGCCCGTGTGGCAGCGGGTTTTTTGGGCCTCGACCGAAGGGGTTGTGGCGGCGGTGCTGCTGATTGCCGGCGGGCTTGGAGCGCTTCAGACCGCGTCGATCGTCAGCGCCCTGCCCTTTGCGGTGATTATGCTGATTGCGGCGGTGGGAATGTGGCGCGCGCTGGTGATCGAAGGACACCGGGAAACCAGCTTGCAGCACCCCACCCCCGGCGGCGCTCTGGGCCGGCCGGGGGGCTGGAAAAACCGGTTGGGGCAACTGGTGAGTTTTCCCGATCGGGCGGCGGTTGCCGGGTTTATCCGCCATACGGGCCTTGAGAGCATGCAGCAGGTGGCCGATGAACTCAAAAGACGGGGCTGGCCCGCCCAAGCCCAGTTCGACGAGGAGAACGACCGGGCGATTTTTTCCGTCTTTAGGGAGGGCCGGCTCGACTTTGTCTACGAGATTCGTCTGCGCGCCCACCCGCTGCCCGACTTTACCGGTTCGCACGCCTCCGGGCAATCCGGCGAGTACTACTCGGCCGAGGTTTTCCTCAAGCGGGGGAGCCAGGCCTACGACCTTTACGGGGTTGACCGGGAGATGATTTTAAACGATCTGGTCGATCAGTTCGAAAAGTATCTGCGCTTTTTGCACATCTCGCCGGGCACGCTTCCTTGGCAGATGGAGGCCCACGACGAACTGCTGAAATAGTCCGTCTCCCCGCCGTCACCGGGGCTTGGTATATAACCCCTCTTATATCAGGGGGCGGCAATGCTTAGCGAAAAGTGGCAGCGGATTGTACAAACGCTTGAATACGCCTATCAGCCCATTGTCAACACCAGCACGGGGGAGACCTTTGGCTTTGAGGCGCTGCTGCGCGGGGTGGAGAAGCGCACCCCCTTTGAAAGCCTGCGCCATCTTTTTGATACCGCCTACGAAGATCAGATGCTCTACCAGCTGGAGCTGGCGCTGCGGGAAAAGGCGGTCAGCCAGTTTGCCCGCACGGGCCTTTTTGAAAAAAGCAAACTCTTTCTCAACGTGGACAGCCGGATTCTGGCCATGAACGACTACCAGCTGGGCAATACCCAAAACCTCATCAAGCGCTACGGCATTAAGCCTTCAAGCCTCTGCATTGAGGTGTCCGAACGGCCCCAGGGCCACAGCCCCGCGACCTTTGTGGAGATCAAAACGATTTTGCAGATCTACGGCGATCAGGGGTTTCATGTGGCGCTGGACGATTTTGGCACCGGTTATACGGGCTTTAAATTCCTCTATCACGCCGCGCCGAAGTTTCTGAAAATCAACCGATTTTTTATCGAAGGGCTCTTTGCGGATTTTCGCAAGCGGCTTTTTTTGACCAATATCATCAATATCGCCCACACGCTGGGCATCACCGTGGTGGCCGAAGGGGTCGAAACCCGCGAAGAGTTTTTGATGTGCAAGGATATGGGCTGCGAACTGGCGCAAGGGTACTATGTGCAGCATCCCACCACGCTCACGGACGATCTCAAGCTCCACTACGCCCACGTGGACAAGGCCATCAAAGCCGATCGCCGCGAAAAGCAAAACGATCAACGCCTCATCGGCCAGCAGATCAACCGCATCGAACCGATTTTTATCGATCAGCCCATGGAAGAGGTCTTTAACCGCTTTCGCAACAACAAAGAAAACACCTTTTTGCCCATTATCGATCGCGACCGTCAACCGCTAGGCATCGTTAAAGAGAGCGACCTCAAGGAGTTTGTCTATTCCGCCTACGGGAAGGAGATTTTAATGAACCGGTCGATGGGGCAGAACCTGCGCCGTTTTATCAGCCCCTGCCCCACGGTGGAATTGCAGACCAAAGCCGAGCGGATTTTGGAGATTTTCAGCTACAACGAAGAGACCGAAGGGATGATCATTACCGACAATATGCGTTATGCGGGGTTTCTAAGTGCCGCCTCGCTGCTCAAGGTCATTCACGAAAAAAATCTCGCCTACGCCCGCAGCCAAAACCCGCTCACCCAACTGCCGGGCAACAGCGTGATAGGCGAATATATCGCCGAGGTTTTGGAGCGGCGGGAAAACAGCCCCGTGCTGATCTATTTTGACTTCGACAACTTCAAGCCCTACAACGACAAATACGGCTTTCGGCAGGGCGACCGGGCGATTTTGCTCTTTGCGGAGATTTTGCGCAAGGAGCTGGAGGCGCGGGGCTGGTTTATCGGCCATATCGGCGGAGATGATTTTTTTGCCGGATTCGAGGGGCAGGATTTCGACGGTTGCCTGCAACGCATCGGCGAGGTGATCGAAAAATTCCGGCTGGACGTGATGAGCTTTTACGACATCGACGATCGAGAGCGGGGCTTTATTGACGCCAAAAGCCGCGACGGAGAGATGCGCCGCTACCCGCTGCTCACCGTCAGCGCCGCGGTTTTGGAGATTGTCCCCCAAAGCATCCGGGTCAGCGGCGAGGAGATCGGCGATCAGATCGCGCAGCTTAAAAAGACCGCCAAATCCAAAGAGTGCCGCATCGCCGCCGCGACTGCTTGCTAGAGCGCGCCGGTTAGAATCTGTGCCACCACCGCTTCGGTGTACTCCGGCAGCCGCCAGTCGGCGCAGAGGCGCGCGGCGTTTTGCGCGATGGCGGGAATCTGCGACGCTTCGATGCCCAGTTCGCCCAGCCGCGTCGGCGCGCCGGTGCTTCTAAACCACGCCTCCAGGGCCGCAATCCCCGCTTCGGCATTGTCCACGCCAAAGACGGTCCGGGCAAAACGTTCGTACTGGGCGCGGTTTTGGGGCAGGTGCCAGCGCATCCACGCAGGCATCACCACCGCCAACCCCGCGCCGTGGGGCACGTCAAACAGGGCGCTGAGCGCGTGTTCGATGGCGTGATTGGGAAAGGCGTAAGCCCCGATGCCCGCCGGGGTCAGGCCGTTAAGCGCCAGCGTGGCCGCCCACATCAGCTCAGCGCGCCCCTCATAATCGCTTGGATTATCCAGACACTTCGCTGCGCTGCGCATGACCGATCGGATAATCGTTTCAACCAGTTCGTCTTGAAGCGGCGTGCCGGGGGCCTTGGTGAAATAGCCTTCAATCACATGGGCGATCGCGTCCACCGCGCCGTAGGCGGTGTAGGCCGCGTTCACGCTGAAGGTGAGTTCGGGATTGAGGATGCTGAGCCTGGGGTAGGTATGAATCGAGTTGAAGCTGTATTTTTGCCGGGTGGCTTCGTTGGTCAACACGCTGTTGCCGTTCATTTCGCTCCCCGAAGCGGCCAGGGTCAAAATCGTATAAACCGGCAGCGCCTTTTCGATCCTTCGCGCGGTGTAAAAATCCCATAGATCGCCCTCGTTCACCGCACCGACGGCGATCGCCTTGGCTTCGTCGATCACCGATCCGCCGCCCACGGCCAAAACCGCCTGCGCCCCGCACGCCTGGGCGGTTTTGACACCCTCAAGCGCATGGGAAAGCACCGGATTGGATTTGACGCCGCCATGTTCGGCCCGGGCAACCCCTGCAGCCTCCAGACTTTGGATCACGCGGTCATAAAGGCCGTTTTGCCTGATCGAGCCGCCGCCGTAAACCAGAAGCACGCTCCTGATGCCTGCCGCCGCCAGCTCCGCGCCGATGGCCGCTTCTTTGTTCCGCCCGAAAACAATCCGCGTGGGGTTGTGGAAACTAAAATCAAACCTCATCATAGGTCCCGTCGCAGTAGTTTTCAAAACAGCGGGTCGGGCCCGCTCCCTCGTAGCGTACATCGATCGTCCGCTGTTCGAAGGTTTTAAGATCAATCGCCGCAATCCGGTGGGCCGCCGTATCGGCCACATAAAGGGTACAGCCCGAAAGGGCCAGGCCGCCCGGTTCGCTAAAGCCTTCGGCAATTGTGGTCAGGGTTTTGCCCACGGGGTCGAAGGCCTTGATCTTGCCGTTGTAGGTATCGGCGACAAAGACGCGAAAACCGCCGCACTCGCCGTTCATCGCGCCGCACGCAATGCCGAGGGGATGCTGCATCAACGCCTGCGCCGCCGCGCCGTCCTTATCGCCGAAATCAAACAGTCCGCTCCCCACATCGGTCACCACGCGGCCGTTTTCCAGATGTCTGAGCGCGCTGGTTTCGCTGTCGGCAAAGTACAGCATGTCTCCATAAAACGAAAGTCCACTGGTTTGTGCCAATGCAGCCTCTTTAGCAGGAGCATCGATAATATCTTCGTGACCGCTTCCAGCTACGCGAAACGGGCGCTGTTCGTTAAGGTCAAAGCCAAAAATCGCATGGCTGCCCGCCACCGCGACATAAAGCACTCCCCCATGAACCGTCACATCCCAGGGCGAGCGCACCTGCGAAAGCAGCGTGCGTTTTTCCAGCAGTTCGTTCTCGCACACAATCACCTCGCCGCTGCCCGCATCGGCGATATAAAGCCTGCCGTCCTCCAGCCAAAGCCCCTGCGGATCGGCCAGATTGCCGATCACGTGGCCGACCTTGCCGGTTAAGTCCGCCACCAGCACCTCGCCCCGTCCGCTGTTGGCGATAAAGAGCCGATCGCCGCTGACATGAATTTTGCCGGGATAGCGCAGCACCCCTTCACCCTCGCCCACGGGCAGGGGCAAAAAGCTTTTGTCGCGGTCGATCGTATGTTGCGCCTTGAGGTTGGCGATAAGGCTTCTAAGCTCGTCGTAATGGCCCTCGCCGCTCAAGCGAGCCACCTCGTAGCCTTCGGGGTCGATCAGCACCAGCGTCGGCCATGCCCGCACCGCATAGGCGTTCCAGAGTTTGAAATCCCGGTCGTTAATGACCAGGTGGGCAATCTTGTGCCGGGCGATGGCGTCTTTGATGGCGCGTTCGGATTTTTCGTGATCGAACTTGGCGCTGTGGACGCCAATCACCACCAGCTCTTCGCCGAACTCCTTTTCCAGGGCGGCCAGATCGGGCAGCACGCGCTGACAGTTGATGCAACAGAAGGTCCAGAAGTCCAGCAAAACGATTTTTCCGCGCAGATCGGCTAAAGACAGGGGGGCATGGTTCACCCAGGCCGCATCGTTGAAATCTGCGGCTCTAATGCGGGTTTTGTGCATATTCGGCTCCTAAAGCAAGTTAGCCGAAATGTAGCAGCTAAATCTTGAAAGAAAACGTCGATCCCTCGCCGACGCGGCTGGCAATCTCCAGCTCGCTGCCGTGACGCTTGAGGGCAAAACCCACAATCGCCAGCCCCAGCCCCATGGAGTTGTCCCAGTTCAGGCGGCTGGCACGGAAGAATTTTTTGGTCACCTTTTCCAGATCGTCGGGTTCGATGCCGATGCCGCGATCGATCACGCTGATGCGATCGCTATCCACCCGTACGATCACCGTATCCGAAGAGTATTTGAGCGCATTGTCGATCAGGTTGGTCAGCACCATCTCAAGCAGCATCCGGTCGGCCTGCGCAACCCGGGGGGCGCCCTCCAGGGCAATCTGGCGGTCGGGGTATTTATCCTGCAGCCCCTGGATGCTCTCCTTGGCCAGCTCGAAGAGATCAACCAAAGCCGGCTTGACCTCGAACTCCTCGTTTTCCAGCTGGGTGGCGAAGGCGAAGCGATCGAGCATGCGGGTGAGCTTGTCCGACGCGTTGGCGATCTTTTTCAAAAACCGCGTGCGCATGGCGCTTTGCATGGCCGGATCGGCCATGAGGGTGTCACTGTAGCCTTTGATGACCGCAATGGGGTTTTTAAACTCGTGGCTTATGGCCGAAAGCACTTCGCTCTGCTGGCGGTTTTTGAGCCGGATTTTGGCCTGATACTCTTTTTTCTTTTTGTCCCGTTTTTCCAGTTTGCGCGAGAGCTTGAGCGCCACGGTGCCCAAATCGTTAAACTCCGCGACGCGGAAGGGCTCGTGGGTATCGGGGAAAAATTTGTCCTCGATGGCCCGAAAAAGCCTGCCTAGCCGTTTGACCTCGCCTGCCATGCTGCGGTTGATCCAGACCGCCAGCCAGATCGAGATGGCCAGCGAAAAGGCGAAAACCGCCAAAACCCGCTGCCACAAAACGGCAAAGTTGGTCTGCACTTCGCTGCTGTCCATCGCCAGGCGCAGATAGTAGGCCTCGCCCCCTTGATACACCTTGCGGGCGTAGTAGACGTGGTCGGTCAGGGTGCTCTCGGAAAAGCGCACGCTGACCCCTTCGCCCTCCTGCCGGGCCATCTGAATCTCTTCGCGGTTTAGGTGGTTGTCCATGCCCTCCACGGGGCGGTTGCTTTCGGCCAGCACCGTGCCGTCGGGGGCGATGAGCGTCAGGCGAATGTTGTTTTTGGCGTGAACGGCGTCGATCAGCGGCTGCAACGGCTCCGTGGTGCGCCACACCGCCTCGAAAAAGCCCATCTGGCGCGCCAGCTCCCGCTGGGTTTTTTCCAGGTCGCCCGATTTCAGGGTAAACCACCCCGCCAAAGCGGCAACCCCAAAGGCCACCGATAACAAAAAAGTCAGGGATAAAAAGAAAAGCGCGCTAAAACGAAGGGGCGGGATCAGCAAAGGGTGTAGCCCGTTCCCCGGACGGTTTTAATGTACTCTTTGGTTTTGTCGGGGTCGATCTTCTCTTTGAGCCGTTTGATCGCGACGTTGACGGTCTTTTCCTGAAAGGCGCCCTCATCCTGCCAGACGTTTTCGAGCAGATAGTCGCGGCTGAGCACCACCTGCTTGTTGCGCATCAGGGCGCAGAGCAGATTAAACTCCAAGCGTGTCAAGGGCACCTCGCGGCCATCGACAAAGACCTGATGGCTCTGCTCTTTGACCACGATATCCCGGTGCTGCAAGCTCTCGCTCAGCCCCGCCTTGGTCCGCTTAAGCATCGCCTTGACGCGCAGCAGCAGCTCGTCCATGTTGAAGGGCTTGGTCAGATAGTCGTCGCCGCCCTTTCTAAACCCCTCCAGCCGGTCTTTCTCGGCGGTTTTGGCGGTCAAAAAGATAGCGGGCACCTGATAGCCCTGACGGCGCAGATGGGCCAGCAGATCGCTGCCCTCCATGCCCGGCAGGTTACGATCGACGATCATGAGATCGACGCTCTCTTCGGAGAGCAGCTTTTCGACATTCTCGCCGTTCTTAAAGCCGATCACGTCGTAACCCTCTTTGCCCAAATGGTATTCGAGCAGCTCCAAAAGATCCTCTTCGTCTTCGATGACCGCAATCAATGCAACCATTAACGCCCCCTTTTGGTTTAGAAACTCTCGATGCGGCCGCCCTTTTTGGCGTAAAGCTGCAAGGAGGCCATATTCACCGCATGGTCCGCCACCCGTTCCAGCTTTTGCATGGAGCGCAGCATCTTGTAGTAGTGCAGCGGATCGGCGCTGTTTTTGCAGACGTGATCGAGAATAATATCCTGCAAAACATCTTGAATATCGTCGGTTTTGGCCTCTTCGACCTTGACCAGACGCACGCACTCTTCGTAATCGGCGTTTTCGCACCCCTCCTGCAGCAGCGCGATCTTAAGCGCCCGGAGCGTGCCGGCGTACAGGGCTTCGATGTGTTCTTCAAAGGGGGAAAAGTCGAAGTTCTCGTCGATCTGAATCATCAGCCGCTTGGAGACGACCTTGGCCGCGTCGCCGCTGCGAATGAGCTCGTTGGTGGTTTTCAGCATCACCACCATCTGACGGAGCAGATCGGCTTTGGGCTCATAGAGCGCCAGCGTTTTGACCACGGCGTTGTCGCAGCGGTTGGCCTCTTCGCCGATATTTTGCAGCACCGCTTTAATGCCCTCCAAAAGACGGACATCGCGCTTTTTAAACCCTTCGAGCGTCGCCTCATGGGCCTTGATCACCCGCACGGCGATCGATTTGATCATCTGCTCGATATCGTTGAGCTGCATTTCGTAGTTGGGAAGCATTAAGGCGTAATCCTCTCTTTGCCGGGTTTCAAAATAGCGGCAATCCTAACCGCCTTTTGTAACCGTTTGATTACCCGGCGCTACGCGACGATCGTCCGAATCATCCAAAAAAGGGCGGCGGCCAAAAGGGCCGTGGCCGGAACGGTAATCACCCATGCGGCCACAATCTTCACCACCATCGAGCGCTTCACCAGCTCTTTTTTGTACACCTTTTTGAGCGCCTTGCGCTCTTTTTTGCTAAAGCGCGGGTCATCCAGCTTGGCGGCGGCCTTCTTTTTCATGGCGGCGAGCATCGCCTCCTTCTGCACCAGCGGCGCGGCGTTAAAGCGGATGAGATAGGCTTCGACCTTGCTCTTCTCCTCCCCTGCGTGGGCCTCGATAATAATCTGCTCCATGCGGGCGTGGTTGCTCTTGAGATACTCGCGCAAAAAGCCCACGCCGAAAACCGCGCCGATGGCCACATGGGTGGTGGAAATCGGCAGGCCCAGCTGCGAGGCGGCAATCACCGTCAGCGCGGAGGCCATGGCGATACAGTAGGCCCGCATCTTGTCCAGATCGGTAATCTCCCCGCCCACGGTGCGGATCAGCCGCGGTCCGTACAGCGCAAGACCCACGCCCAAGCCGATCGCGCCCACCAGCATCACCCACAGCGGAATGGGCGCTTTTCCGGCAATCGTGCCGCTTTGGAGCGCTTCGTTGATCGCCGCCAAGGGGCCGATCGCATTGGCCACGTCGTTGGCCCCGTGGGCGAAACTCAGTAGCGCGGCGGCAAAGATCAAGGGAATGGTAAAGAGCCCGTTGACCCCCTCTTTGCTGTTTTCGCTCCGGTTGGCCGCGCGCGCCACCAGAGGGCGCACCACCAGATAAACGGCAGCCGCAAACACAAAACCCCAGCCCACCGCTTGAGAGAAGGGCACCTTTACCAGCTGGCCCAGCCCTTTGATCATCATATAGCTGCCAAAGGCCCACGCCATAATCGCCACCAGCCACGGCACCACCTTCTTGGCCGATTCGGTCATCTGCGCCTGATAGGTGATGGTGCGCTTGATGGTGTACAAAAACAGCGCCGCAATCGCGCCGCCCATGACGGGGCTGACCACCCAGCTTGAGACGATGGCGGTCATCGTGCCCCAGTTGACCATGCCCCAACCCCCGGCGGCAATGCCCGCCCCCATCACCGCGCCCACAATCGAGTGGGTGGTGGAGACCGGCGCGCCCAGCGCAGTGGCCAGGTTAAGCCACAAAGCCCCCGCCAAAAGCGCGGCCATCATCACCCAGATAAAGGTGGTCGTATCGGCGATCGCCTTGGGATCGATAATGCCGTTTTTGATGGTGCTCACCACTTCGCCGCCCGCGATAATCGCGCCCATGCCCTCAAAAATCGCCGCAATGGCGATCGCCCCGGCCATCGTCAGCGCCCGCGAACCCACCGTCGGCCCCATATTGTTGGCCACGTCGTTGGCGCCGATATTCATCGCCATGTAGGCACCGATCAGCGCCGAAATAACGAGCACCATCGCGCTTCTGGGATCCCCGGCGGGCAAACCGCCTGCATGGATCGACGCGTAGATAAAGACCACAATCATAAACAGCAGCGCCGCGCCCAGGCGGGTAAAGTCCAGCCTTGAATTCGAGGCGGCCTTCTTCTCCAGCCGTGAAAGGTTTTTCAGTTCCATTGCGTTCTCTTTGTTGGGGTAAAATACGAGGAAGTGGCTGCGTGCGCCGGTGACGATTCACACACAACGTGACAATTCACGCTGAAATGGTAATCATTGCCCCATTAAAAAGGAGTTTCATGCGCGGTTTTTTAGCGGTGTTTTTGTTGATTTTGCCCCTGTGGAGCCTGGATTGGATGCACAACTGGGATGCGGCCGTGTCGGCTTCGAAAAAGAGCGGCCTGCCGATTCTGGTTGTGATGATGCGCCCCGATTGTCCCTACTGCCGTAAACTCTCGGCCGAAACGCTCAGCAACACGGCGATCGAGTCCGCCGTCAAGAACGGTTTTGTGCCGCTCTATCTGGACACCTATGAGCACGGCGCCGAGATCGCCAAAAGCGGGCTTACCGCCCAAGGGGTTCCCGCCTCCTTTGTGATCGACCCTGCGGGCAATCTCAAGGGCCGTCTGATGGGCTATCAGCCCCCCATGGTCTATATGGGGTTTTTACAGCAGCACCGCTAGGGGTCTAGCGCTTTAATCTTCTCCAGCCAGTCGGCCAGCGTTTTTTCGTACCCCACGGGGAGCAGATCGACAAAATGCACCGGCTGGGCCGTGTAGGTCTGTTTCACGTAGCCGCCGAAATCGTGGGGGTATTTGTATTCCACGCCGCGGCCCAGTTTTTTGGCCCCCGCAAAATGCGCGTCCTTTAAGTGGGCGGGCACCTCCAGCACCAAGCCGCCCTCCACCGCCCCCATCGCTTCGTCAATCGCCTTGATCGCCGTGTTGGACTTGGGCGAACAGGCCAGATAGATCGCCAGTTGCGCCAGAATAATCCGGCTCTCAGGCCAGCCGATCGCCGCGACCGACTGAAAAGCCGCATTGGCCAGAATGAGCGCATTGGGGTTGGCGTTGCCGATATCTTCGCTGGCCAGGATTAACAGGCGGCGCGCAAGAAATCTCGGCTCCTCGCCGCCTTTGATCAGCCGGGCCAGATAATACAGCGCCGCATCCGGGTCGCTGCCGCGAATGGATTTAATCAGCGCGGAAGCCAGGTTGTAGTGGGTTTCATCTTCGCTGGCGCCGTCGCTGAGGGCCTGCGGACGGATTGATTTTAAAAGCTCGACGGTGATGGGCTCTTCGCCGGCGATCGAGAGGGCAAACTCCAGCAGTTTGAGCATCGCCCGCGCATCGCCCGCCGAAGAGGCGATGAGATAGTTACGTATTTCGCCGGAAAGGGGCCTGTTTTCGCTTTTCTCGGCCCGGTCCAGCAACGCCTCCAGATCGGCCCTTTTAAGCGGAAAAAACTCAAACAGCAGCGATCGGGAGCGGATCGCCCCCGTCAGTGCGAAAAAGGGGTTCTCCGTCGAAGCGCCGATAATCATCGCTTCGCTTCGCTCCATCACGGGCAGCAGCACCTCCTGCTGGTTTTTGCTCAAGCGGTGCACCTCGTCGATAAAGACCACCGGCGGCATCAAACCGCCCCGGTTGGCGTCAAAAATCTTGCGCAGCTCTTCAACCTTGAGACTCGTGGCATTAAGGTCAAAAAAGGGGCGGCCGCTTAGGTTGGCGATAATACGCGAAAGGGTGGTTTTGCCGGTGCCGGGAGGACCGAAGAAGAAGGCGTGAAAGAGCGTGTTGTTTTCGATCAGCCGTTTGATCGGACCCTTGGGACCGACCAAGTGGGCCTGCCCCGCAAACCCCTCCAAAGCCGAGGGGCGCAAAAGGGCGGTGAGATCGCGCATCAGCCCACAAGCATCCGCACGTAGAAGTTGCGCTCGCGGGGGCCGTCAAAGTCGGCAAAAAAGAGACCCTGCCAGGGACCCAGCAGCATCCGCGCGTTTTCCACGGGAATGGTGACGTTCGAGCCCATGATCGACGCCTTCAGGTGCGCGTCGCCGTTGCCGCCCACGTGGGCGTACTGGCCGTCGGCGGGAAAAAACTGGTGGAGTTTTTTGAGCAGATCCCGCTGGATATTGGGGTCTTGGTTCTCGCAGACGAAAATGCTACAGGTGGAGTGGGGCACAAAAACGTTAACCGAACCGCAATCCTTGCCGGATTTGATGATCGTTTCGTTCACCAATGCGGTGATGTCGATCAGCTCGGTTTTATAACGGCTTTTGAGCGTCAGCTTTGTCACGGGGACTCCTTTGGGTGTGTTTTAAAAACTCATGCAGCCAGTCATACTCTTTCTTTTCCAGAAAGCGGGTCTTGCCCACCGGCAGGGCGTTGAGAGATATCTTAGCAAAGGAGACCCGTTTTAGATCCAGCACCTGACGGCCGAAGTGGGCGAAAAAGCGGCGAATCTCCCGGTTTTTGCCCTCGGTCAGCGCCAGCTTGAGCCGCGAGTAGCGCGGATGGTTTTTTTCGACCCGCCACGCGGCGAAGGGCGCAAAGCTCATGGCCCGGATATCGCTTCTTTCGTGACCTCCGGCCCGCGCATCGCTCAGCTCCAGCCCTTCGGACATGGCCAGCTCCATCTCCGCCGTCACGGAACCGTCGATCTTGATGTTGTAGATCCGCTCTTCGTGGCTGTTCATCAACGCGTCGGCCACTTCGGGGCTGTCGGTTAGGAGCAACAGTCCCTCACTGGCGTAATCCAGACGGCCCACAGGCACAAAATGGGCAAACCGTGAGGAGAGACCTTGATAGATTGTGCGGCGGCCTTCGGGGTCGCGTTTGGTCACCAGTTCGCCCTTAGGTTTGTGATAGACAATCACCGTATAGGCTTCGGCCTTCTGGGGCAAGCGGCGTCCGTCGATAAAGAGATCGGCATCGGGCTCCACCTGCGTGGCGGGGTCTTCGATCTTGGTGCGGCCCAGATTGACGCGCCCCTCCAAGATCAGCTTATCCGCCTCGCGGCGGGAGTATTTACTCCGCGCGGCGATCGCTTTGTTCAGACGGATTTTTTCGGCCGCTTCGGTTTTCTTCATCGGCTGCTTACTGGACAAAGATGTTGGGCACAATAATCGGGTAGCGCTTCAACACGCGGAAAATGTGTTTCTTAAGCGCTTGGCGCAGGTTGTTTTCGACCGCGCGGGCGTTGCCGTACTCTTCGGGCTTGACGCTGGCCACAAAGCTGACGATCAGATCCTCCAGTTCGCGGGCAAAGGCGTGTTCGCGCTTTTGCGCCACCAGGCCGTAGCTCATCACTTTGGGTTTGCCCACCAGTTTTTGCTCCTGCTTGTTGATCTGAATGATCAGCATTACGATGCCCTCTTTGGCCAGATTCTGGCGATCGAAGACCACGTCGCTGTCCACTTCGCGGTTGATCTGGTTGTCGATAAAGGTCTTGCCGCAGCGCACGCCGCGCACCTTGCGAATACCCCGGTGGGAGATCTCGATCTGTTCGCCGTCTTCGATAATCGCCACGTTGCGCTCGGGAATCCCGCACTGAACCGCCGTTTCGCGGTGGCGCAGCAGGTGCTGATACTCGCCGTGGACAGGCACGAAGAACTTGGGCTTGACCAACCGCATCATAAAGCGCTGCTCCTCCTGCGCCGCGTGGCCGGAGACGTGAATTTCACTGAACTCGTGGTAAGCCACCGTCGCGCCGGATTTGGCGATCTGGTTAACCACCGTGGAGATACTCGCTTCATTGCCCGGAATCGCCTTGGCGGAAATAACGATAATGTCCGAAGGTTTGATCTTCACGTGGCGGTGTTCGTTGATCGACATTCTAAAAAGCGCCGCCTGACTTTCGCCCTGACTGCCCGTGGTGACAACCAGCACCTGATTGTCGGGCAGCTTGCTCACTTCGTGGGCGTCAATAAATATCTTTTGATCGACCTTGATGTACTCAAGCTCCATGGCCAGATTGAGGTTTTTCTCCATCGATCGGCCAATCACCGCCACCTTGCGGCCAAACTTACGGGCCGACTCGATCGCCTGCGCGATCCGGTGGGTGTTGGAGGAGAAGGTGGACATAATCACCCGCCCCTTAGCCTTGGAGAAGAGATCGTCAAAGGTTTTGCCCACGATCGATTCGCTCTTGGTCATGCCGGGGTTGAAGCTGTTGGTCGAGTCGCTAAAAAGCGCCAATACCCCCCGCTCGCCGTAGTAGGCCAAGCGGTGATAATCGGGCGGGAAGCCGTCGATCGGGCTGTTGTCCAGCTTGAAATCGCCCGTGTGAATCACGGTGCCCGCCTCGGTCGTAATCGCCAGCGAGCAGGCGTCGATAACCGAGTGGGTCATATGCATCCACTCCACCTCAAAATCGCCGATCACGACGGGCTTGCGCTTCTCCACAAACCGGAAGTAGCTCTTGTGGGCAATAATCTTGTGCTCGTCGAACTTCGCGCCAATCATCGCCAGCGGCAGCGGCGTACCGTAAATGGGCACCTGCAGCTCTTTAAAGAGGTAAGGCACGGCCCCGATGTGGTCTTCGTGGGCGTGGGTAATGACGATGCCCGCGATCTTGTCTTTGATCGTATGCAGATAGCTGAAATCGGGAACGAGAATATCGACCCCGTGCATATCGGGGGTGGGAAAGCTCATGCCCACATCCACCACAATCGCGCTGTCTTCGGTTTCGAACACGGCGATGTTGCCGCCGATCTGATCCAGGCCGCCCAGCGGTACAAACCGCATGGTATTGTTGGGGTTGCCAAACTTGGTGTAGGTGCTGAGGCGCTCCTCCTGGCCGCGCTTGTTGGCATTGATCGCGTCGCGCATCCGGCCAAACCAGCCCTCGCCGTTTTCGTCCACGCCGCCGGCCATCGGATCGCCGGTGCGGTTGCGCCGCTTATCCTGCGGGCGCGGGGCCGGACGGACGCTTACCTGACCGTCTGCGGCGGGGCGGGCATTTCCGCCCTCGGCGGCTACGCCCTCCTGGCCTTCGCCGTTTTGGGGGCGGTTTTTGTTGCGGTTGCGGTTACGTCCGCCGCGGCGTCTGCGTTTTGCGGGTGCGCCGCCCTCGCCTTCGGGCCGATCATAACCGCCCTCATCGCCGCCTTCGCCCTGCGTTTCATGTGAAACGTCACCCTTTACGGGGCTGTTTTCGAACTCCGGTGTTTTGTTATTTTCCATTGTTTTCTGTTCCTTTGAGTCTGGAATAGAGCCCAAAAAACAGGTCATGCGAAAGCTCATGGGGTCTTGACAGGGGGTTGATTCCGAGCGCGTCAAAACTTGTTTTGATCGCCTCGGAACTCCAGAAGGGCGACAGATTCTTTTGCAGCGTCTTTCTCGGCTGGGTGAAGGCCCTCTTGAGAAACGCGGCAAAATCCTCATCGTACCGGGGTTTTTCCTTGGTAATTCTCATTACCGCGGAATCCACCTTGGGCGCTGGGTCAAACGCCTCGGGCGGCACCTCGAAGAGCAGCTCCGCACGGCCCACGCTGGCGGCAAGTATCGCCAAAGACGAAAACTCCCGCTCGGCAGGCTTGGCGGTGAACTTCTCAGCCACCTCTTTCTGAATCATCACCAGCAGGCTTACGCACTGCGGGTCCCGTAGCGCCCGAAGGATGATCTCGGTGGCTACGTAATACGGAAGGTTGGCCACCAGATCGTAAGGTTCGTCAGCCAGACTCCCCTTTTGATCCCAGTACGCCAACGCGTCCGCCCCGATCAGCACCAACCGCCCCATCGCAATTTCGTGAGAAAAACTGCTCTGAAGCCTTTGGTACAAATCCCTGTCAATCTCTATGGCGACCGCCGACCTCTTTTTGAGTATCTCTTTGGTCAAATCACCCAAACCAGGTCCGATCTCCACCAGCACTCGGACGGAGTCGGGCATCGCTTCAATGATTTGGTTTACAAACCAAGAATCCTTCAGAAAATTCTGGCCAAACTGTTTTTTGGCTTTGATCACGTTTATAAACCCTATCGAGAATCGCTGATGTTAGCCAATCTCCCCTTAACCGCTTCTAAGCTATGATCGACCCCCATTTTTTACAGGACGAAGCCGCATGAATAAAGCGATTGCCCACAACCCGCTCGCCAAACGGATTATCCCTTGTCTGGACGTTCACGCCGGACGGGTCGTAAAAGGGGTCAATTTTGTCGATCTCGCCGACGCGGGGGATCCCGTCGAAGTGGCCCGCCGTTACAACGAAGAGGGCGCCGACGAAATCACCTTTTTGGACATCACCGCCAGCCACGAACAGCGCGGATTAATGGCCGAGGTGTTGCGCCAGGTCGCCAAAGAGGTCTTTATTCCGCTGACCGTCGGCGGCGGCATCCGCACGCTGGACGATATTTACACCCTGCTCTCCGTCGGCTGCGACAAGATCAGCATTAACTCCCACGCGGTGAAAAATCCCGGCTTTATCGACGACGCGGCCAAACGCTACGGCAGCTCCACAATGGTGGTGGCGATCGATGTGAAAAAAACCGGCGAAGGCTGGCACGTGTTTATCAACGGCGGACGGGTCGATACGGGTCTGGATGCCCTAAGCTGGGCCAAAGAGGTCGCGGATCGCGGCGCGGGGGAGATTTTGCTCACCAGCATGGACACCGACGGGGTCAAAAAGGGTTACGACCTAGAGATTACCCGCCGGGTTTCCGAATCGGTCGGTATTCCCGTGATTGCCAGCGGCGGGGCCGGGACGATGCAACATATCAAAGAGGCCTTCGACGCGGGGGCCGATGCGGCTTTGGCAGCATCGATCTTTCACTTCCGCGAAATCGCCATTAACGATCTCAAACACTATCTGGCCGATAATGGCGTGGAGGTGCGTTTATGATTCTCTGCGCGGGCAAAATGGAGAGTTTCGACTTTGCCTTGCCGATCGGTATCGGTCTTGTTGAATCGGCGATCAACCTGACGCAACTCTGTTTGTTTAACCGCCCCGAATACCTGCTTTTTGTCGGGACTGCGGGTAGCTACGGAGATCATCAACTTTTGGATATTGTCACCTCTCAGGGCGCAGCAAATATTGAACTTTCGTTTCTGCAAAAACAAAGCTACACGCCGATCGACAACGTGTTCGTCTCTAACACGGGGCTCGTGGAGCATCAAACGATTGTCAACGGCAGCAACTACATCACAACGGACGAGGCCTTGGGGCGCGGTTTTTCAAAGCACCATATCGGGCTGGAAAACATGGAATTTTTTTCGGTCATGGCGGTGGCGCGGGAGTTCGATATTCCCGCCGGCGGCGTTTTTTGCGTGACCAATTTTTGCGCCCCCCAAGCGCACGATCAGTTTATCGCCAACCACAAAGCGGCGACGGCCAAGCTGGAAAGCTATGCGCGTAATGAGCTGCTGCCCCGCTTTAAACTCAAGGGCGGCGTGTGAACAAGCGGTTTTTCCTTGACCTGACCCTCGAAGAGCTGGCGGCCCAGGTGCAGCCCTCTTTTCGGGCCAAACAGTTATATCAGTGGGTCTATCAGCAATACGGCACCGACTTTAACGAAATTTCGACGCTGCCCAAAACGCTGCGGGCGGAACTGGCCGAAAAGTTTTCGCTGGACGATGTGACAATCGCCCACAAAGCAACCAGCACAGACGGCAGCGAAAAATATCTTTTCCGGCTCAAGGACGGCCATACGATCGAGACGGTGCTTTTGTTGATGCGCGAAGCCGAGCTTGATGAGGAGGGCATTCCCCTCAAACAGGCCCAATATACAATCTGCCTTTCGACGCAGGTGGGCTGCAAGGTGGGTTGCGCCTTCTGTATGACCGCCAAGGGGGGCTTCGTGCGAAACCTGACCCCCGGCGAGATTGTCGCGCAGGTACTCTTGATCAAACGCGAACACAAAATGGCCGCCGAAAAAGCGGTTAACCTTGTTTATATGGGGATGGGCGAACCGCTGGATAATCTGGACAACGTCGCCACAGCGATCAAGATTTTTTCCACCGAAGCGGGCTTAAGCCTTTCGCCCAAGCGCCAGACCCTTTCGACCAGCGGCATTTCGCCCAAAATCGACAAGCTGGGCGAGCTCGATTTGGGCGTTCATCTGGCCATTTCGCTCCACGCGGTCGATAACCCGACGCGGGAAAAATTGATTCCGATGAACAAAGCGTTCCCGATCGAATCGGTGATAGCGGCCGTTAAACGATTCCCCTACGACACCCGCAAGCGCGTAATGTTCGAGTACCTCATGATCAAAGGGGTCAACGACTCGATCGAGGCGGCCAAAACGCTGGTTAAGCTGCTTAGCGGCATTAAGGCCAAGGTGAATTTGATCTACTTTAACCCCCACGAAGGCAGCGACTTTCAGCGCCCTACCCGCGCCAGTATGGAGGCGTTTCAGCGTTACCTGATGGATCGAGGCCTTGTCTGCACCATCCGCGAATCCAGAGGGATCGATATTGACGCCGCCTGCGGTCAGTTACGGGAGCGCCACAAGGATAATGTTTCACATGGAACGCCCCTTTGCGGGGGTGGTATAATTGAAAAGAAGCAGTGAAGGAGGGTTTGATGATCAACAAATGCTTATTTCCGGCAGCGGGTTACGGTACTCGGTTTTTACCCGCCACCAAGGCGATGCCCAAGGAGATGCTGCCCGTCGGCACCAAACCCTTGATCCAGTACGGCGTTGAAGAGGCGATGGAAGCGGGGATCCGCAATATGGCCTTTGTCACCGGGCGCGGCAAGCGGGCACTGGAAGATCATTTCGACATCAGCTATGAGCTGGAACACCAAATTCAGGGGAGCAGTAAAGAGAAGTTGTTGGCAGATATCCGGCATATTATTGATGTCTGCTCCTTCTCCTATACCCGCCAAAACGAGATGAAAGGGCTGGGCCACGCCATTTTGACCGGTTATCCGCTGATCGGAAATGAGCCCTTTGCCGTCGTCTTGGCCGACGATCTGTGCCACCATGAAGAACAAGGGGTGTTAGCGCAGATGGTTGAACTCTACGAGCAACACCAGTGCAGCATTGTCGCGGTGATGGAGGTTGACCCCAATGAGGTTGACAAATATGGGGTGATTGCCGGTGACGAGGTTGAGCCGGGGCTGATCCGCGTGCGCAATATGGTTGAAAAACCCAAAAAAGAGGCGGCGCCCTCCAATCTGGCAGTAATCGGCCGCTACATCCTCACCCCGGGAATTTTTGAGATTTTGCAAAACACCGAACCGGGCTTTAACGGTGAAATCCAGCTGACCGACGCAATCCGCGCACAGGCCCAAAGCGGCAAGGTGCTTGCCTACAAATTTAAAGGCGAGCGCTTTGACTGCGGTAGCGTGGACGGTTTTGTGCAGGCCACCGTCAAGTTCCACGAAAGGAACAAAAACAATGGAAATTAGTCTGCTTTCCCCCTTTGACGCCCACTTGCACCTGCGCGACGGTGAACTGCTGGCCACAACCGTTCCGGCCAGCAGCGAGACCTTCGCGGGAGCCATGGTAATGCCCAACCTCAAGCCCTCGGTCACCACACCGCAAATGGCGGCGGGCTACAAGGAGCGCATTCTTGCCCACGCCCACTCCGGCTTTGAGCCCTACATGACCCTGTTTCTCACCCCGCAAACCACGCCGGAGCTGATCGAAGCGGCGGCCGGTTCGATTTTGGCGATGAAGCTCTATCCCAGCGGCGTGACCACCCACTCCGAAGGAGGCATTACCGCTTGGGACGATCCCAAGCTGGACGCCGTCCTGTGCAAAATGGCCGAGCTGGGCATTCCGCTGAGCATCCACGGCGAGACGGAAGGATTTGTGCTCGATCGGGAGGCGGAGTTTGCCCCGCTCTATGCACAGCTGGCCGAACGCCATCCCGACTTGAAGATTATGATGGAGCATATCAGCACCAAGGCGCTCAGCATCCTGCTGGATACCTACGAAAACCTCTACGCAACCATCACGCTGCATCATCTGCTCTTTACGCTGGATGATCTCCTGGGCGGCATGCTAAACCCCCACCTGTTCTGCAAGCCCATCCTCAAGCGCCCCGAAGACCGCGATGCGCTGCGATCGCTGGCCTTTGGCGGACATCCCAAGGTGATGTTCGGCAGCGACAGCGCGCCCCATCCGCTGAGCAGCAAAGAGTGCGGCAAGGGTGCGGCAGGCATCTTTACTGCGCCGCTGGCTTTGGCCAAACTCACTGAGCTTTTTGCCGAGCATAACGCCCTCGCCCAGCTGCAATCCTTTGTCAGCACCAATGCCCAGCGTATTTACGGATTATCGCTGCCGGAAAAGCGCGTCATCTTGCGTAACGAACCGTGGACGATGCCCGCACAGTATGGAACGGTAGTCCCCATGCTTGCCAAAGAGAGCCTCGGATGGAAAGTGGCCGGCGTTGAGTAGATTGCTGCTGCTGGAGGACGATCGCCTCTTTGCTCAAACCCTGGAGGATTTTCTCGAAGAGGAGGGTTTTGAGGTGGTGATGGCCCACGGCGGCGACGAAGCTCTCGATCGGGCGCGGGAAGAGCGGTTCGATCTTTTTATTCTGGACATCAATGTTCCCGGTCCCAATGGAATCGAGGTGCTTCGACAGCTTAGAAACGATCACAATGAGAAACCGGCACTGTTTCTCACCTCCCACACCCAAAGGGAGAAGCTCTTTGAAGCCTTCGGGGCCGGGGGTGACGATTTTGTGGGCAAACCGGTCGATCTTGAGGAGCTTCGCGTCCGGATTGCCGCGCTGTTGCGCCGCAACCGTACCCTGCCCGTACTGGTGACGCTGGGCGACGGGTTTACCTACGATTTGACACGCAGCGTGCTCCTGCTTAACGATCTCGAACAGGATATGCCCAGAAAATGTGCCGAGCTGCTGGGACTGCTGGTGCGAAACCTCGGAAAGACCGTCACCATGGAGATGATCGAAGAGAGCCTTTACGATTATCACGAAATGCCCAGTTTCGGCGCGGTGCGGGTCTATATCAATCAACTCAAAAAAGTGCTGGGAAAAACGCGCATCACCAACCTGCGCGGCATCGGATACCGTCTTGAAAAACCGTGAGTACGAGCAGCTACTCACCGCCACCCTCCTCTATTTGGCCACCTTTGTGTTTCTCAACCTTTTTATCCTCTCCGTACTCTCCGTGCTGGGTTTTTCCATGGCCAATCTGGTCTTTGCCATGGGGGCGGCCGCCTTGCCTGCGGCATTTTTCGGCTACCTGATCGCGCAACACGCCCAGATCGGGCAACGATCCACGCGCCAGATGCTTCAAAAGCTGCTTCGCAACTCCTTGCACGAAATCAAAATTCCCGTGGCCACCATCCGCGCCAACACGCAAATGCTCAAAAAGAGCGCCGAAGGCAAAACGCAGGAGCGGCTGGAGCGGATTAACCGCGCTACGGGCAAACTTGAAGGTCTCTACGAAGAGCTGGACTATTTTATCTCCCGCGAAATCCGGCGGGTGCAAAAAAAGCCGATCGCGCTCCACAAACTGACCAAAGAACGCGCAGAGCTCTTTGAGGAGGCGCTGATCGGCTGGGATTTTTCGCTTACGCTGCAACCGGTGTGGGTGATGGCCGACGCGATGGCCTTTAAGAAGATTCTCGACAATCTCATCGACAACGCCATGAAATACAGCCCCAAGGAGCGGCGCTATCTGAGCATCCGGCTCGATCGCAACCGGCTACAGATCGAAGATCGCGGCATCGGTATGTCGCCCGATGCGGTGGCCCGCGTTTTTGAGCGTTTTTTTCAGGCCAATCCGCACCAGACGGGTTTTGGAATCGGGCTTGATATTGTTAAGGCGGCCTGCGATGAGCACGCCATTCCCATCCGCATCGACTCCCAAGAGGGTCAGGGAACTACGATTACGCTAGAGCTTGCAAGCGTCGTGATTGAGGAGCCCCATCTCCAGGAGTAAAGGCTCCCTGCCCCCCTCAAACTCCACAAACAGTAAGACGCCGCACCCGAGCGTGCTGTTGTTCTCTTTTGCCCCCTGTGTACGATAGACCTTGAAGCTTTTGAGGGGGTCCGGCAAGATCAGCGAGTCGATCTGATACTGCCGATCGGCGGGCACGGGCAGAGCGATTGTTTGCTGCGCCTCCAGACGAATCAGTTGCCGCTGCGGCTTGAGCACGGCATAGGTAATCTCCGATCGGCTTCTGCCGTATAGCGAGTGCTTCACCCCCTTGAGCTGAACCGAATCGAAATCCCGGCCGCGGGAGATATTGAGATCGTTTGCCTGCAAAAAGTCCCGGACCAGCAGCTGTGAAAATCCATGGGAGGCGTTTTGTATCCGTTCATGACGCTGACCCGATTCGGCCGCTTGCTTGAGCGTTGAATAAGTTCGTCCCAGAAAAAAGACCATTAGAAATAACAATAAGACGCTTACCATCAACTCCAGCAGCGTAAAACCGCGGCGTTGCATTATCCTCCGATGTTCATTGAGAAGATCGGCAGCAGCATCGCCGTAATAATAAAGCCCACCACGCCCCCGACAAACAGCATCAGCATCGGCTCCAAAAGCGACAAAAAGACGGCGATCCGGTCTTTGTTCTCTTCAAAATAGAGCGCGGAAAGGTTGGAAAGAATCGGCTCCAGCTCGCTCGTCTCTTCCCCCAGCGCGATCGACTGAACGAAGGCCGGATCAAGCGTATAGCCGCTGCTTTGCAGGGCAACCGAAAAACGGCCGCCCTCCACCACCCGATCGGAAGCTTTCAAAAAAAGCTCGGAAAGCACCACGTTGCTCTGCACGTTGGCCGCCAAACGGATCGTCTGCACAAAGGGCACCCCCGAACGCATCAGGACCGAACACATATAGGCAAAGCGGGCCAGCTCCGTCGTCATTAGAATTCTGCCAAGAAGCGGCACCGCCAAAAGCAGCCGGTGAGTGGCGTACCGGTAGGCCGGGCGGGTTTTAACCAGCATGCCGTGCAGCAGACCCTGTCCCGCCAGCAGACCCAGCAAAAGCGGCCACCAGGCACCCATAAAGTCGCTCACGCCGATCACAAACTGCGTCAGCGGCGGCAGCTCCTGCCCCAGCTGCTCAAACATCCCGGTAATCTGCGGCACCACCACCGTCACCATAAAAATCACCATCAAGAAAGAGACGGCAATGATAAAAAGCGGGTAAAAAAGCGCGTTTTTGGCCTGCTTTTTGATGCTCTCGAGGTCTTTGATAAAGCGCGAAAGCTCGGAAAGCACCTCGCCAAGCATCCCGCCGTCTTCGGAGATGCGGATCGATTGGCGGAAAAATGCGGGGATTTCGTAAACGCTTTGGCTCTCCAGCGCCAGCGAGAAGCTCTTACCCTCATCGAGCAACGTCGCCAAAGCCAACAAAAAGTCGGCCAGCTTGCGATCGGATTCGTACTGCGATGCCGCAAGGCGGATTGCGTTGACGATCGAAATGCCCGCCTTTAGATAGATGGACAAATCGCGGCTGAGCCGCGAGAGCGCCATCTGATCGATCTTTTCGCGACGGCGCTTGCGCAGCGACGAAAGCCAGCTGTTTTGCGCTGGCACGATCGATTCATGCAACAATCCGCGCGAACGCAGCTTGGAAGCCGCCTCATCGATCGAGGCGGCTTCCAAGGTTCCCTTTTCTCGATCGCCGCCGAGGTTGATGGCGCGGTATTTAAACAGCATCAGTCTCTTTCATGGAAATAGCGGCTTTGATCGGTGGGCATCCACGCGGCGGCATCGAGGCTTTTACGCATCTGCTCAAAATCGGTCGAAACCTCCACCGGGCGCAAAAGGGGATAGTACCGGAAAAACCGTTTGTCGTACTCAAGCAGCAAATCGGAAACCGCGCCGTTTTCAAACCGCTCCATCTCAAAGCAGACGCCCGGCGGAAAACGGACGGTATCAAGATAGCCGGTGCGGTCAAAACGGTAAACGGCGGGAATCTGGCTAAAAAGCGCGATGGGTTCGCGCAAAACCGCTCCGGTGGCGTCAAAAAGCGCGCAACGCTCGCACCGGTCGCCCTCGCAGCGCAGCTTGGCATAACCGGCGTGGGCGTTTCTTAGGGATTCGTCGAGCCGCTCAATCGACCACTGGGGCGATTCGCCGGGTTTGGCGGGGGCCTTCATCAGCGTGCCCGCCAGCGTGTAAACCACGCCGATAATCACCAGAACAACCAGCAGTTCGATCAGCGTGAAGGCGGGTTTTAACGTTCGCATTCCGACAGGCGCAGATCGCGGTTCTCGTCATTGCCGCCCTCTTTGCCGTCGCCGCCTAGCGAAATCAGCTCAAAGCCGTCGCCCTCCTGCAGATAGACATAGGCGCGGTTCCAGGGATCCTTCGGCACGTTCTTACCGCTGACATAACCGCCGGGCAGATAGCCGGTGAACCGCTCGGGATCGGGGTTGGAAACCAGCGCCAAAAGCCCCTGTTCGGTGGTGGGGTACTGGCCGTTATCCTGCTTGAACATCTCCAGCGATTGCGCGATATTTTTCATCTGAACGCAGGTAAGACGCTGCTTGGCCTGCTCGCCCTTGCCCAGCACGTTGGGCATCACCAGCGCCGCCAGCAGTCCGAGAATAATGATGACCACCATCAGTTCGATCAACGAAAAACCGCCTCTTTTTCCTCTTTGTTCCATACTTGGCTGCTCCTAGGGGGTTTATTGCCGCCCATTGTATAATAGGCCCGCAAAGCTAGGGCTAAAGGACGATTGGGATGAAATTGTTGTTGATCGGCGCAGGAAATATGGGCGGCGCGCTTCTGAGAGGCTGGAGCGGAAAGCATGAGATTAAAGTGATGGAAAACAGCCCCCGGCAACGCGAGCAGCTGCAAAAAAGCGTTGGACCGATCGCCTTTGCCGAACCGGACGAACCCTGCGAAGGATACTGCGTTGTGCTGGCGGTCAAACCCCAGTCGATCGGGTCGGTTACGCTCAAGGGCGAGGCGGATGCGATTGTTTCCATCGTGGCCGGCGTTGCGCTTAAAACCCTCAAAGAACGTTTCGAGGCCAAACACTACGTCCGCGCCATGCCCAATCTGGCTGCGCTGCACGGCGCTTCCGCCACGGCGTTAACCGGCGATGAACACTTTAAAAACGAAGCACTGGAGCTGCTTGGCGCCGTCGGAACGGCCTGCTGGCTGCAAAGCGAGAAGGAGCTGGATATCGCCACGGCGCTGGCAGGCAGCGGGCCGGGCTATCTGGCTTTGGTGGCCGAGTCGATGGCCAATGCCGCCGTCATGCTGGGAATGCGAAACGACGACGCCCACACGCTGACTCAAGCGCTCTTTGCGGGGATGGGGCCGCTTTTAAAGCACGATCACCCTGCCCTGCTCAAAGAAAAGGTCGCCTCCCCCGGCGGAACCACCGCAGCGGGCCTTGCCGCGCTGGAAGCGCAGGGTGCGCGCAACGCCTTTTATCAAGCCCTGAGCGCCGCCTACGAACGCTCCTTGGCCTTGAGCAAAAGTTAAGGCGCGGGCCAGAGCTTGTTTTGGCCCAGCAGCTGGCGGTTTTTTAGAAAAAGCTCCCGGAAGCTGGTCAAAATCCGCTCCAAAACACGGATGGTATCAACGGCGAAGGCGCCTTTGTTGAGCATGACGCACTCGGCGCGGGAGCCCATTGCCGCATCGGTCACTTCGGCGCGGCTGGGCAGGTTGGTTTTCATCTGGTTTTCAAGCACCTGTGTCGCCCAGATAACCGGGATATGCGCTGCGGCGCAAATATCCAAAATCTCCTCCTGCAGCCACGCCAGATTTTCAAAACCCATCTCGATCGCCAAATCCCCCCGTGCGATCATGACCCCCGCAGGCCGCCCGGTTTGAATCAACGCCTCTAGAATCTGAGGCAGATGGGTCACGCCCTTTGCGGTCTCGATCTTGGCCACCAAACCGGTATCGGGCTTTTTAAGATCGCGGAGCAGTCCATCGACGGTTTGAATATCGGCGGGCTCCTGGGCAAAGGAGAGGCCGATCATGTCGGCAAAATCGGCCACGTCGGTCAGCGTCTGGCGATCCTCATCGCTTAAGGCCGCAATCTCAAGCGGCGTGTCGGGAAAGTTGATCCCCTTTTCCGGCTTGAGCACCACGCCGCTTTCGCGGGCGGAGAAAACCTCGCACAGAAGACCTTCGTCGGTTTTGTCGATCACCCGCGCGCCGATTTTTCCGTCGTCGATAAAAACGCGCTCGCCCTTTTTGGCCGCCGCATAGGCTGCCGGGTGGGTACAGCCGATACGGGCGCAGGCGGTCAGGTTCCCGTTTTTATCGACCTGCGCCTTTTGCCCAAGCTCGGCGGTCGGCAAAATCAACAGCCGATCATTCTTAAACAGACGGATAATTTCGGGCGCTTTGGCGATATTGAGCACATGGGAGCGGTGTTTATCGCCCTTGATTTTCAGCTCGCACTTCTCGTCGAGATAAAGTTTGGTATTCAGGCGGCAGGTGACGCGATCTTCGGCAACGGCAATCACCTCCAGCTGTCCGTGTTTTTCAAAAAGGCCCACCGCCTTAATGTGCATCCCCACTTCGCACGCCTTTAAAAATGCGGCTTCCACCGAAATCACGCCGGGGGTGACGGTGTCGGTTTTCGCATCCTTTTTCTGCGACTGGCTTTTGGTGCCGGGTCCGGCCAAATAGACGACGCGCTCGATCTTGTTGCTGCCGACCTTGATCGGTTGCGAGGTTTGCGCCACCGGCCCGGTGCGGATTTTCGGTCCGCAGAGATCGACATAAATACGGCGCCGTTTTTCTGCGGGACGGTTCAGATCCAGTCCGCGGATCGACGCCGCCATCGCACGGTAAACGGGCAGCGCATCGTGGGCGGTATTGATACGGAAGATATCCACGCCGGCATCGGCCAGCTCGCGGATAAGCCCATTGCCGGGCGTTGCCGCATCGGAGGGCAGCGTCACCATGACGCGCGTCGTCATCGGTTCATGGGTGCTGCCCGCGCAGCCGCCCAAAAGGGCGCAACGGTTCTCATCCACGATCTGGCGGGCCCGATCGATGGCCTCCAGGGCATGCGCATTGTCGAAGGGGGCCGACCCCGAAGCCACCGAAAGAAAGGAGAGAATATTCTCCACCGACGCTTCGATATGGGAAAAGGAGCGGCCCAAAGAGGAGAGCCCCAGAAGAAAAAGCTTCTCCTGCAACCGCTTGCGATCGGCTGACCGGAGCAACCGGTAGTGCTGCAGATTCTTTAAAGAAAAGGCTGCCCGTTGGCTAATGGGCTTATCGTCGATTTTAAAGGATTTTAGGGTTTCAAGCAGGTCAGAAGCCTCGTCATAGGCCTCTTGCATCAATGCTTGGGTTCTAGCGCTGTTTACGGAGGGGCTCTTCTTGCTTGCCATCTTCAAACCTTAGTCGTAGTGGCAGCAGTGTAGAGAGGACGTGTGACCGGGCGGTTACTTTCCGGCAAAGCGCAGCAGGGCGCTCCCCCAGGTCAGCCCACCGCCGAAGGCATCCAAAAGCACCAAGTCACCGCCCTTGAGACGGCCCGATTCGAAAATATCGTTCATCGCCATGGGGATCGACGCGGCGGAGGTGTTGCCATATTTTTCCACGGTCATCACGACCTGATCGTCGCGCATCTTCAGCGCCTCGCCCACCGCTTTAATAATGCGGTAGTTGGCCTGATGGGGAATAAAATGTTTCACGTCGGAAGCGGGAATGTTGTTGCGCGCCAAAATCTCTTCGACGTCGGACGAAAGAGTTTTGACGGCCACCTTGAAGGTCTCATTCCCCTTCATCTGCATAAAGTGCTTTTTTTCATTGACGATGTTCAGCGAACAGGGGTGTTTACTGCCGCCTCCGGGGGTGATCAAAAAGTCCTGAAACTCGCCATCAGCGGCGATTTTAACATCCACCACCGCTTTGGCCGGATCGTCGGTGGCGGTCACGATCGCAGCCCCCGCGCCGTCGCCGAAAAGCACGCAGGTGCCGCGATCGGTGTAATCGACAAAACGGCTCAGCGCCTCCGCGCCCACGATCAGCACGTTGGTCGCCATGCCGGACTCGATAAACGCTTTGGCGTTAGCCAGCGCATAGATAAATCCGCTGCACGCGGCCAGCAGATCGTAGGCGGCAATGTTTTTTACGCCCAGTTTATGGGCCAGAATGCAGGCAGTGGAGGGCATAAAAAGATAGTCACCGGAGATGGAGGCAACAATGATCATATCGAGATCGCCGGGTTTCATCCCGGCGCGATCGAGAGCCTTTTTGGCCGCCTCCAGCGCCAGATCGCTGGCCGCCTGATTTTCAGCGGCGATATGGCGGGTTTTGATGCCGGTGCGCTTGACGATCCACTCGTCGGTCGTATCGACCATTTTTTCAAAGTCGGCGTTGGTTAAAACCCGCTCGGGCACATAAGCGCCGACGGAGATGAGGGAGGCGTAGCGCTTTTTCACGCTTTTTCAGCTTTGGGAGCGGCAGGCTGGTATCGCTCCAGATAGCGGACGATTTCCGGATTCACACCGGACTCTACGAACCGGATCGCCTGCAGAATTGCATTTTTCATCGCCTTGGCGTTGCTTTTGCCATGACTGACAATAGCGCAGCCGTTCACGCCGATCAACGGAGCGCCGCCGTATTCGGCGTAGTCCATATCTTTTTTGAGCCCCTTGAAGGCCGAGCGCATCAAGATAGCGCCCAAAATGGCGATGGGGGACTTTTTGACATAGCGCTTAAGCACGTCCACAATCGCGTCGGCTACACCTTCTCCGGTTTTGAGAAGCACATTGCCCACAAAACCGTCGCAGACGACCACATCGACATGGCCCTTAAAGACATCGCCGCCTTCGACGTTGCCGATAAAGTTAAACCCGTCCATCTTGATCTGCTTAAGCAGGGCAAAGGTCTCTTTAACCAGCTTGTCGCCCTTGCTGTCCTCTTCGCCGTTGGCCAAAAGACCCACGCGGGGCTTTTCCATCTTCAGCAGTTTGGTTGCATAGGCTTTGCCCATAATGCCAAACTGAAAAAGATGCTTGGGCTCGCTATCCACATTGGCGCCGACATCCAGCACAAGCGTATGAACGCCCTCTTTGTTCGTCGGCATCAGCGTGGCAATCGCCGGACGGGCTACGCCGGGCAGACGCCCGATGCGCAGCGTTGCCAAGCTCATCGTTGCTCCGCTGTGTCCGGCGGATACGACTGCGTCCGCCTCTTTTTTTGCCACGAGATCGACGGCCTTGTAGATGGTGCTCTCTTTGCGTTTCAGCGCGTCGGTGGCGCTTTCGCCCATGCCGATCACATCGGCGGATTCGACAATAGTGACTTTGCTGTGTAAGCGGGCGGGGAGAAGGGCCAGGATTTCATCCCGCTTGCCCACCAAAATGGGTTCAAAGCGGGCAACCTCCATTGCCAAGACGCAACCTTCCACAATCGGGGCGGGACCGAAGTCTCCCCCCATGGCGTCGATCGCAACCTTGACCATCGACGTCCTAATTATTTAGCGCCGCAGCTGGGGCAGAGGTGGTGGGCCAGCTTAAAGGCGCCACACTTGCATTTTACGGGAGCCTTCAGCTCGATTTTGTAGTGGGTGCGGCGCTTGGCGGCGCGGGTATGGGAGACTCTTCTCTTCGGTACTGCCATGTTATTCTCCTTGGTTTAGTTCAAAAGTATCAGGGCCCGTTTCGCAATCGGGGCAGCGGTGATAGTCGCTTTCAAAGGCGGCCAGTTCGCTGACGAGAATGGCAGCAAGGTTAATCTTGCCGTCCAGCATCTCCATCACGGGCCAGGGCAACCGCTCTTCCTCTTCGGGGTTATCAAAAACCCCCGAAGCCAAAAGCAGCTCCACCGGCTCGTCAAGAGTTTTCTCAAACTCTGCGGCGCAGCGGTCGCAGGCAATCTGCGCAGCGCCCTTCAGCCTTCCGCTGAAGAGCACCAAACCTTTCTCGTGGTGGCGCAACTCACCCGTCAGCGACACCGCCCTGCCGTTAATCTCAGTTTCGTAGTTAACGGGCATGGGCGTCGAACCGACGCGAAGAAAGGCGATCTCCATCTCTTAGAGGATTTCGAAAGCTCCAAAGAACTGGGCGATCTCTTTAGCGGCGTTTTCGGCGCTGTCGCTGCCGTGAACGGCGTTGGCGTCGATGCTGTCGGCAAAGTCGGCGCGGATGGTGCCGGCTACGGCCTCTTTGGGGTTGGTCGCACCCATCAGATCGCGGTTTTTAGCCACGGCGTTGGCACCCTCAAGCACCATCACAACCACGGGGCCGCTGATCATAAACTCCACCAGATCCTTAAAGAAGGGGCGGGCGGCGTGAACGCCGTAGAACGCCTCGGCCATCGGGCGGGTCATCTGGATTTTTTTCATCGCGGCAATGCGCAGGCCGTTGGATTCAAAACGATCAACGATTTTACCGATTACATTTTTCTTAACGGCATCAGGCTTCAGGATAGAGAGCGTTCTTTCCATAGTGCGTTTAGCTCCTCTTTAAAATCTGGGGAAAATAAGCGCGTGATTGTAACGGAAATCAATTTTTTTTGCAATAGCGGAGAAAGGCAGGGAGTTTCCGGGCCGAAGCCCGGAGAAGAATCAGCCGACGCAGGCGCTTCCAGCGGGTTTGCCGGACTTGTTACCCTCGGCCCAAACGATGCAGCCTTCAGTGGGGCAGGCAGCCGCACAGGCAGGCTCGTCGTGGTGGCCGATGCACTCGACGCACTTGTCTGCGTAAACGTAATAGATATCAGTGCCCTCGGGGTTGTCGCTGTCGTCAACGATCGCCTCAACGGGGCACTCGTCGATACAGGCGCCGCAGTTGATACAAATGTCGGTAATTTTAACGGACATGGTGAACCTCTGGTTTGGATTTCACACCGCGGACGCCGCGGGTGGGGGCAAACTTTAGCCGATCTGCTCTTAGCTCAAAGTTAAATTTTAAGCCAAGCTTTGACATCTGGGCTGCGATTGATTCGTTCCCACCCAAACCCCTCGTTTTCACGGCCAAAGTGGCCATAGGCGGCCGTGGCGCGGTATTGGGGTTTGAGCAAATCCAGCTCCCGGATAATGCCCGCCGGAGTCAGATCAAAAACCGACCGGATACACTCAGTCATCCGATCGTCATCCACCGCGCCGGTGCCGTGGCTGTCCACACGCACCCCCACCGGATCGCACTGCCCGATCACATAGGCCAGTTCGACCGTGGCGCGCCGGGCCGCCCCCGCCGCCACAAGGTTTTTGGCGATATAACGGGCCATATAAGCGCCGCTGCGGTCAACCTTGCTGGGATCTTTACCGCTAAAGGCACCGCCGCCGTGGGGACAAACGGGACCGTAGCTGTCCACAATATTTTTGCGTCCCGTTAGCCCCGAATCGGCCTGCGGGCCGCCGATGACAAACAGTCCCGTCGGATTGATCGCATATTGCGTCTGGGGCGTGATCAAGGGGGCGGGGAGGGCGGCCTTGATCACCTCCTCCATAATCGCCTCTTTGAGTTTGTCCGGCGCGATCGAACGGCTGTGGTGGGCCGAAACGGTCACATGTTCGATGGCGACGGGTTTGTCCGCTTCGTACCGCACCACCACCTGCGCCTTGCCGTCGGGGCACAAAAAGGGCAAAAGCCCCTCTTTGCGCACCTGCGCCAGACGGCGGGTGAGCGCATGGGAGAGCATAATCGGCAGCGGCATCAACTCCGGGGTCTCATCACAGGCGTAACCGACCATAATCCCCTGATCTCCTGCGCCTAGCTTGCCGTCGGCGCGGTCAACGCCCTGTGCGATATCGGGGCTTTGTTCGCCCACCGCCATTAGCACCCCTGCGCTGCGGTAGTCAAAACCGTAGCTGCCGTCGGTGTAGCCGATCTCGCGGATCGTGTTGCGGGCGATTTCGCCGATGGGCACATACACATCGGTGCGAATCTCCCCCGCCACAACGCAAAAACCGTTGGAGATCAGCGTTTCGCAGGCGATGCGGGCGTTTTTGTCTTTGGTCAAAATGGCATCAACGACCGCGTCACTGATCTGATCGGCGATCTTGTCGGGATGGCCTTCGGTGACCGATTCGGCGGTTCTTAGATAACTCACGCACGCTCCTTGTAAATCGCTTTAAGATGATCCATGCGGCAACCCAGATGGGCCAGCATCAGGTCGGCCACAACCAGCGCCGCCATCGCTTCGGCGACTACCACGCCGCGCACCCCGACGCAGGCGTCGTGACGGCCTTTGATTTCGCAGACAACCGCTTCGCCGCTTGTGTTGATCGTCTGCTGGGGTTTAAAGATCGACGGGGTCGGTTTAAAGTGGATCGTCAACTCGATCGGCGCACCGCTGCTGACGCCACCCAGAATACCCCCCGCATGGTTGGTTGCAAAACCCTGCGGCGTTAAAGCGTCGTTGTTTTCGCTGCCCTTAAGCCGCGCGGCATTGACCCCTTCGCCAATCTCGACCGCTTTGACGGCGTTAATGCCCATCATCGCTTCGGCCAGACGGGCGTCGAGTTTGTCATAGAGCGGTTCACCGATGCCGGCGGGCACGCCGGTGACGCGGATGCGCGCGCTGGCCCCTACGGAGTCGTGATCATTTCTAGCCGCTTCGATCGCCGCTATTTGGGCCGCTTCGGCTTTCGGGTCGAGGCTGAAAATTTCGCTGGTTTTGGCGTAATTAAAATCTTCGTTTTTGCCCGGTACGCCGCCCACGGCGCAGAGGCCGCCTTCGACCGTCACGCCCAGTTCGCGCAGCATCAGTTTGGCGATCGCTCCGGCAGCCACGCGGGCGGCGCTTTCGCGGGCGCTGGTGCGTCCCCCGCCGCGGTGATCGCGCACGCCGTATTTCATCGTCCACGAATAGTCCGCGTGGCCGGGGCGAAACAGGGCGCGCAGGTTTTCGTAGTCGCCGCTTTTGGCGGAGGTGTTGCGGATAAACAGGCCGATCGGCGCGCCGGTGGAGAGCCCTTCGAATACGCCGCTGAGAATTTCCGCCCTGTCGGGCTCGTTGCGGCTGGTGCTGCCGGGGCGATCGCTTCGCGGACGGCGGCGATCGAGTTCATTTTGAATAAAGGCCTCATCGATCTTCAGTCCCGCCGGAACACCGTCGATAACGCAACCAATCCCCGCGCCGTGGGATTCGCCGAAGGTCGTTACCCGCAGCTTGATTCCAAAACCGTTCATTGCTGCCCCTTTTCCAGCGAAATCAATGCGGCCCGCGCCGCCTCCTGCTGGGCCGCCTTTTTGCTGTTGCCCCGGCCGGTGGCAAAGAGTTTGCCGTCGATCAGCAGTTCAATCTCGAACTCTTTTTTATGATCGGGGCCGACCGCCGCCACGACCGCATATTCGGGAATCACGCCAAAGCGCGCTTGCGTCACCTCCTGAAGCCGCGTTTTGTGATCGTCAAGCAGCTCGGCGGGATCGATCACCGGAAAACAGCTTTGCAGCGCCGAGAGCGCCACCCGCTTGGCTTCGTCCAATCCGCTATCAAGATAAATCGCCCCGATCACCGCCTCGAAGGCGTTGGAGAGAATGGAGGGTTTGGCGCGCCCCTGGTTGTGCTCTTCGGCCGCCGAAAGACGGATGTAACGCTCCAGATGCAGCGCTCCGGCTAAGCGGGCAAAAGAGCGTTCATTGACCAGCGCCGCGCGGATTTTGGAGAGTTCGCCCTCGCTGGACTTGGGGAAGGCGAGGTAGAGATGCTCGCCCACAATCAAATCCAGCACCGCGTCACCCAAAAACTCGAGCCGCTCGTTGTTTTCGCCCTCTTTGCAGCTGCGGTGCGTCAGGGCCGACTCCAAGTGTTGACGCTCCTTAAAGCGGTATTCCAGCCGCTTTTCGAGCTCCTCTATTTTGGCTTTGTGCTTCATGCTCTTCCTTTATAACCTTCCGCATGGGCCCGGGCGATGGCGTCGCACCGCTCGTTCTCTTCGTGACCGTTATGGCCGCGCACCCAGACGGCCTTAACCCGGTGATTTTGGGAAACGGCGTCGTAACGCTGCCACAGATCGGGGTTTTTGACCTTGGCGTAGTTTTTTTTCTTCCAGCCCGCCAGCCATTCGTTGATCCCCTTGACCACATAGGAGCTGTCGGAATAGAGCGTCACCGCGCAGGGCTCCTTGAGCGCCGCCAGCGCCTCGATCGCCGCTAAGAGCTCCATGCGGTTGTTGGTGGTGTGAACCTCGCCGCCCTCCATCACCCGCTCTTTGTCGCCGTAGCGCAAAATGGCGCACCAGCCGCCGGGGCCGGGGTTTCCCAGGGCGCTGCCGTCAGTGAAAACTTGCACTGACTTCAAGGTCGCCTCCGGTGTTTTGGGCCAAAACCGGTTCGGTCCGGGCGCTGCCCACCGCAAAGCAGTTGGGGCAGCGGTGAAAGTAGAGCGGGTAGGTGGCCAGACAGCGGCCGCACAGGTGCTCAAACTCCAGTGTGGCAATGGAGCGCTTCGATCCCAACTGAATCAGGATGTCCAGCTCGAAAATAGCGCTTTTTTGGGTGGCATTCACCCACCCCTTGGCACTGTAAAGCTCGGCCAAAAAGGGGTGTTTAAGCGCCTCATTTTCGTCGAATTTCTCTTTGGGCAGATACCAAAACAGGTCCGCCACCAGACGTGCCCGCTCATTGTTGACGTGGCGCCAGGCGGCCTGCGGGTTGTGGGCAAAGAGAAACTCCAGCACCTGACGGGAGAGAAAGGGGTATTGTTCCCACAGCTGCAAAAGCGCCTGCTCTTTTTTCTCGTCGCTCAAGGCTGCGTTGTGCACCGCGTGGCTGGCCATCACAAAGGCGCGCTCCTTTTGCACGTTGCGATCGAGCTCCTCAAGGGCCTCAAGCACCTCAAGGGCCTTGGCGTATTCGCGCATCTGTTCGTAAATGACCAGTAGCAGTTCGAGCGCCTCGGGGTTTCGGGCCTTGATCTTGAGGGATTCGAGCAGAATATCCCGGCTGCGCTGGAAAAAACCGGCCTTGTGGTAGGTGCGGCCCAAAAGGGTCATCACATCGACGCGAATCGACTTCTCCGCCAAAATATCCAGCAGCGCCAGATAGATCCGCATCGCTTCGTTGTATTCGCCGCTTTTGTAATAAATTGAGGCCAGCAGCAGCAGCGAATCGACCGAATCGGGCTGAACCTTGAGGACATCTTTGTAGTCCTTGGCCCGTTTTTCGGCCTCGAAGCGCGAGAGAAAGCGCGAGAGTTTGCGCTCCTGATCGCGCCGGCGGAGAACCCCCCACCAATGGTTGGCCAACGCCACCGCGGCGACCAGCAAAAGCAGCATAACGATGCTAAAGACCGGGTGGCGATAATCGATAACCAGAAACTCCAAACGACTCCCTTGGCGCGCCTAAGTCTGCCGATTATAACAGAGCGCTCGTTATAATCGCGCTATGATCAAAAACGAATCGCTGGAGCTTCTTAAGTCCCGTATCGACATTGTAGAGGTGATCGGCGGCTATATCGAGCTAAAGCGTGCGGGCAGCACCTTTAAGGGTTGTTGCCCCTTCCATGACGAAAAAACCCCCAGCTTCAACGTCAACCCCTCCAAGCAGTTTTACCACTGCTTCGGCTGCAAGGCCGGAGGCGATGCGATCAAGTTTGTGCAGGAGTTCGAGCGGATCACCTTTACCGAAGCGGTCGAGAAGCTGGCCGGGGAGTACAATATCATCCTCGAATACGAAAACTCCGAGGCCCCCAAACGCACCGACAACCGTCCCCTGGAAGCCCTTAACCGGTTCTTTCTCGAAGAGCTCGGACATACGCCGCACGCACTGGCCTACCTGCGGGAGCGGGGTGTTTCCGAGGGGATGATGGAGCGCTTCGAGATCGGCTACGCGCCCGAAAGCGGCCCGCAGCAAGCGGTGCTTCAGAGGGCAAAAATTCCCATGCCCGCCGCCATCGAAGCCGGTGCATTCAGCGAAGACGAACGCGCAAGACCCTACGCCCGGTTTACCCAGCGCGTCACCTTTCCCATTCGCAACGCGCAGGGCGTGCTGGTGGGCTTTGGGGGGCGCACGCTCAGCAACCATCCCGCCAAATATGTCAACTCCCCCCAAAGCGCGCTCTTTAATAAATCGCGGCTGCTTTATGCGCTGCATCTGGCCAAAGACGCGGTGCTCAAACGCCGGTCGATCGTTGTTGCCGAAGGGTATCTTGACGTGGTGATGCTCCATCAGGCTGGATTTGAAAACGCAGTCGCCACACTGGGCACGGCGCTGACCGAAGAGCATTTGCCGCTGCTAAGACGGCTGGACGATCCGGCGGTGATTCTCTCCTACGACAGCGACAGCGCCGGCAAGGAAGCGGCTTTTAAGGCCTCCAAACTCCTGGCCGCCCACGGTTTTAAGGGGGGTGTCGCGATGATTGAAGGGGGTAAGGATCCCGCCGATCTGGTCAAATCGGGGCAAAGCCGCGTTTTGGACAAGCTCTATGCACACCCCAAACCCTTTGCCCATTTTGCCCTCGATACGATTATTGATCGGGCCCTGCAGGCCACCCCGGGACCCGAAGGCCGGGATCGGGCTTTACAGGAGGCGCAAAGCTTTCTTGCCACCCTCGGACCGCTCTCCCACGAAAGCTACGCCCTCTATGCCGCCGGAGCGCTGGGGATCGACTCCAGGCGGCTTAGGGGGTTTAAACCGGCCGCACATGCCGCGCCGGGCGGATTCTTTACGGGCGAAGGGCGTCAGGATTTGGCGGAGTTGACGCTGCTTAAGGCCTTGGCCCTTGACCGCAGCCTGCTTGAGAGCCTGATTGACTATCTGGACATTGCGCTCTTTGAAACCCACGGCGATCTCTTTGCCGCGCTGGGCCAAAACGATGTGGATAACCCCAAAATCCGGGGGCTGCTCTTTGATGAGGCCATCAAGCCCCTTGGGCAAGAGGAGCTCAGAGATAAGTTGCGGGCTTTGCTGGTGCGCCATTTCGACAAGGAGCTAAACCGCCTGCGGACGCAACGGGGCGGCGATTTTGCGGCGCTCAGCTTTAGCCTGAGGCAGATTCAAGAGGCCATTCGCCGCCTGCGCGGCGGCGAACTGGTGGTTTTTAGAAGTTTTAGAACCTAGCGCTTAGGCCCGCAAACAGACCGTCGATCGTGATGTCGGCTTCGGCGTCCGCACCGCTGAGATCCTTGATCACAAGGGCCTGCTGGCGGTAGCCCAGCTCGGCGGCCACGGCGATGCCGGAATCAATAAACGCCCAATCCGCTTTTATGCGCGTATCGGAAAACTTGGACTCGTCGTAGCCGATATATTTGATATCCGCCTCCAGACCCACCGGAATGCCGGGAATCTCAAAGCGCATTCCGGCATAAAGCACCGGAAGAACAAAGGATAGATCCGCCGACTCGGAAGTCAAAGGCGAAGTCATGCTCAGCTCTCCGTCAAAGCTTTTGGTTCCAAAGCCAAGATTGATATCGATCGCCGGCACCGGAAGGCCGTAGTAAAGGATTGTATCGATCTGGTTAAGCGTCAGCTCGGTCTTTGTATCGCCCACATTAAACGTCTCTCCGCCAAAGGTAATATTGGTGGCTTTGGTGCCGTCGCTCTCGAACCCGGTTCGCTCAATGCGGATATTGGGCAAAAAGAGAACCGGGTGCTCCAGATAGGCCCACAAATAACCGTTGTTACTGCTTGAAAGCCCGGTGTCGCTCTTGATATCGAAGCTTTGGCCATAGTCGGCACTACCGCTGGGCGTTGCAGACCAAAGGCCCGCGCCCGCGCCAAAACCGAGCAAATCGGCCTGGGCCGAGAGGGCTAGCGCACCCGCAAGGGCGAAACCGGCAAAACTTTTTTTCATGTCAAACTCCTTCTTGGGTTGAAATTCAAACTTTTTTAAGCGAGACTCTCTATAATTTCGGCCTCATCAGCTTGTGGGGCTATAGCTCAGCTGGGAGAGCGCCTGCATGGCATGCAGGAGGTCAGCGGTTCGATCCCGCTTAGCTCCACCATTATCCCTCTTTTTACCTTTTCCCATCCAGCCACACCATAATCCCTTTTTGCGCGTGCAGGCGGTTTTCCGCTTCCAGAAAGACCGCGTCCGCGTGGGCTTCAAAAACCCCTTCGCTGACCTCTTCGCCCCGGTGGGCGGGCAGGCAGTGCAGAAATACCGCCCTAGAATCCGCCTGCGCCATCAACGCTTCGTCAACGGTAAAACCCGCAAAATCCTTGAGCCGTTTTTCGTTTTCCGCCTCCTGACCCATGCTGGTCCAGACGTCGGTGGTCACCACCGTGGCGCCCTTAACCGTTTCACGTGGATCATGGCCGAAAACAAGCTTCGCGCCGCTTTTTGCCGCAAAGGTTTGAGCAAGGCTCACCCACCTGGCGGGGATCTCGTAACCCTTGGGCGTGGCGACGCGCAGTTCAAAACCGAGCTTCGCCGCCATCATCAACCAACTGGTCGCCATATTGTTGCCGTCGCCGATCCATGCAACCACGGGCTTTTGATCGTAGCCCAGCTCTTGCATCGTCATATAGTCCGCCATGACCTGCACGGGGTGAAAATCGTCGCTCAGACCGTTGATCACGGGCACTTTTGAAAAGCTCGCAAACTCCTCAAGCCCCGCGTGGGCATAGGTGCGAATCATCACCATATCGACCATGCGGCTGATGACGCGGGCGGTGTCTTTCATGGGTTCGCCGCGTCCAAGTTGAATGTCGCGGCTGGAAAGAAAGAGCGGATGCATCCCCAGTTGCACCGCACCGACCTCAAAGCTGACCCGCGTGCGGGTGGAGGATTTTTCGAAGATCATCGCCAGCGTTTTGCCCGCCATCGGTTTAGCGGCTTTGCCCGCCTTGAGGTCGCTTTTGATCGAGCGGGCGATAGAAAGCATTTCGAGTATTTCGGTTTTTTCGAAATCTTTGAGGCTCAGAAAATGTCTCATTTGGGTTCCTGCAAAAAATTAAAGGGGCTAGTGTACCCGAAAACCTAAAAGAAGTTGCGCCTGGAATCAATCAGGCGGCACAACTCGCGGGCGTGGTAGGTGATGATCATATCCGCCCCCGCCCGTTTAAAGCCGATCATCGTTTCCATCAGCACCTTGTCGTAATCGATCAGCCCCAATTTTTGCGCGGCCTTAAGCATCGCGTATTCGCCGCTAACGTTATAAACCGCCAGGGGCAGGGCGGAGGCTTCGCGGATGGCGCGCACCACGTCCATATAGGCCAGCGCGGGTTTGACCATCAGCATATCGGCCCCCTGACGTTCGTCCTCAAGGCTCTCTTCGACCGCTTCGCGGGCGTTGGCCGGATTCATCTGGTAGGTGCGCCGGTCGCCAAATCCCGGTGCGCTCTCGGCCACGTCGCGGAAGGGGCCGTAATAACCGCTGGCAAATTTGGTCGAATAACTCATAATCGGCAGGTTTTCAAAGCCCGCCTCGTCCAAGGCTTCGCGGATCGCCAGAATCATGCCATCCATCATCCCCGAGGGCGCGATCACATCGGCTCCGGCCTGCGCGTGGATTACTGCCTGTTTGCCTAAATTTTCCAAGGTAGCGTCATTGGCGACGCTTTGGGTTTTGGGATCGATAATGCCACAGTGGCCGTGATCGGTATATTCGCAAAAACAGAGATCGGTCATGATCAAGAGTTCGGGCAGTTCGGCCTTCAGCGCGCGCACGGCGGTGGCGATAATGCCGTGGCTGCAGAGCGCGTCGCTGCCGACGCTGTCTTTCACATCGGGGATGCCAAAGAGCATAATCGCTTTGATTCCTTCGTCGTGGGCGGCTTTGGCCTCTTTGATCAGCTCGTCGATGGAGAGCTGAAAAACGCCGGGCATGGAGCCGATCTCCTTGCGGAACTTCTCGCCAAAGCGGACAAAAAGCGGATAGATGAGGTCGGATTTTTGCAGGTGGTTTTCCTGAACCAGCTCGCGAAGAGCCAAGTTATGGCGTAAACGGCGATGACGCTTGAACATCGAAATTCCTTGGGCAAAATAGGGCCTATCTTAACCCATGTGCGTTAAAATCCCCGCCCATGAACAAAGAAAACATCAAGATTTCCGATGTCGCCAATCTGCCCACCAAGCACGGACTGTTTAAGGTGCAGGCCTTTAAAGAGGGGCACAAGGAACACCTGCTGATCTGGACCGAGAACCAATCCTGCGAAGCGCCGCTGGTGCGGGTGCATAGCGAGTGCGTCACCGGCGATGCGCTTTTTAGCCGCAAATGCGACTGCGGCGAGCAGCTTGACTTGGCCATGCGGCTGATTTGGCAGAACGGTTGCGGCGCTATTTTGTACCTGCGCCAAGAGGGGCGCAATATCGGGCTTTTGAATAAAATCAACGCCTACGCCCTGCAGGATAAAGGCTTTGATACCGTGGCGGCCAACCACCAATTGGGGTTTGCGGACGACGAGCGCAGCTACGAGATTGCGGAGATGATGCTCGAACATCTGGGGGCCAAACAGATCCGGCTCTTGACCAACAACCCCAATAAGCTCGAAAGCTTCGAAACCGTCAAAATCATTGAGCGGGTGCCGCTGATCGTCGAGCCCAACGAATTCAACGCCAACTATCTGAAAACCAAAAAAGAAAAAAGCGGCCATCTGCTCTAATGGAAATTTTAAAAGAGCGCCTGCTTGCCCACCGCCTGATTCTCCCCGAAGAGTTCTACGATCGCTGCGCCCAGTACGCCAGCGCGCTGTTGGCGTGGAACAAGGTGCATAACCTCAGCGGCGCCGCAAACCTTGCGGAGCTGCGCGAACACCTCTTTGACAGTCTTTATCCCCTGACCTTTTTGGAGGATTTCGACACCGCGCTGGATATCGGCAGCGGCGCGGGCTTTCCGGGGCTGGTGCTGGCCATGGCCAAGGAGCGCGCGCGTTTCACGCTGGTGGAGCCTTTGCAAAAGCGGGCGGGTTTTTTGCAGTTTGTGACGGCAACGCTCAAACTTTCCAATGTGACAGTGATCGACAAGCGGATCGAACAGGTGCCGCCCGTTGTCTTTGACCTCATCACCTCCCGTGCGGTCACCGACGCCAAAACCCTCTACGATCTGGCCACCCCCTTTATGAACGACAAAAGCCTGTTGCTGCTCTACAAGGGTCAAAATACCGCCCGCGAAGCGGAGTCGATCGGCGGCGAAACGGTGCGGGCCGATCACGCCACCTATATTCTGGCAAGGAAACCGTAATGTCACTAACCAAAATTCTGGTGCTGGCCTTGATTTTGGGGGCCATCTATTTCCTGCTGTTTAAGAAAAAAAAGCCCAAAACCCCCAAGGATGAAGGCGAAGAGCTCATCCCCTGCGAAGCGTGCGGCACCTATATCAGCCCCAAAGAAGCGATCCTCAAGGACGGCCGTTTCTTCTGCTCCAAAAGCTGCGCAAAGCTGCCCCAATGATTTTAATCGGCATTCATCCGGCGATCGACACCGAAAAAACGGTCGTTTACGCAGGCTCGATCGGCGCGATCGACCACACCCCCGCCGGCAGTCTGGTGGTGCTGGACTTTCAACAAAACGATCTTTTTTTCTACGGCACAACGGAGACTCCCTTGGCGGTGCGGGTTAAAAACGTGCGGGAGTTTGTGCTAATCGCCGCCACCAAGGTTCGCTACGCGGTTGCCCCCTTTGATCTGGCCCGCGAACTGCAAAAGCTGGCCGATCACTATCTGTACGACATTAAAGTGCTGGCCGAAGCGGAAGCGGACCGTCTGGAGCAGATCGCCCAAGCGGGCATCGACGGGATTTTAGCTCCCGCCTGAGGTCGTGGGGTCGTGGTGAACGACCGTGCGGTTTTTGCCTTCGTTTTTGGCCCGGTAAAGGGCTTGATCGGCGGCGTGGGTAATGTGGTAGTGGCTATAACCGTGCATGGGAAAGGCCGCAATCCCGATGCTGACGGTGATTTTGGGAATGTTGTTCAGCCCGATCTCGTCGTAGTTGATCGCCGCAATGGCGGTACGCACCCGCTCGGCCACGCGGTAAACCTCCGCATCGGGGGTGTCGGGCAAAATAACCAGAAACTCCTCGCCCCCGAAACGCCCGGCGATATCGCCGCTGCGGATCGCGCCCTGCAGGGTTTTGGCCACCCGCTTTAAAACCAGATCCCCCACCTTGTGCCCAAACTCGTCGTTGAACCGCTTGAAGTTGTCCACATCGAGGATAAAGCAGCCCACGGGACTTTCGCGGCGCTTGGCCACCTCGAGGTTGTTGACAAAGGATTCCACCAGATAGCGGCGGTTATACAGCCCCGTGAGCGCATCGGTGATCGCTTGGTTTTTGTAGATATTGGTGATGTTGATATTGCCGATCGCCACGCCGGTGTATTTGACAAAGGGGGCCAAAAAGGTGCGCAGATTCTCCAGATACTCGGCGGCATCCTTGCGGGCAAAGGGGTTCTCGCCCAAGGTTTTCAAATCCAGATCGATGCGGCACACCCCCACAATAGTGCCCTGCGCGAACATGGGCGAACAGATCGCCTGACAGAGCTTGTCTCCGGCAAAATAGCTGCATCCGTTGGGCTCGCAGTCGTGCACCACGTCATCGGCGTAGCGGAAGGCGACACAGGCGGTCGGCTCGACCATATCGCCCTGTTCGGGATAGACCGCCGCAGGGTGCTGAAAAACCACCTCCAGCCGGTTGGCGCTGTGATTGAGCTCCAGCACCGAAAGATTCTCGATGGGAAAAAAGTTGCGCACGGTTTTGTAGAGATGATGGTAAATGGCGGATTTCTCCGTCTCCATGGCCGCTTTTTGGGTGAAGGTTTCAAAGAGGATGCTCTTTTTCACCAGCAGATTGGTTAGCCCCAAAACGCGGTTAAGCTGCCTCAAAATACGCGGATGCACCCCCTCTTCGCCGATCACGCCGTCGCCGTTCATCGACTCCTGCTTGGTGATGCCCCGCACCGCGTGGTCATGGTAGCGCTCAAAAAAGCGCACCAGCGGCGAGAGGGTGTAACGAATCAGCAGCCAGTAGATCAGCCCCAGCACCGCAGCGATGCCCGCCACACCGGCGGCCACCACCCAGAGCATCCGGAAGAAAATCTCCTTGTAGGCCGGCCACAAAGACAAACCGTAAACCACCCGCCCGCCGTCCAGCAGCCGTTCGGAATAAAAAAGCTGCTGACCGGTTTCATGGAACCGGTGGGGCGCAAAGTGCAGCGGCCCGGCCTTGAGCGCTTCGGGCACCGGGCCAAGCAGCAGCCGCGTTTTTCCCTGCGCGTCGATCCAGAGCGCAAAGGGGTTGTGCTCGATCGTCACCGACGGCGGCAGGGGGGCTGCGGCGGGCAGGCTCCCCGTTTCGGCCATGCGCACCAGTTCGTTGCTTTGCCAGAGCATCAGCGTTCGCAGATCGTCTTTGTGGAAATAGAGCAGAAGACAGCAGATCAAGCCAAAAATGAGCGTTGCGGCCAGCGTGATTACCCCCATAATCGCCAGCATCAGTTGTCGGTGCTTCAAGGATGTCCCTCGGGGCTGATTCAAAAAGTCTCGGTATTGTCTCCAATTTGGCTTAACGTTTGCAACTAAATCTTAAACAATCTCCCGATCGATCGCCGGATTTAAACGCACCAGCGCCTCATAACTGATGGTGCCGCGCAGCTTCGCCAAAGCATCGGCATTGTCCATCAGGCAGATTTTTTCCGCGTCGCCTTCGATCACCACATTGTCCATACTCACACGCCCGAGCAGCCGTTTGCCTTCGGGCGTGACGTACCCTTCGCTGCCGCCTAGGCGCAAAAAGCCGTCACCGTAGCCGATATCGTAGGCGGAGGCGATCAGCGGTTTTTCGGCCTCGAACACGCCGCCGTAGCCGATCCGCCCCCCGGCAGCCACCGTGCGGGTTGAGAGCCGATCGGCCCAGAGCGAAAGCACCGGTTTGAGCGTGTGGGCGTCAAAGGGGGCACCCAGATCGCAATAACCGTACAGCGCAATACCCGGCCGCACCAGATCGTAACCGTTTGCGTTTTGCTGACGCAGGGTCGCGGCGCTGTTGTAGAGGTGAAAGAGGGGATTTTCAAGGCTGCGATCGCGGCAAAAGCTTTCGACCCCGGCGCGGATTTGCGCGAAGTTGCGCTCCTGCCAGCCAAGCTCCGTCGAAAGCTCATCGGCGCTTTTGAGGTGCGAAAAAACCCCCGTCAATACCAAACCGCGATCGGCAAGGGCGTTTAAAACCGTGCCCAGATCGGCGGGCGAAATACCGTTACGGTGCATGCCCGAATCGACCTTCAGATGCACCTTTGTGCCCACAGGCCATTGTTTCACGTGGATCGCATCGTTGAGGGCGAAATGAACGTTGGCGGGCAGGTCGCCCGCGGGATGATCGGCCAGCACTAAAACGTGTTCAAACAGCGCGCAAATTTGCCGCGCCTCGTTTAGCGTGCGCACCACCGCCCAGCACACATCCGCCTGCGCGCAGAGCGTTGCCATTTCCCTCAGGCCGTGGCCGTAGGCGTTGTCTTTAAGCACGGCGGCCACCTGCGCGCGGCCCGCTTTGGCCTTAAGGATCGAAAGATTGTGAAAAAGGGCGTTTTTAGAAAGGCGGATCAGAGCCATTTTGCTGCTTTCGTCAAAAAGTGCGCATTATATATAATCCGCGCAACGATCCTTCTAAGGAAACCCGAATGCGCCTTTATCCAACTCGCGGCAAAAAGCCGCAAAGTCCCGAATTTGTCCGCTTTAGCGAAGCGATTTTAAGCCCGGCGGCGGATTTCGGCGGTCTTTATGCGCCCGTCGCACTGCCTACCGTCAGCGCCGCCGAGCTGGAAAGCTATAAAAACCTCTCCTATAAGGCGCTGTGCAAAACCCTGCTGACCAAACTCGAAGTCGATCTCGACGAAGCCCTGATCGACGAAGCTCTGAGGGTGTACGACGGTTTTGACGACCCCGCAAACCCCGTGCCGTTGCACAAACTCAATGACCGCACCTTTGTCAGCGAACTGTGGCATGGCCCGACCCGCGCCTTTAAGGATATGGCGCTGCAGCCCTTTGGCGTGATTCTCTCCGCCCTGGCGCAAAAACGGGGCGAACACTATCTGATCCTGGCGGCCACCAGCGGCGATACCGGCCCGGCGGCGCTAAAGAGCTTTGAAAACCGTCCGGGCGCGCAGGTCGTTTGCCTCTATCCCGACGGCGGCACCAGCGACGTGCAGCGGCTGCAGATGGTGACGGTGGACGCCCCCAACCTCAAGGTGATTGGCATCCACGGCGATTTCGACGACGCGCAAAACGCCCTCAAGGCCCTGCTGGCTTCGGAGAGTTTTAACGGCTTTGTCAAGGAGAAGGGCATTTCGCTCAGCGCCGCCAACTCGGTGAACTTCGGGCGGATTTTGTTTCAGATTCTTTACCACTTCCACAGCTATCTGGAGCTTTTAAGAAACGGCGAAATCGCCCTGGGCGACGCGGTCGATCTGGTGGTACCCTCGGGCAACTTCGGCAACGCGCTGGGGGCCTACTACGCCCGCAAAATGGGTCTGCCCGTGGGCAAGATTCTCATTGCCAGCAACAACAACAACGTGCTTACCGATCTGATTGTGACAGGCCGTTACGATCTGCGTTCGCGCAAGCTGGTTAAGACCACCTCCCCGGCGATGGATATTCTCAAATCCTCCAACGTCGAACGGATTTTGTTTGACCTTTTCGGGCCGGAGCGTACCCGCGAGCTGATGGAGCAATTGGCGAATGACGGTGCCTATCAAGTGAGCGAGGCGGAGCTGGAAACCCTGCGGAGCATCTTCGATGCGGCTTGGTCCAATGAAGACGAGGTCAATAGCGCCATCCGCGAAGCGGCCCGCAAGGGATATGTGATGGACCCCCACACCGCCACCTGCCTCAAGGCGGCTTCGCTGGGCAACGGCAATAAGCGGATTCTTTACTCCACGGCGGAGTGGACGAAGTTTGCGCCGTTGGTGCTGCAGGCGATCGGCGGCAAGGTGGGCGCAAGCGACAAAGAGGCGTTAGAAGCGATTAAAGAGCGGTATAAAGTGAAGGTTCCCGCGCCGATCGAGGCGCTCTTTGCCCTGCCGATCACCCAAAAAGAGGTGATCGACCGGACAGATATTGAAGGGGCGATCCGCCGCTTTCTTTAGCGGCCGTTTTGGCGCTCGGCCAGATCTTCCTGCGCCCCTTGGATGTGTTTGAGAAAGGGGCCGGGCGGCACGTAGCCCACCACCGTAAAGAGAATTTTGCCGTCGCCGTCAACCAGATGGATGGTCGGCACCTGACGCGCGCCGAGGTGGCTGGGCAACGCATCGCGGTCTTTGTTGTAATACCCCACCACCAGCTCGTTTTCCAGCTTGGCTTTTACCTTAACATTGGTGAAGGTGCTCTCCTTCATCCGTTTGCACCACGGACAAAAGTCGGTCTCCACAAACACCAGCGCAACTTTGTTTTCCGCCTTGGCTTTAGCCAGCAGCTCCTCTAGGGGAATCGAAGCCGACCACAAGAGCGCGGCGCTTGCCCAGAATAAAAACACTATTTTTTTCATGGGTCTCTCCTTTCAAATTGGGTGTTCAATCCTATCACAAACCGATTAAGCCGGGAATCTCAGGAAAACAAAATTTTTCGCCGTCACAAAATTTTGGAACGCTCTGTGCTTTTGGCCGACAGAGTTCGACCCAACCAAGGAGTGAGGCCGTATGGGGTTCTTAAAAATTAACACCAACATTGCGTCGATGAACGCATTGACCAACTCGCAGATTACCAACCGCGAGATTGACAAATCCGTAGGAAAGCTCTCCTCGGGCCTGCGCATCAACAAGGCCGCCGACGACAGCTCGGGCATGGCGATTGCCGATAGTTTGCGCTCCCAGGCCAACGCGCTGGGTCAGGCGATCCGTAACGCCAACGACGCGATCGGCATTATTCAGATTGCCGACAAGGCGATGGACGAACAGATCAAGATCGTCGATACCATCAAGAGCAAGGCGATCCAGGCGGCGCAGGACGGCCAGAACCAGTCCTCCCGTATGGCGATCCAGCGGGACATCGCCCGCTTGGTCGAACAGCTCAATAACATCGCCGTGCAGACCAGCTTTAACGGCATGAAACTGCTGGCGGGCAGCTTTATTAACAAAGAGTTCCAGGTCGGCGCCTACTCCAACGAAACCGTTAAAGCCTCGATCGGCTCGACGCTGGCCAGCAAAATCGGGGGCGTGCGTTTAGAAACCACCGCAACCATCACCGCCTCCTCCGAAACGGTCTTGACCTTCCAAAGCCCCACCGGGGCCGCGCCCATCGAGCTTGAAAGCGTGGTCATCTCCTACAGCGCGGGCACCGGTATCGGCGCCTTGGCCGAAGCGATCAACAAGGTCAGCGACATTATCGGCGCACGGGCCCACTACAGCGTTCAATCCACCGGCACCGCGGCGGTACAGGGCGGCACCATCCGGGCGCTCACGATCAACGGCGTCTTGATCGGCGATATTGACGGCGTTCAAGACAACGACCGCAACGGTAACCTCGTTAACGCCGTGAACTCCTTTACCCTGCTCACCGGCGTGACCGCCAGTATCGACGAACAGGGCCGCGCCAACTTCACCAGCCGCGACGGCCGGGGCATCCATATCACCACGGGCGAAGGGGGCAGCAACCTGCAACTGGGCAACGTCTCCGCTGCGGCGCACGAAAACTACGGCCGCCTGAGTCTCACCCACGGCACCGCGCGGGATATCAACTACACCGCCACCGGTTCTCTGGCGACGGTGATCAACTCGGCGGGCTATCAGGCCTTCTCCGCCATGCAGGATGTGGTGGGCAACTTCACCGCCATGCAGGGCGCGGCAGCGGGGGCCTTCGCCAACGCCGTGCAGTCCGCGGCGGCGGGCGAGTATCTGGGCGTGGGCGTGACCACCCGCTACGGCGCGATGATCACCATGGACATTTCCGACTCGGCTCTGCGGCTGCTGGACGAGATCCGTGCCGACATCGGTGCGGTGCAAAACCAGATCGAAGTGACGATCAACAACGTCTCCAACACGCAGGTGAACGTGCAGTCTTCGGAATCAACCATCCGCGATTTGGACTTCGGTCAGGAGAGCGCCAACTTCTCCAAGCAGTCGATTCTCGCGCAGTCGGGCAGCTTCGCGCTGGCGCAGGCCAACCAGATCCAGCAGAATGTTATGAAACTGCTGCAGTAGGTGGAGGCCCTCTACCGCAAAAACCTCGAAGCGCTCTTCGAGGTTAACCGCGAACTGTTTAACCGCCTGCAAACCCTCGAAGGCAATGCGCGTTTTGAGGTCTTTGCGGGCAAAGAGCCCCGCGATGTTAATCTGCTTGACACGCTCACCAAAACTCCGCTTTATCTAGAACCCGTCGGCGAAACGGCGCTGAAACTTCAAGAGCTGGCCCCCCTTTACCGTCACCCGTTTTTGTGTTTTTTTGGGCTGGGCAACGGCTTTTTGTTCGGCGATCTGCTCAAAAATCCCGCCTTTGCTTATCTGATCGTTTTTGAACCCGAGATCGAACTGATCTATATTGCGCTGCATCTGAACGACTTTTCCGAAGCCTTTAAAAAACTGCGGCTGATCATTATTCACCCGGGCGACATGAACCCCCATCTGGCCATGACGCTGACCAAACTGCCGGGGCTGGGGGTTTACCTCAAGCTTTACAATCTGCAAATCACCCGCGAGTTTTATGGCCGCTACACCAGCGTGATCGAGCGGATCAACGGCCTGATGGTCGATGCGATTATTCAGGCGGTCAAAAGCCACGGCAACGATCTCGAAGACAGCCTCATTGGCCTCGAGCACTTTTTGAAAAACGCGGGCTTAATGGTGGAAAACCCCGCCTTCCGCACGCTCTTAAAACAAAAAAACAGCGATCTGGCGATCACCGTCGCCACGGGGCCGTCGCTGACCAAACAGTTGCCGCTTTTAAAAGAAATTCAGGATTTTGTGACGATTATCTGTGTCGATGCCAGCTTGCCGATTCTGGAAAAGTGGGGCATCGTGCCGGACATCGTCACGTCACTTGAGCGCGTCAAAGAGACCGCGCAGTTTTTCGAGCGCACCTCCGAAGCGTTTCAAAAACGGGTCGGCTGTTTTGCTTTAAGCGCCGTGCAGCACGAGCAGGTCATCAACGCCGTCAAGGGTATGCGCTGCCTGATCATGCGCCCCTTTGGCTATATGATCGCCTTTGATTTAGAAGAACACGGCTACGCGGGCATCGGCATGAGCGCCGCCAATCTGGCTTACGAACTGGCCTTTTTAATGGGCTTTAGACGGGTGGTGCTGATCGGGCAGGATTTGGCCTACAGCGCGGACGAAAAAACCACCCACGCAAGCGATCATGTCTTTGGCGAAAAAGACCCCTCCGTCGCCAAACGGATGGAGACCGAAAACCGCCTGATGCTCCCCGCATGGGGCGGGCAGGGGGAAATCCGCAGCAACGAAATCTGGGTGTTGTTTCGCAACTTTTTTATTCAAAATATCGCCGAAACGATCGGACAGATGCAAACGATCAACGCCACCGAAGGGGGCTGCCATATCGACGGCGCGATCGATCGGCCCTTTGCCGAGGTGGTTGCGGAATTTGTCGATCGCAGCAAACCCAAAACGCCAATCCGGCTGCAAGCGCCCGATCCGGCGATTGTGGCGAAGGAAAAAACGCAGATCACCACGGTTTTAAAAAGCATGATCGCCGAAGCGGACAGGGCGCTGGGCGATCTGGCCCCTTTGCAGGAAACGGTCGTCAACACTGCATTGCAATTGGAAAAACTGACCCAGGAAGAGCAACTGAAAAACGCCGATTTTAAAGCGATCGGTGATCTGATCGACCGGATCGACCGCTTTAAGCGCCGACTGGACGAACCGCTCTTTAAAAAGTATTTTTGGGAGAGCCTGCGCGGGCTGGTCGTCAACCTCGAACTGGATATTGCCCGCATTGCCGTCACGATCCCTAAAGATCAAAACGAACAAAAAAAGCTCAATATCGACTACCTCTTTGCCCACCGCCTCTGGCTTTTTAGCGTCCGCGGCGCGATCGAGACGGAGCGGGCGATCCTGCTTAAATACTCGAATTAAACCCCTGCTTATCGCCCGTGGGCTATGATCGTGCCCTTTTATCAAGCGGCTTAAAGGCAGGGGATGGATATTCGCCAAGCATTTTTAGACTATTTCAAACAACACGGTCATGCGGTCATCGAGGCATCGCCTCTGGTGCCCGACGACGCAACGCTGCTTTTTACCAACGCGGGCATGGTGCAGTTTAAACCCGTTTTTGTGGGCGAAGTGCCCGCGCCTAACCCGCCGCGCGCCACGACCAGCCAGACCTGTCTGCGCGCCGGGGGCAAACACAATGACCTCGAAAACGTCGGTTACACCGCGCGGCACCACACCTTTTTCGAGATGCTGGGCAACTTCAGTTTCGGCGACTATTTCAAAGAGGAGGCCATCGCCCACGCGTGGCGGTTTCTGACCGAAACGATCAGCCTGTCCAAGGAAAAACTCTGGATTTCGGTGCACGAAAGCGACGACGAAGCCGAAGCGATCTGGCTGAAATACGTCCCCAAAGAGCGCATCAAACGCATGGGCGACAAAGACAACTTCTGGCAAATGGGCGACACCGGCCCCTGCGGCCCGTGCAGCGAAATCTACGTCGATCAGGGCGCGGAGCACTTCAGCGGCCCCGAAGACTACTTCGGCGGCGACGGCGATCGCTTCTTGGAGGTGTGGAACCTTGTCTTTATGCAGTACAACCGCGACGAAAAAGGGGTGCTGCATCCGCTGCCCAAGCCTTCGATCGACACCGGCATGGGCTTAGAGCGGATTACCGCGATCAAAGAGGGGGTTTTGAGCAACTACGACAGCAGCTTGTTTAAACCCCTGCTGAATGAGATCGCCAAAGTGACCGGCAAAACCTACGACCCCAAAAACGGGGCGAGTCACCGCGTGATTGCCGATCATATCCGCGCGGTGACCTTCCTGCTGGCTCAGGGGGTCAACTTCGATAAAGAGGGGCGGGGCTATGTGCTGCGCCGCATTTTGCGCCGCGCGGTGCGCCACGGTTACCTGCTGGGGATGAAAACGCCCTTTATGTACCGCATCGTCCCCACGCTGGTCGATCAGATGAGCAAAGGCTACCCGTACCTGAGGGAGCGCCAAAGCGCCGTGATGGAGCAAATGCAGCTGGAAGAGGAGCGTTTCTTCGCCACGATCGAAAACGGCATGAAACTCTTTAACGAAGAGATGGCCAAAAAACCCAAAATCTTTAGCGGGGAAACCGCCTTTAAACTCTACGACACCTACGGCTTCCCGCTCGATCTGACCGAAGATATGCTGCGGGTGAGCAACACGCCGCTGGATACCGCCGGGTTTGACGCGGCCATGAAAATCCAGCGCGAAAGCGCCAAGGCGGCGTGGAAGGGCAGCGGCGATGCGGCCAAGGACGGCGACTTTAAACCGCTGCTGGAACAGTTCGGCGAAAACCGTTTTGTGGGTTACGACCGTTTTGAACACACCACCGAAGTATTGGCGCTCTTAGACGATCAGTTCAAACAGACCGCCGAGCTGAAGGCCGGAAGTGAAGGGTGGGTGATGCTGAAAGAGACCCCCTTCTACGCCACCGGCGGCGGTCAGGCGGGGGATACGGGCCTGCTGGAAAACGCGGGTGAGGTGCTGGCAACGGAGAAATTTTTCGGCCTCAATCTTTCGCGGGTGAAAACAACCGCAACGCTAAAAGCGGGCGCGAAGATTAAAGCGGTCGTGGGCCGCGAGCGTGTGCTCACAGCGCGGCACCACAGCGCAACCCACCTGCTGCATACGGCGCTGAACGAAACGCTGGGCGACAACGCCTCTCAGGCGGGTTCGTCGGTTGATGCCTCACGGCTTCGCTTCGACTTCAACTACCCCAAAGCCGTTAGCCCCGAACAGCTCGAAAAAATCGAAAAGCGGGTCAACGAACTGGTGTGGATGGGCCTTGCCGGGCAAACCCGCGAGATGGCCGTGGACGAAGCCAAAAAAGCGGGAGCCAAGGCGCTTTTTGGCGAAAAGTACGGTTCGAGCGTTCGGGTGGTTAGCTTCGGCGATGCGAGCATCGAACTGTGCGGCGGCTGCCATGTGCAAAACACCGCCGAGATCGGCCTCTTTGTCATTACCAAAGAGAGCGGCGTGAGCGCCGGGGTGCGGCGGATCGAAGCGGTGGTCAGCGAAAGCGCCTACGAATACCTGCGCGGCTTGCGCACCACGGTCGATAGTTTGCGCCTGAGCCTCAAAACCCCCGATCCGGTCAGCGCCGTGGAAAAGCTGCAAACGCAAATCCGCGACCTGAAAAAAGAGATTGAAAAGCTGCAAAGCCGTTCGGAAAAATCCCTCGAAAGCATCACGATCGGCGATGTGACCGTGGTGATCGACGTCATTGATGCAGGCGACGCCAAAGCGATTGTGGATGATCTCAAAAACCAACACGAGAAAATCGCGGCAATGATCTTTGTGGCGGGCGAGGGCAAAGTCAGTTGCACCGCCGGGGTGAAAAACGCCTCCGTCAAAGCGGGCGAATGGGTGCGCGAAGTGGCGGCGGTTCTGGGCGGCAAGGGCGGCGGACGCGACGACTTCGCCAGCGGTGGCGGAGCCGAAACGGGCGCGGTGGAAGCGGCCAGAACCAAAGCGCTGGAATTTGCGAAAGCCAAACTCGGTTGATCATCCTTGCCTCCGCCTCGCCGACCCGCGCAAAGATGCTTCGGGAAGCGGGCATTGCTTTTACGCAGCGCCCGGCGGATTTTGACGAGGAGGCGCTGGATCATAGTTGCCCCCGCGAGTTTGTGTACCGCGCCACGGAGGGCAAAGCGGCCAGCGCGCTAAAACTCTACGGCGATTCGCTGCCGCTGCTTTGCGCCGATACGGTCGTCACGGCGGACGATCACATCCTGCGCAAACCCAAAAACATCGACGACGCCCGCCGGATTTTAGGCCGCCAGAGCGGTAATTCAGTAGGGATTTTGACCTGCACGATTCTTCACAAAAAAAATCTCCGTCTGATCGACCTGAGCGAAACCCGTTATTTCTTTAACCCCTTTGACCCGGCCGATCTGGAAACCTATCTGCAAAGCGATCTTTGGCGCGATAAGGCGGGCGGTTGTATGGTCGAAGGCTTCTGCAAACGGTATATCCGGCAAGTGCAAGGGTTTGAAAGCACCGCGATGGGACTGACGCTGGAGGCAATTGCGCCTTTTTTGGAGGGCTGAATGTACGAAAACGAACTGGCGGCCTTAGCCCGCGCCGGGCGGCTTCGCGGGCGCAAAACGTTTCACGTGGATCAGCTCGATCTGGCCGGTAACGACTACCTCGGCATGGCCCACAACGAGACGGTTTTTCACCGCGCGATCGCCCGGCTGGAGAAGGCAAAGGTGTACGGCCCCAAGGCCTCTCAACTGGTCAGCGGGTATCATCCGATTCACCGGGATTTTGAGCGGTGGCTCATTAAAACCCACGGCTACGAAGCGGCATTGGTCATCGGCAGCGGTTTTTTGGGCAATCTGGCGCTCTTTGAGGCGCTGCCCCGCAAGGGCGATCTATTGTTGATCGATGCGCAGTATCACGCCAGCGGCCTTCTGGCGGCCAAAACGACGCAGGGGCGGGTTGAGTTCTTTCGCCACAATGATGCGGAGGATCTGTCCGAAAAGCTCAAAATCCCCGCAAAACGGCGTTTTGTGGCCGTCGAAGGGGTCTATTCGATGAGCGGGCGGATCGTCGAAAAAAACGTGCTTCTGGCCGCTAAAAACGCGGGCGCGACGCTGCTTCTGGACGAAGCCCACAGTAGCGGCGTGATTGGCCCCAATCTGCTGGGTGTGCTGGAACACTACGGGCTGGATAACCAAAACACCGTTCGCATGGGCACGCTGGGCAAGGCCTACGGCAGTTACGGCGCCTATCTGCTCTCCGACAAAACAACCATCGCCTTTTTGGAAAACCGCGCCAAGCCGGTTATCTACTCCACCGCGCCAAGCCTCTTTGATATTGCCTTCGCCCACGAATCGGCCAAGCGGATCTACGCCCACCGCAAAAGCCTTGCAAAACGGATCGCAAAGGCACAGGCGGTTGCGGCCCGATACGGCTTTTTTACGCCGTCGCTGATTTTGTCGATCGAGGTCGCCTCTGACCGGGCGGCGGTTTTATTGCAGAAAAAACTGCTGACGGAGGGTTTTTTGGTGGGGGCGATCCGCCGTCCGACCGTCGAAAAACCGCAACTTCGCGTAATTTTGAGAGAACATCCAAAGAAACTGGAAGCCTTCTTTTCATACATGAACCGTAGGCTTGCTTTTATGCTAAAATCCTGACGCACCACGACCAAAGGATGTATCGGTATGAAGCAAGCCAAGGAGTTGGTGATGCGCAAGCGCGAAGAGCGTATTGTGTCCGTCGCCAGAGCGCATTTTTTGAAATACGGTTTTGAAAAAGCCGCTGTTTTAGAGATTGCCAAAGAGTGCGAAGTGGCGGTGGGGACCGTCTATAAGCACTTCGAGTCGAAAGAGAACCTTTTTTTAGCCGTTATGAACGAAGAGCTAAAGCGTTTGATGCGGGCCGTCAACCGGGCTATCCGGCATGAGCAATGCCCCCTAAACCGTTTTAAAATCTTTGCGGCATTGAGATTGAATCTGATGGAAAAAAACCGCGCCCTTTTTGGTCGCGATATTCGCAATGTCTCGATCTTTTTGATGCAAAATCTGCATAATTTTGATTCGGTGCATCACAAACGCACTCAGTTCTTGGGAGCGCTGGCCGAGGAGATGATCCAAAAGGGTATCCTGGATCCCGGCCATCCGAAACTGTACGCTAATTTGATGGAGTCGCTGACGGACGGTTTTGTCCACAGCTATTTTATTGACGAAATCGCCGCGCCCGATCGTAAAGGCTTTGGCGAACAGGTCACCCGTATTCTGCTCAAAGGTCTTGGAAAGGCAGCTTGATGGCACGGACGGTTTCACTGGTTTTAGGCGGCGGCGGCGCGCGGGGATATGCCCATATCGGCGTGATCGAAGAGCTTGAAAAAGCCGGGTTTGAAATTGTCTCCATCTGCGGCTGTTCCATGGGCGCGCTGGTGGGCGGCATTTACGCCGCAGGAAATCTGCAGGCCTATAAAGAGTGGGCGCTGGGCTTGGATTTTGTCAATGTGCTTTCGCTGGTCGATTTGACGCTCTCTTCGGGCGGCATGATCAAGGGCGAACGGGTTTTTGAAAAAATGGCGCCCTTTTTCGGAAACAAAAAAATCGAAGAACTACCCATCAAATTCACCGCCGTGGCAACCGATCTCAACGCCAAAAAAGAGGTGTGGTTTCAGCAGGGCGATCTGCAAACGGCCATTCGCGCCAGCATTGCCATTCCCACCATTTTTACCCCGGTTTATCTGGCCGATCGGCTGCTGGTGGATGGCGGCGTGTTAAACCCGCTGCCCATCGCGCCGACTATGTCCGATCACACCGATCTGCGAATCGCCGTCAACCTCAACGCCAGCCATGTGCGCCCGCTTAGGCCCGTTTCCATCCCCAAAGAGGAGATCAAAAAGCAAGATCAGGCGGTAAGCGGTTTTAGAAGCTTGCTCGAAAAAATCGGCTTTTCAAAAAACGGCAAGCCCCATAAAGCCGAAACCCAAGAGGCGGCCAGCCGTCTGGATATTCTCAGCCGGACTCTAGATACGATGCAAGAGTCGATGACGATGTATAAAATTTCCGGATACACGACGGAAATTTTGGTGCAAATTCCTATGGAAAGCAGCCGCAACTACGATTTTCATAAAGCCTACCAGATGATCGAAATCGGGCGGGAGGCGGCGTGGAAAGCGCTGGATAAATACGAAACTCAGCTAAAATCGGTCCTATGAAACGATGGCTTTTTTTACTTTTTGCGCCGGTTTTGTGGGCCAACGACGGTTTTGTGGGTGGAGAAACCGAGCAGCTTTTTAAAGAGTACTATCAAGATGAAGCGCCCGTTAAAAGGCGCCTTGTTCCCCAGCCGCAGATTCAGCCCGTTAAACCGCAGATTCAACCGCAACAACAACCGCAAACGGTGCGCCGCGTGGTCCGGCAACTGCCCAAAACCCGCAACCGCCATCAGCTCTTTGGAATCCCCGTTAGCTATTTTGTCGGCGCTGAACTGGGACGGGTTGATCAAGACCGGAAAGTGCGGATCGAAAGCAATAAAAGCGGAATCGACGTTTTAAGAACCGATATTTCGCCCGCAGAGGTACTCGGAACCGCAAACGGCAACACCTACAGTTTCACTCAGCATAAAACCTACGATCGCACCGATTTGCTCATCGGGATCGAACACGACACGGGTGAAAACCGTTACTACCGGCTGGGTTTTCATAACGGCGACGAGATTCAGGAGTTTTTGGTCGTGGCCGGGTTTACCTTTCCTCAGCTTTTTCAGAGGGTTTCACCCAAGCTTCTGCCCTATGCGGAGTTTATGCTGACCTTTGGTTATAACGAAGCGGAGGATATTATGCCCACCGACTACGGGGCGGGCGCAGGGGTCGGGGCGCTGTTTTTTCTTAGCCGGGATTGGGCGCTGAGCGCCGGAGTCGATTACAAGCTACGCCGGTGGCGGCCCATTGCCAAAAGTTACGGGGATGAGTACTGGGACGACACCGACACCCGGAGCTATTTGGGAATCCGCTATTTCTTCTGATATAATTCGCCCGCTTCTCTTCAGACCTGTGCGACGGTTTGAATTTGGCAGCGGGTCAGGCGGGGAACCGAGCAGCCCACCGGTTCAAGCCGGGCGCCGCAGTTCTCTGGGGAGAGGCACTTGAAACGCTACTTCTTCGCACTTTCACTATCAATTTCAATCTTCGTAAACACGTTACCTCTGGGCTGAAAATCCGCAATCAATTTCATTTGACGCGGTTTAAGCGCATTAAAAAGCACGTCGTAAATCTCATTGGCGACCGCTTCATGGGAAATATGGCGGTTTCTAAAACTGTTGATATAGAGTTTGATCGCCTTGAGTTCGACAACCTTTTGGTCGGGCACATACTCCAAATGGATTGTGGCAAAGTCGGGGTAGCCGCTGCGCGGGCAGAGCGCCGTAAACTCCGGCAGGCTGATTTTGATTGTGTAGTTTTTTTCGGGACTCGGATTGGGCCAAATCTCCAAATCTTGACTCACATCGAAGGCTTCGATAATTGCTTCGCCGTACTTTTTTTCGCTCATGTTTCTAAATACTCCTCAATTTTCTGCATTAAATCCGCAAAATCCACACCGCCGATCGGCCCTTTTTCGCGGTAATACTCTTTCAGTTTCACGCCATTTTCCAATTCGCGGCTTTTAATGCCGTAGCTGATGGAAAGTACCGCTTCGGTAAAGGCGGCCAGATGATCGCACGCTTTGAGTGCCCGGCCGTCGATCGCGCCGTAATGATCTTCGTTATAGGCCGAAACATCCGAAACGGTACGGATAAAGTGCTGATCGCGGATGCGGTTTTTGAATTCGTCTTTGTTGTAGTAACCGCCCTCTTCGTAAAGGCCCAGCAGGTAGGAGAAGTGGTCTTTGATGTTGTCGGGAATCAGGGGCAGAATTTTTTGGTTAATGAGCTTCACCTCATAACCGACAATCAAACTCTCCAGCCCCTCGACGCTGCGCTTGACGGGCGAAATAATGTCGCGGGTCAGCGCTTCGGGCAGGTCGTGAAAAAGCGCGCAGAAAAAGTTGTTGACCGTGCGCGCCTGACACGCGCCTACTTTACGGGAATAAAAATAGGCAAACAACGCCACGATCAATTCGTGTCCGAGTACGCTGGTTTTGGGCAGGCGCGGGGTTTGCGCCCAGCGGATCTGAAAGCGTAGCCGGCCGCAAAGATCGACAATCTGTGAAAGCTTGGTACCCAGTCCAATCTCCACCACTCCGCGGTAGTGCATGAACTTTTCAATATCCGCTTCGACCGCCTTTTTCAAATCCTCCATGTCACTCAAAAAACGGCCCGACTGATAGACGATGCCAAACTCCCAGCGGGTTGCCAAATAGTGCGCGGCCGCAAGCAAATTGCGCTCTTTTTGATAGAAGGCCGGGTCAGAGATATACCGGCTCATCCGCGCCAAAAATTGGCCGTTTTCCAGCGTTTCTAGAGGTGTTTTGATCTTTTCCAGAACCCATGCGTTGATCTGGGTCTGTTTTTCCTGCATAACCTCCCTAAAAACATCGGGGCGGATATCGGTGACGATCACCCGGCGAAGGAACTCGAAGATTCCCGCTTCGATCAGATTGTGGTAGTTGATGTCGTTTTCGTAGGCGGCCAGCAGAAAGGCAATGGTGAATTTGTGGGACTGTTTATCGAGTTCGTTCAGCTCCACCAGCCGGGGATAGTCGTTCCAGCGCTGCATCGATGCGGCGTCGTAAAAAACGGTAATTAACCCCGGCGAGATCATGCTGTCAATCCGTCCGGATCAAATATCCAAATGGGCGACGTCTTTAGCGTGCTCCTCAATGTAGCGGCGGCGGGGTTCAACCTCGTCACCCATAAAGAGGTTAAAGCTGTTGCTGGCCGTTTCGAAATCTTCGATCTTCACCTGCAGCAGACGGCGCTCCTCTTTATTCATTGTGGTTTCCCAAAGCTGTTCCGGGTTCATTTCACCCAAGCCCTTATAGCGCTGAATATAGGCGCCTTTTTTGGCCACCTCTTCCACTTCGGCCAGCACATCAAGCACATCCTTGCCGTCAAACAAGGTTGCATGGCCGCGCTCGGTAAGCCGATCGTGAATGTATTTCGCCTCGGCAAACAACGGATGGGCAAAGAGATCATCATTAATGAGCAGCTCTTCAAGCCCTTTTCCGGTTTGAACAAAGAGGTGAATTTTCTCTTCGTTGACAATGGCGTTGAGAATGTTGTACCCGATCTGGCCGAGGAACTTTTCCGCCTCTTTGTGAAGCTCCGCATAGGAGAGGGCAAGCAACGCATCCTGCTCCACCATCAAGCGGATCAATTCAATCAGCGAATAACGTTTTTCCAGATCGGCCAGCACCGCGCGGTAATGGGCGGCGATTTTCAAAATCTCTTTCAGCTCGCGGTCGCCGACTCCTTTAAACTCCAGCTGACCGATTCCGTTTTCGATCAAGAACTCGTCCAACGCTTTGCCGTCTTTCAGATAGACCTCGGTTTTACCCTTCTTGTAGCGGTACAGCGGCGGTTGCGCGATATAGACGCACCCCTCTTCAATAAGCGGCCGCAGGTAGCGGAAGAAGAAGGTCAGCAGCAGCGTTTGAATATGGCTGCCATCCACGTCGGCGTCGGTCATAATGATAATTTTACGGTAGCGCAGACGGCTCATATCCATATCTTCGCCAATACCGCAGCCAAAAACCGTGATCATATTTTTAATCTCTTCGGTGGCCAGAATCTTGTCCAGGCGCGCTTTTTCGACGTTTAGAATTTTACCGCGCAGGGGCAAGATAGCCTGGAAGGTCCGGTCGCGGCCCTGTTTGGCCGAGCCGCCCGCAGAGTCACCTTCCACCAGGTAGAGTTCACAGATTTCCGGGTCTTTGCTTTGACAATCGGCCAGTTTGCCCGGCAAGGTTCCAACGCTGATACCCTCTTTTTTGCGGGTTAAATCACGGGCACGTTTTGCAGCTTCGCGACCGCGCGCGGCCAACAGAACCTTCTGCATCACGGCGCGGGCGTCATTGGGGTTTTCTTCAAAATGCTTCGCCAGCTTTTCGTAAACGAACTTTTGCACCAGCGGTTTAACGTAGCTGGAACCCAGTTTGCCTTTGGTTTGACCCTCAAATTGCGGTTCAGGCACGCGGACGCTGACGATGGCGATCAGACCCTCTTTGGTGTCGTCGCCACTGATTTTGGTGCCCTTCTCTTTAGCACCGGCGTTTTTCTCAATATAGGCGGTAATGGCGCGGGTCAGACCGGCGCGGAAACCCGCTTCGTGGGTACCGCCGTCGGGGGTTTTGATGTTGTTGACGAAGGAGAGGCACTTTTCGGTGTAGGCGTCGTTATACATCAGCGCCACATCCGCTTCGATATCCTCGAGTTTTTCGGTAAGGAAAATCACGCGGCTGAGGGCCTCTTTGTCATTCATATCTTCGACAAACTGGGCCAGACCGCCTTCAAAATGGTAGGTCTCGCTAAAGCCGTCGCGCTCATCTTCGAACTTGATGGCGATTTTGGGGTTGAGGTAGCACAGCTCTTTAAAGCGTTTTGCCAGAATCTCCCGATCGAAGGTGACGGTTTCAAAGATGGAGTCATCGGGAATAAACTCGATGGTGGTTCCGTTTTTCTTGGTGGTTCCGGTGACCTCCAACGGCGCAACGGGAATCCCTTTTTCAAAACGCTGCTCATGAACCTGACCGTTGCGGTGGATCGTCATATTCAGATTTTTAGAAAGCGCGTTAACCACCGAAACACCCACCCCGTGCAGACCGCCGGAGACCTTATAGGTGTCTTTATCAAACTTGCCGCCGGCGTGCAAAACGGTCAAAACGACCGTGGCCGCACTGATCTTTTCTTCGGGGTGAATATCGGTGGGAATCCCCCGGCCGTTGTCGGTAATCACGGCGCTTCCCGCCGTTGTAAGTTTCACGTGGATCAAATCACAATGGCCCGCCATCGCTTCATCGATGGAGTTGTCAACCACTTCGTAAATCAGGTGGTGCAGACCGCCGACGGAGGTGTCTCCGATATACATACCCGGACGTTTGCGGACCGCCTCCAGACCCTTAAGAACTTTAATATTACTGGCGCCGTAATTGGTTTCGCTCATAGTTTTTAACTCGTTTCTTTATTAGAGAATGATCGGCATGACGATGGTGGAGAACTGTTCGCTTTTCAGTTGGAAGGGCATATTGGGTTCGTTGAAGCCCAACACAAAGCTTTCGGTTCCGCACTGACCTAAGAAATCCAACAAAAAGCGGCTGTTAACTGCGACGCTAAAGGGGTTTTCCACCGTAGCCTCGGTCTCAAAGCCGGTTTTGGCCTCTTCGTTGTCTTGCTGCAGGGTTTCAAAGGTAATCAGCCCGCTCTCGAAGGTGATGCGGATTTCCTGAGAAAGAATGCTGACCTGACGGATCGCATCGATCATCTTTTCGGTATTGAGGGTAAAGAGGTGCGCAAGCTCTCTGGGAATAATCCGCTCGTAGTCGGGAAACTTGCCGCTGATAACCTTGGTGAAGAAGAAGTAGTCTTCACTGACCATAATCAGGTTGGTTTCGTCGTAATAGAGCTTGAGATCGGCGGCGAAGATCTTCTGGATTTCGCTGATCGCTTTTTTGGGAATGATGATGGAGAGGTTTTTATCCGCCGTCTGTTCAATCTTGTAAAGGGCCAGACGCTTGGTGTCGGTGGAGACCACGTTGATCACCGCTCCGCGAACGTCGATCAGCGCGCCGTTGAGTTCGAATTTGGGGTTGTTAACCGCAATGGCGGGGGAAACTTTTTTAAAGGCGGTAATCAGCTTTTGGCTGTCGATGTTGACCTTGGGCAGATTTTCGCTGACGGGAAAGTTGGGAAAGGTTGAAGCATCAAAGCTGGGCAGTTTGTATTTAGAGCGGTTTTGTTTAATCAGCACATTGTCGCCGTCGTTTTCGAGCGTGACCTGTCCCTCTTTGAGAATACGGATAATGTCTAGGATTTTTTTACCGTGGCAGGTAAAGCTGCCGAAGCTTTCGGGGATCAGCTCTTTGCAGGTGATGCTCAGTCCCATCTCCATATCGGTTGCTTTGAGGACCAGTTCATCGGGCGCGACCTGAAAAAGAATATGCGCGGTGATCTGCGAGTTGTCCTTTTTTTCCAAAAAGGGCTGCAGCGTTGAGAGCATGTTTTCCAGAGTCGATTTTGTGATGGCGAACTTCAAGGGGAACTCCTTGGCTCTTTAAAAATTTAGTGGCAGTAGATAGAAGGGCGTGAAAGGGTGAAAAACCCCGTCAAACCTTCTCGCGAAGGCGCTTTCTAGGTTGAAAGGATTGTACTCTCTTTTCACCTAAGTTCACCTAAAGCTTTTTTCAGTGACGGGCACCGATCTTGTTGGAAAGCTCTTCGATCTTGACCTTGAAATCGGCATCGCTCTCCATGATTTGAGCAATCTTACGCATGGCGTGGCTGACGGCGGTGTGATCCTTCATGCCGAAGTATTCGGCGATCAGGGGCATGGAGTTGGGGGTGAGTTTGCGGGCCAAAAAAATTACCATGCGCCGGGCGTTGACAATCCGTGCGACGCGGGACTTGGAGCGGATTTCGCTGGGTTTGCAGTTAAGCTCCTTGGCCACGACGTCGATGATTTCATCCAGGGTGATATTTTCGCGCTTTTCTTTGATGTGCTCTTTTAAGACATCCTTGGCGAAATCCATCGTGATGGTTTGATTCATCATCTTCGAATAGGCGTTGAGTTTAATTAGCGTCCCTTCGATCTCGCGGATATTTTCGTCCATATGGGTGGCGATGTAGCTGACAATTTCGTCTTCGAGCACGATCATGTCGATCTCGCACTTTTTCTTGATAATGGCGATTTTCGTCTCCAGCCCCGGAGGCTGGATATCGGCCACCTGACCCCAGACGAAACGGCTTTTGAGGCGGTCTTCGAGCCCGGCTATCTGTTTGGGGGATTTGTCGGCGGTGAGCACAATCTGTTTGCCCGCCGCGTGCAGTTCGTTGAAGGTGTGAAAAAACTCCTTTTGAGTCTCTTCCTTGCCGCTCAAAAATTGCACGTCGTCGATCATCAGCAGATCGCACTTGCGGTATTTTTCCCGGAAGCGGTCCATCGTCTGGTTGCGCAAATGGTAGGTGAAGTCGTTGATAAACTGCTCGATGGTTGAATAAATCACCACCTTGCCTTCGCTTTGCAACTGATTGCCGATCGCTTGCAGCAGGTGGGTTTTGCCCAGCCCCACGCCGCCGTAAAAAAAGACGGGATTGTAGATTTTTCCGGGGTTTTCGGCCACCGCTTTAGCAATAGTGTGGGCAAACTGGTTGGAGCTGCCCACGACGAAACTGTCAAAAACATAAGAGGGGTTCAGCAGCGTGCTGCGCGCCGGGCGGTTCTCTTTCATGACTGTTTCGATCGGGGTGACGTTGGGCCCCTTGGCGCGGCTTTTTAAGCGCAGATGGATGCGCGGCCGCACGCCGGTGTGAATTTCGAACAGGTCCGCCAGCCGCGCGCTGTATTTGGTCTGTACCCAGCTGGCGATGTAGGGGTTGGGCGCTTCGAGGATGGCTAAATCCGATTTGGATTCGCTTTCGGCGTAGGCGAGCGGTTCCACATAACGGCTGTAATCCGTCACGGGGAGGACTTTTTTAAGCTCTTGTCGCACCGTTTCAAAAATCACGATCACCCTCCCTGTTAAGTGGGTCGATTATATCATAGGCCCCATGATCACCCCGGTGAAAAGAGTTATTCACAGGGTGAAATCATTGTGAATAAAAATTACGATTGGATTTTCAACGGTGACCATTCTCGGAATCGATCCCGGCACTTCAAAATGCGGTTACGCGCTTATTAAAGTGGATCAAAAAAAGTTTTCTTTAAGCGAAGCGGGATTTATTAAAATTGCCGCCGGGCACCTTCAGGAGCAGATTCCCCAACTTATTGAGGGGTTGGATCTGATTTTAAAAAACCATGCGATCGACGAGGTGGCGATCGAAGATATTTTCTTTGCCCATAACCCCAAGACGGTGATCAAGCTGGCCCAGTTTCGAGGCGCTTTGTCGCTCAAAATTATTCAGGAGTTGGGCAATTTTCACGAATATACACCCCTGCAAGTGAAAAAATCGGTGACCGGAAAAGGCAAGGCCGCCAAGGAGCAGGTGGCCTATATGGTCAAGGTGATTCTGGGTATAAAACAGGAGATCAAGCCGCTGGATATCACCGATGCGATCGCCGTGGCAATCACGCACGGTCAGCGGGTTTTGTTAAGGAAATAGCATGATTATCCGCAAACTTTTTAAATTTGAAAACGCCCATATCGTGCGCGGCTGTTTGACGGAGCGCTGCCGCGAAAGCATCCACGGTCACTCCTATAAAGTCGAACTGCTGCTCGAAGCCGGCGCGCTCGATCACGGTCAGATGGTGATGGATTTTTCGCGGGTCAAAACGCTGGTCAAAGAGCTGATCGACAGCTTTGATCACAGCGTAGCGATCTGGCGCGAAGATAGCCCCGAGTATATTGAAGCGATGAAGCGGCTGAGTAAACGGTGGGTGGTTTTGCCCGTCAGCCCCTCCGCCGAACAGTTTGCGCGGGTGATCTTGATGATGGCCGATCGGGTGATTTCCGCCGCGGAAGCGATCAACGGCGAAGGGGCGGTGCAGGTTCACAGCGTCATTGTTCACGAAACCGAAACCGGCTACGCGCAAGCCTTTAAAGCCGATGTGAATAACCCCAAAATGGGGCTTTTAAACCCCGCCGAATTTGAGTTTTCCCGCGGGGTCAGGGATGAGTGGAGCGACCCGCTGCTGTGGGAAAAATCAACGGGCCTTGCGGTTTCTTAATCCCTTTTCGGCCTCTACGATCAATAAAACCAGCAGCCCGTAAATCAGCATAATGCCCCAGTCGATCGCGGTGATCGGCGCGCTTTGAAAAAGGGTGTTCATCACCGGCGTATAGATAAAGAGCAGCTGGCTTATGAGCATCATTCCTAAACCGCCGAGTACCCAGAGGTTGGAAAAGAAGCTGATCTTAAAGAGGCTGATTTTCAGGGTGCGGCAGTTTAAGAGATAAAAGCTCTGCACCACCACAAAGAGCGTCACCGCCAGGGTGCGCGCCTCCTCGACGCTGCGTCCGGCATCGATCGCGTATTGAAACAGACCAAAAGAGCCAATCAGCAGCAAAGAGCCGATCAAAACAATCCGCCCGATGATTTCGCCGCTGAGAATCGGCGCATCGGGCGCACGGGGCTTGCGGCGCATCAGTCCCGTCTCTTTGGGCTCAAAGGCCAGCATCAATCCCAAAAAGACGGCGGTTGTCATATTGAGCCACAACGCCTGCACGGGCAAAACCGGAAGCGCCGTGCCCAGCAAAATGGCCAGCATAATCACCAGCCCCTGACCCAGATTGGTGGGCAAAATCCATGCGATAAATTTAATGAGATTGTCGTACACCCCGCGTCCCTCTTCAACCGCGGCGGCGATCGAGGCGAAGTTGTCATCGGTCAAAACCATATCGGCGGCCTCTTTGCTCACCTCCGTTCCGGTAATCCCCATCGCCACGCCGATATCGGCTTGTTTGAGTGCCGGCGCGTCGTTGACCCCGTCGCCGGTCATGGCGACCACTTGGCCCCGCGCTTGCAAAGCGGTGACGAGTTTGAGTTTTTGTTCGGGCGCGACGCGGGCAAAGACGTTGATTTTTTGGGCCGCTTCGAGCAGTTCGTGATCGCTTAAAGCCGAAAGCTCCGCTCCGCTGAGCGCCGTTTCTTTCGGTTTGGCAATGCCGATCTTTTCGGCAATGGCCGAGGCGGTCAGAACATGATCGCCGGTGATCATTTTGACGGTAATGCCCGCTTTTTGGCAGGCGGCCACGGCGTCGATCGCCTCTTGGCGGGGCGGATCGATCATCGCCTGCAGTCCCAGAAAAATCAGGTTTTTTGGTTCGTTTTGTCTAAAACCGTCGAGGTTTTGCACCTGCGTGCCGGGATAATCCGCCGCAAAAGCCAGCACGCGCAACCCCTGCGCGGCGAGCGTGTGGGCCGTTTTTTCGATGGCGGCGCGCTCAATAGGCGCCATGCTGCCCGAAGCCTCCAGCGTCCGGTCGCACAAAGAGAGGATGCGCTCCAGGGAGCCTTTGACGTAAAGGGCGTTTTCGGTCGCGCCCAGTTCGTGCAGCGTCGCCATATATTGCCGGTCCGATTCAAAGGGAATACTGTCGAGTCGCGGATGCTCCCTTTCGAGCGGTTCGTGTTGCAGCCCCGCTAGCGCGGCGGCGGCAATCAATGCGCCTTCGGTGGGGTCGCCTTCGGTTTGAATCCGGCCCTCTTTTTCGACCAGTTTGGAGTCGTTACACAACAGCCCCGCCCGCAGGGTTTCAAGAAGCGCGCGGTTGGTATGGGGGTCGATCGGCGTTTGATCGGAGCGATCGACGCTTTCGCCTCCGGCAACAATCTGCTGAACCGTCATACGGTTTTGCGTCAGCGTGCCGGTTTTATCCGAGCAGATCACCGTGGTGCTTCCAAGCGTCTCCACCGCAGGAAGTTTGCGGATAATCGCGTTGCGCGAGGCCATTTTGCCCACCCCGATCGCCAGCGTGATGGTGACCACTGCCGGCAAGCCTTCGGGAATGGCCGCAACGCTCAGCGCCACGGCGGCCATAAAGACCTCGATCGCCGCTTGCCCGCGCAAAAGCCCCACCGCGAAAGTGACCGCCGCCAAGCCCAAAATCACCCATAAAAGAATTTTGGAAAAGGCGGCGATTTTTTGGGTGAGGGGGGTTTCGATGGCAGTTGCCTCGCTGATAAGGTGGGCGATTTTGCCCGTTTCGGTTTTATCCCCCGTGGCAATGACAATGCCTTGGCCCTGACCGTAGGTGACCAGCGTTCCGGCGTAGGCCATATTGTTGCGATCGGCTAAGACGGTCTCTTTGTTCAAAGTGGCCGGGGTTTTTTGGCTGCTAACCGATTCGCCCGTGAGGGCCGATTCGTCAATCTGCAGATCGCGGGTTTTAAAGAGCCGCAAATCCGCCCCGACCTTATCGCCCGAAGCCAGATAGACCCAATCGCCGGGCACCAGATCGGTTGCGGCGACGGTCTGTTTTTTGCCGCCGCGCAGGACGACGCATTGGGAAGAGAGCATATTTTTCAACGAATCGATCGCCGCTTCGGCCTTGGATTCCTGAATAAACCCGATCACCGCGTTGGCGATGACCACGCCGTAAATAACCCCGGCATCGATCGTTTCGCCCAGCAAAAGCGCAACCGTGCCCGCCGCCAAAAGAATATAGATGAGCGGGTTGTGAAATTGCAGCAAAAACCGCACGATCGGCGAAACCGGCTTTTTTTGGCTGATGCGGTTCTGGCCAAAAAGCCGCCGCCGGGCGACAACCTCCTCCTCGCTCAAACCGGTGCGGTGATCGCTTTTAAGCGCCTCAAAAACATCCTCTTGGGGTAGATGGTGCCAAAGTTCGGGCAAATTTTCCATGGAACCGCCTTTTGAGTTTGGCCGATCCTATCAAAAAACTTTATCGGTAAGAAATGGGGTCTTGAAGCCCGGCCTTTTCAAAACCCTTTAGGCGCAAGCGGCAGCTTTCGCAGACGCCGCAAGCCTTCTCTTCGGATTGGTAGCAGCTCCAGGTTAGTTCCAGCGGCACGTTGCGGCGGAGGGCTTCGGCGACAATCTGCTCTTTTTTCAGATGCACGAGTGGCGCGGTGATTTGAATATTCGTTTCTTCTTTGGTGCCGAGGTTGATCGCCGCTTGTAGGGCGTCCAAAAAACTTTCGCGGCAGTCGGGGTAGCCGCTGGAGTCCTCTTCGACCGCGCCGATCACAATCCGGTCCGCGCCCTCCTTTTCGGCGATTGCGGCGGCGACGGAGAGGAAAATGCCGTTTCGAAAGGGGACATAGGTCACCGGCACGCCGCTGCCGAAATTTTCGGGCACGGCAATGGCCCGATCGGTCAGGGCCGACGCGCCAATCTGCTCAAAAAACCGCAGATCGATCTGATAGCGGCGGGTAATGCCAAAGGCGTCGCACAGATCGTTAAAGGCCCGTTTTTCGCGGGCTTCGGTGCGTTGGTTGTAATCAAAATGAACCGCCACCACTTCGCGGCCCTCTTGCAGGGTGATAGCGGTGGCGGTGGCGCTGTCCATGCCGCCGGAAAGAATGCAAACGCTTAAGGGGGACAAAACAAAATCCTTGCGGGGGGATTAATGGGAGGGATTTTAACGCGGATGCAATGAACATCAGCTTCGCGGAATGGTTTTTGCTCTACAATCTCCAACAAAGCACAGGCAGAAGGAGCCGGCGTGATTGAAACCAACCGTTCAACCAAATACATTCAGGCGGCGCTCAACGCGCGGGCAACCCGGCAGGATCTCATCTCCAGCAACCTCGCCAACGTGGACACCCCCTTTTACCGCTCCAAGGATATTCACTTCGAAGGGATGCTGGCCGAGCAGGCGCATAAGGAGTTTAACCGCCACAAGGAGAAAAAGCTCTCCCTGGCGGCCACCTCGTCCATGCACCTGCAGCCCAAAGACAGCGGCCCCCAAAAGCCGGTGCTTTTTTACCGCGACGGCCATATGGCCCGCAACGACGGAAACACGGTTGATCTGGACGTGGAAACCAGCGAGCTGTCCAAAAACGGCGTGATGTACAACGCGCTGACCAGCGCCTACCAAAAAAACCGCGCCATTTTCGCCGCGGTGCTGGAATCTTCCAAAAACCTCTAAGGATTTTGCGTGATCGCGTTATACGAATCGGTTGAGCATCTCGATAGGCGGGCGGTGGAGACCTTCGGCATGAGCGAAGAGCTGCTGATGGAGCACGCCGCGCTGGCGATGAAACGGGTGATTACGGAGCGTTTCGAAACCGCAAACGTGCTGATCGTCGCGGGCAGCGGAAACAACGGCGCCGACGGGCTGGCGCTGGCGCGGCTTTTGTTGACGGCGGGCGGATTTGAGGTGAGCGTTTTTATGCCGCTGGGGGCGGCCAGCGAACTGGCGGCTCGGCAGCTTGAACGCATCCGCGCGCTGGGCGTGCGGGAGACGGAGGCGATCGAGCCGTGCGATATTTTGGTGGATGCGCTTTTTGGCAGCGGCTTTAACCGCAAACTGGACGATTGGGGGGTGAAGCTCATTTCCCAAATGGATATGTGCGACGCCTTTAAAATCGCCTGCGACGTGCCCAGCGGCGTCTCCAAAGACGGCAACTACGACACCTGCGCGCGCATGGATATTACCGTCACGATGGGCGCGCCCAAGCTCGCGCTCTTTAACGATCGCATCAAAGACAAGGCGGGCGATATCGTGGTGGCCGACTTGGGCCTGCCCCGCGAAGCCTATATGGGCGAAAGCGACGCCTTTTTGTTGGAGCCTCAGGACTGGATGCTGCCCGTGCGGGAAAATCAGGACAGCCACAAGGGCAGCTACGGCCATTTGGCCACCGTCATGGGCGAAAAGCCCGGCGCGGCGGTTTTGTGCGCGCTGGCGGCCCTGCGTTTTGGCGCGGGCTTAAGCACGGTGATCGCCCGCGAACACCACTTAAACGTCCCCTTTGATCTGATGCAATCGCGCCGCCCTCAGGCGGGCACAACCGCCGTGGCGCTGGGTATGGGTCTGGGTGAAGCGTTTATTGACGACGAACTGCTGGAGATGATCGACGATCTGCCCGTGGCGCTCGATGCCGATGCGCTGGCCCGCCCGATGGTGCTGAAGCTGTTGCAAAAAAAGCATCCGTTGGTTTTGACGCCGCACCCGAAGGAGTTTGCCGGACTTTTGAAGCTGTGCGATTTGGGCAGCCACACGGTCGAAGAGGTGCAGGAAAACCGGCTGGAGCTGGCCCGCAAATTTAGCGAGGCGTTTCCCGAAGCGGTGCTGCTTTTAAAGGGGGCCAACGTCATTATCGCCCACCAAAACCGCCGTTATCTCAACCCGCACGGCAGTCCGGTGCTGGCCAAGGGCGGCAGCGGCGATGTGCTGACCGGTTTGATCGGCAGCCTGCTGGCGCAGGGTTACGGCCCCTTGGAGGCGGCCGTTACCGCCAGTTTGGCCCACACCGAAGCGGCGGCCCGCTATGAAGGGGCCGACTTTTCGATGCTGCCGACCGATCTGATTGCGGTGCTCAGTGGGCTCGGTTTGCCAGCAGAAGCACCGCACCCAGCGTAACCACCAGCGCGGGGCCGATGAGGCCCAGGGCGGTTGCGGCGGCGGGATGCAGCCGCACCGAACCGCCGCGCAGACCCAAGCTGGCCACCCCGGCGACAAAGATCGTTAACCCCATTCCCACGCTCATTAAAACCGCCGCAAAAACCCCCAAGGCCGGATGACCCAGCATCAACGAAAACAAAAGCACCGTCATCACGCCGGGGCAGGGAACGATGCCCACCGAAAGGGCCAGCACCCACGGACTTTTGTTGCCGGGGTTTTCGGGCCGCTCTTTGATGCGGCGGTTTTTAAAAAACTCATAAAAAAGATAAAGCCCGATCAGCACAATCAGCGTGCCCGAAACGTTGTATAAAAAAAGCTCCGTCTGGCGGAAGGTGCGGCGAAAGATGCCGTCGATCAGAAAGTAGATCACCCCGGTAATAATCAGCGCGCTCACCGCATGGGTGAGGGCAATGAGGTAGCTGACTTTTAGCGCCCGTTTCCAGTCGCCTCCGTGGGCCAGAAAATAGCCGCCCACCAGCGCTTTGCCGTGCCCCGGCCCGGCGGCGTGAACCAGACCGTACACAAAGGCAACGCCCAGCAACGTAGCCGCCGCGGCGAATCCGCCCGATTCCAGCGAGCGAAACAGCGTAGCCAGCTGGGCGTTAAGCGCCTGTTGCCATGAGATGATCGAGCCCAAAAGGGCGGTGTAGAGTTCGCTCACCGCGCCGCCAGTTTTTGGTTGGCCGAGCGGGCAAAGTCCACCACCCAGGCGTAATAAAATTCGTGATCGATCTGCTTAACGCTAAAGTCCGGCTGCGCCGCTCCCTCAAAGGCGACATCGCTTTTTTTCAGCGTCATGGCCATATAGCCCTCTTCATCGGCCACCTGAATGCGCATTTTCTGTCCCGGCTTAAGGGGGGTTTGGCGGGGAAGCTCGAAGCGGTAAACCAAGCGGTGATTTTCGATCGCGGGGGTGAAGTTTTGCGCTTGGACATTCAGGGGCGCTTCGCGGCCGTCGATAAAGAGACGCAAAAAGTAGTTGTAGTCGATGAGGTGGTTAAAGCTTTCCTGCTTCATAAAGGCCACTTCGTCGGGTTCGAGCTTGCCGTTTGCGTTGGCGTCGAAATCCATCAAAAAAAGCTGGCTGGTCATCTCGTCCATCACCCAGGTGACGGCAATCTTTTCAACCCCGTTTGCGCCGGTGAAGATGCGCAGCTTGGCGTCGACAAAAACATGGGGGTGGGCCCAGAGCGTCACAGCCAGAAACGTCATACCGATCAGCGTTTTCATGGTGAAACTATACCCTATCGTACAATTGGAGGTAGCGCTCAACCACGGCGCAGACATCAAAAAGCCGCGCGGCCCGCGCTCTGGCGGCTTCACCCATTTGACGGCGCAGCGTTTCGTTTGCAATCAGGGTTTCAAGCGCATTTTCCAAAGCCGCCGCGTCGCCGACGGGGAATAACAGGCCGCTGACGCCGTTTTCGATCGTGTCGCGGCAGCCGGGGGCGTCGGTTGTGACCACGGGTAGACCCATCGCCATCGCTTCAAGCACGGTGCGGGGCAACCCTTCGCGGTGGCTGGGCAGCACGAAAATATCGGCTCCTTCGTACCACGGACGCGGATCGGTTTGCCAGCCGGGAAAGTCGGCGAGGCGTTCGTTTTTCCAGTTTTGCAGCGTTGCCGCGTCGATGCTGGAGGGGTTGCCGCAATCCGGGTCGCCCACCAGAATAAACCGCAGGTTTTCGCCGTGGCGGGCCTTGAGGTTTTTGGCCGCGATCATCAGTTCGGGCACCCCTTTGTGAACCAGCAGCCGCCCCACAAACAGCACCGTCACCGGCCCGGCGGGTTTTTGCGCCGGTTGCCACAGTCTTGTGTCGATGCCGGAGCTGCCGATCAACACCGTTTTGTTTTCGGGGACGATTTTTTTGCGGACAAATAGGGCGCGATCGTCTTCGTTTTGAAACAACACGCGGCTCGCCAGCGGCGTGATCAGGCGGTATCCGGCGAGAATAACGGCGCGGATCAGACGTGCCTTGGGGGTGCGATCGATAAAAAACGACCCCAGCCCCGTGACGGTGATCACCACAGTTTTGACCCCCGCCAGCCGCCCTGCGATCGTGCCGTAGAGGTTGGGTTTAACGGTGAAGGTGTGCAGAATATCGGGCCGGATATTTTTAAGAAGGTTGCGGATGGCCCAAAGGGTTTTGAGTTCTTTAAGCGGATTAAGCCCGGCGCGATCGACCGTGTAGCTAATCTGTTCGATGCCATGGGCGGCGAAACGATCGCTGTACTCTCCGGCGGGGCAGAGGGCGATCACGCGCCACCCCTTGCGGGCCAAGGCCTCCATTACGGGCAGGCGGAAAAGATAGAGATTGCCGTCGAAGTGGCTCAAAAAAACAATCGTTTTATCGGTTTTCATGCCAGGTTTCCAGACAAAAGAGCGTCCATAAAAGCCTTGCCCGTTTTTCCGCTCCGATGGGGGTTTTGTTTTCCAGCACCTTTTTCACGATCGCTTCGCTCAGGTAGTTTTTCCACAAAGCGTTCGGTTTTTGCAGGCGATCGAAAACGGGTTCCTGCAGATCGGTTTCGATCCAGTTTTTGAGCGGCACCTCAAACCCCCGTTTGGGGGCGTCGGCCACGTCGGGGCCAAGACGTTTGCGGGCCAGTTCGCGCAAAATCCATTTGGTTTGACGGCCCCGGATTTTGTGGTGATCGGGCAGTTGCGGAGCCAGCAGGGAAAGTTCGCGGCTTAAAAAGGGGCTGCGCCCTTCAAGGGCGTGGGCCATGGTGGCGATATCCATTTTGACCAGCAGATCGCCCGCGAGCAACAATCCCTGATCGGCCAATAACGCCCGCGAAAGGGGCGAGGGGCTGGAGAGTTTTTGCAAAAAGGCTCGGGTTTGATCGAAGAGAGGATTTTGTTTCCAGTCGAACACCCCTTCGCCAATATCGGTGCGGGTTTTCAGCCAGAATGCCAGCGGATCGCTTTCGCCCGCGCTCTCGATCAGGCGGAAAAGCCAGTTGTAAAGCCCCATTTTTTCGCGCGGCGCGGGGAGCAGCTTCGCCAGCGGCGAAAGGGGTTTGGCCAACCCATACCAGCCGCCCGCTTCCGGCACATAACGGCGGTAACCCGCAAACAGTTCGTCGGCCCCGTCGCCGTTTAAAACGACTTTGACCGATTTGCGCGCTTCGCGGGCGACGTACCAGCTAGGCACGGCGGAGCTGTCGAAGAAGGGTTCGCCGTAGCCGGAAAGGATGCGGTCGATGTCGTTTTTTAGGTGGGTTTCGATGCGGATTTCGTGGTGGTCGCTGCCGATGGCCAAAGCGGTTTGCGCGGCCAGCGGCGCTTCGTCGTATTGTCCAGCGAAGCTGACGGTAAAGGTTTTTAGCCCCGGTTTTTCCAGCGCCGCGTAGTAACTGACCAGCGAACTGTCGATGCCGCCGCTCAAAAACGCGCCCACCTCGACATCGCTGGCTTCAAGGCGGCTTTTAACGCTGTTTTTCAGCGCCGCTTCGACCGCTTCGATCGCCTCCTGATCGCTCAGGTTTTTGGGGGCGTAAAGGGGCGCGGGATCGAACCAGCGGCGCACTTGATGCGTTCCGTCGGTGAGGCTCAGCCGCAGAAAACTGCCCGCGGGCAGCTCGAAAATATTTTCGTAGGCGGTGTGTTCGAAGGGGATAAACCCAAAACGTAAAAACGCCTCGATCGCGTTGTGGTTAACACCGAAACGATCGCTTCGGGACAGCGCGCCGATTTCGCTGGCGAAGGCAAAACCGTTTTGAAACGAATAATAAAGCGGCTTTTTGCCGTAGCGGTCGCGGGCCAAAAACAGCGTGTTATCCCGCGCGTCGTGCAGGGCGAAGGCGAACATTCCGTCCAGCTTTGAGAGCATCGCTTCGCCCTCTTTTTCATAGAGAGCCAGCAGGGTTTCGGTATCGCTCCGGGTTTTAAAGCCGGCTTTGACGGATTCGCGCAGCGCCTGATGGTTGTAGATTTCGCCGTTAAAAACAATGCCAAGCGGGCCGCGCTGCATGGGTTGATGACCCGCCGCTAGGTCTTGGATGCTTAGGCGGGTGTGCAGCAGCGTTAGCCCCGGCAGCGTCAATATGCCCCGGTCGTCCGGTCCGCGATGGGCCAGCGCGCTTAGCAGCGCCTTGGCCCGATCGGGGCTGGGCGCGCCCGTAAACCCCGCAATGCCGCACATTTAGAGTTTGAGCTTGAAGATTTTCATCATCGGGGTCATCACCGCCGGTTCGAACAGGTTGGGATCGAAGCTTTCCAGCGCAAAGAGCTGCACAAAGGGCGAGCGCAGCGCCGTATCGTCCACAATCCAGAAGCTGCCCAAGTGGGCAAAGAAGATCACCGAGAGCGGGCCGTTTTGGTTGAGCGTTTGACTGCGCAGCAGGTGTTTGCCCTGCGCGTCATAGCCGGTGGTGACAAAGTGGCGGATGGGGATCTGCTGCTTGCCCATCTGCAGCAGGCCGCGCTGTTTGTGGATGAGCATGCCGTTGCCCATGATAATGGCTTCGTTGCTCTCCTGATAGCCGCGCACATGGGCGAAAAAGGGTGTGGGGTACTGGCGGCCGCTGGCAAGATCCAGACTGGAAAAGAGCATGACGGTGGAGAAGATATCGGCCATGCGGTAGGGCAGCACGATATAGACGTCGCGGGTTTTTTCGGGCAGATCAAACTGCGGCTGCCCAAGGGCGTTTAAAAAGGTGGCGGGATCGCCCGTGCGGTGATCGGCCATCATTTGAGCCAACAGGGGGTGCCGCCACCGCTGGGCAAACTGACGTTCGGTGTATTCGACGCTAAGCCTTGCCATCCGCGCGGCGGCCAGCTGACTGGGTGTGCTGAGGATAAAGCTGGGGGCGAAGTTGTCCTCTCCGCGGTGTTTGCCGCCGTCGGCCAGGGTTTTGGCATAGCTGTAGTAACGGATGGGGTAGCCGTAGTCCCACCAGCTGATGGCGTAATCTTTGCGGGGGTCGATGCGGCTTTTCAGGTTGTCCAGCGCGGCGACTTCGTGGCTGTTAAAAACGGTGGGCACGCGGTAGTCGATAATATGGGTGATATTGGGCAGCAGCGCCAGCGCGGTTAAAAGCGCGGCAACACCCAGCTGCAGCCGCCGATCGCTGAGCCGTTCGCCGATCCAGAAGGCCAGATACCCAAAACCCAGCGCCAGCACCGGCACGGCGTAAATGGTAAAGCGAAGCCCGGCAGGCGGAATCAGCCCCGGTATACCGTAGGCCAAAAACCCCAGCCCCGCAAAGGGCAAAGCCAGCAGCATGACGCGGTGGCGCAGCATCATCATGGCCGTGCCCGCGCAGGCGGCCAAAAAGATCGCCCAGTGGCCGCTGATGCGCCCGCTAAAGACATCAAAGGGGATGGCTCCTGCTTCGCGCACGGTCTGAACGACGTTAAAAAACTGCAGATTGGGCAGCTCGGCGGCGACCGCCTGGCGGAAAACGTAGCTGTCCAGCTGGCCCAAAATGGGGTTAAAACCCCCGGTGAGCAGCACAAAGCCCGCCGCGATCGCCAGAAAAACAAAGGTAAAACGATCGGCCTTTTCTTTGAGGATCATAAAAACCGCCAGAGCGATCAGCGCCACACCCAGCTTGATCCACAGCGCCGTGTAGGCAAAGGCGATCAGCGAAAAGCCCAGCAGCTTATAGTTAAACAAAACATTGCGGTGGAAGGCCAGCGTGTACAAAAGCAGCATGGCGCTCATGGCGAAGTGGAGCGAGTAGCTGCCCGGATAGTACCAGTGGCTAAGAAGCGTGGCGGCCAGCACGGCGATAAGGTAGCGGTTTTCGTGCTGGCGCACACCCCAAATGAGCGACCACAAAACCAGCATGGGCAAAACAATGACCAGCATATCGTCGTCGTAGTAGCCGACCATGGTGCGGTTGTAGTAGCTCCAGGCAATGACGGCGATCAGCGAGGCCGCAAAACCGGCCCCCGTGTGGTTTAGGGCGCGGCCGATGAGGATAATGGGCACCACAATCAGGCTGCCCAGCACGGCGGGCAGATACAAGATGAGGGTTTCAAGGGAGACAAAGGGCAGCAGCTTGGCAATAACGGCGGTGATAACGGGCACGGCGCGGCTGACGGGGCTGAGTTCGTCGGTAACGGCGGGGTTTTCCAGCCGGTCGCGCGCCCCTTCGGCCCAGTAGTAGCCGTCGTTGGTGTTGATCATGATTTGATCCTGCCAGCGGTACTCGGGAATGTCGTGGTGCTGGTAGATCCAGATCATCCGAGCCGCGATGCCGAAGACCCAAGCGGTCAGGATGAGCAACAAAACGGTTTTGTAGCTGCTCTGATCTTCGCGCAATGCGAAAAGTTCGGTGAGTTTTTGCATGCCGTGCCCTTGACGTAAGTTTTGGAGATTTTACCCGTATAGCTCTTTGGCGAATTGTCCGGCGGCGGCGCGGAGGTCAAAGTCGGCGGCCCGGCTGCGGGCTTTGGCGCGGTAGCTTTGCAATGGGGCATTTTTGAGCGCATCCGCAAAGGCGGCTTCGTCATCAACGGCCACCAGCACGCCGAATGCTTGGGCTTCCCAGCCGGATTTGAGGTGTCCGGTTGGCTCGGTTGCGGGGGCGAGAATCTCCCGCGGGCCGCTGGGGCAGTCGGTGCAGATAACGGGCAGATTGCAGGCCAGCGCTTCGAGCAATACGTTGGGGAATCCTTCGTGGCGGGAGGCGAACAAAAAGGCGTCGGCCTTGGAGAGATATTTATAAGGGTTGGGTTCGAACCCGTTTAAAAAGACCCGATCGGCCAGACCCAGCCGATCGATCAGTGTTTGCAGATCGCGCTGTAGCGGTCCGGTGCCCAGAATGACGAGCGCGGCGGTTTGGGGGGCGGCGGTTTTAAAGGCGCGAATCAGCAATGCGTGGTTTTTGCCGCTGTCCAGCCGCCCTACGGTGACAAAGAGCGGGCGATGGGGCGGCAGATTGGCGGGTTCGTCTTTTTGCGCGTCGATCGAGCCTAGATCAATGGGGTTGTGAATGACGGAGACGGGCTGCGTGATGCCGAAGTTTTGAGTCAGATCGAGCGCGTTGCCGTGGCTGTTGGCGGTTACGCGATCGGCCAGCGGATAGAGGCGGCGGATTAAAAACCGCATAATCGCCGACTGCGAATCGCCGTAGCCGTATTGCTTTGAAGGCATGGCCCGCTCGGAAAGGATTACGCGGGCGGGATTGCCGAATCCTTTGGAGAGCGCATTGATCAGGTTGGGCCGGTTCATCAGCGAAAGGCTGGCGGTAAAACCGTGTTGTTTACACAACCGGGCGTAACGCCACGCCAGCAGCGGGAGTTTGAGCAGCTTAAAGAGTCCCGTTTCATCGGGTTGCGAGTGTTCCAGATAGAGGATTTTTTGGTTGGCGGGTAGCGGGTAGTCGATGCGATCGTTCATCAATACCAGCGTAATATCGAAGCGATCGGCCAGTTCCCGGCAAAGCAGGGCGGCCACCCGTTCGGCTCCGCCGCCGGAGAGGGAGTAGAGCATTACCCCCAAGGCAGCCTTATCCCTTTCGGCTTCCATCTGCTTCATTGAAGCGCCTCACCTGTGAGCAGTCTGTTGATGAGGCGTTCTTTTGCGTGCATACCATCAAAAAAATCCTCATCGGATGCAAGGAGCGCCGGGTTGTAGGAGCCAATGATTTGAATGTCTCTTTTGCGGGCAAGGCCGGTTAGATACTCTTCGGCTTTTGTGATTTGTGCGTACTTTGGATTCCGGGACAGTTCTGAGTATGAAACCGGGTGAAGGGGGACGAGCAGGAAAACGACCTCTACGTCATGCTTTTCGAGGTAGGACAAGAATTTTTCAAATGCATCTGTGTTTTCTAATGAATCAAAATTTTCAAGCATAAAGACCTTCCCTTTGGCGAATTTCTTCGCTTCTTTGGAAACGGTGCTTCTGTCTACATCAATTATTTTTGCTGGATAGTAAATGCTTCCGTCCGGGCTTTTGATGATGTCGCTCGAATCTGCTTCTGCTGTGATTGATAAAAACTTTTCGTTGTTTTCAAACAATATATATTCAATATTTCTCAACACGTAATCGTAGCTCATTAGTCGAGATAATTTATATGTTATTATATTGTCACTTTTGCATTGAATAATGTCTACTAACTTGCAGAAATATTTATAATAATCGTTAAGTGTTTTCCATCGCTCTGCTTCATTGTTGCTGTTGAAAACCCAGGGGTCAACTCCTAATATAATTCTTTTTGGAAGCTCATTGTGGTGCCCCAGGTAGGCACCAATAATTCCGAAGTAGTCTTCAAGTGCCGCCGCAGAAACAGAGTGATTAAAAAACGTTGTTTGCGGAGCAGCTATGTTTTTTCTAATCATCATGGTTCGTGAAGAGCCGATTATAATTGTTGACGGAGGTTCGGGCAAGTTTTTTATTATCTGCAAATTGAACAGACGATCGTCTACATTTGAGAAACCGCCTATTTGATGCCCATTAAGCAAATTTTCGGCTGCAGACACGATTTTATCGTTTTTTGAGCCGAAGAAATTATTCGAATCAATGAAAAAATTTAATACGATAAATACCATAGAAATTACAGATACGGTAGCAAAAAAAATTTTTATATAGCCAACCATTGTATATTTCCTAAAAGTTAAAATACAAAAACTCACTCGCCCCCGATAATCCAAAGATACCCACCGAAAACAATGCGCCAGCCAGAAATATTTTTATACCCATATATTTTTTATTATTTGAAATGGCCAGAGTGTTCGGAAGAAACTGTAAAAAAATGCCCGCTAATATAGCCAATGGAAGCATAAGGGTTCCGCCAACTTCGGATAACCATCCGCCAAACTGAACCCCGTATGTTTCAAGGAATAAAAGCTTTGTTTGGACGGGGCCCGGCAACACAACGCCTCCCCCTCCCCCCATCCCCCTCAAAACCCTCCAGGCATCTTCCATCTCCTCGGCCCTAAAGAACACCCAAGTCACATTGATAAAATTAAAGGTAATCAGCCAGCCCAGCCAACCCCACATCCTAAAGCCCAGCTCCTGCCAGATGCGGTGAATCACGATGGCCGCCCCGTGCATCGCCCCCCAGATGACAAACATCCAGCTTGCCCCGTGCCACAGGCCGCCGATCAAAAAGGTGGCAAAGAGATTGCCGTAGGTGCGGTACTTGCCCGATCGGTTACCCCCCAGGGGCACATAGACATAATCTCTCAAGAATCTAGAGAGCGTAATATGCCAGCGTCTCCAGAAGTCCTGAATGTTTCTGGCCTTATAGGGGGAGTTGAAGTTGATCGGCAGTTTGATATTAAAGAGCAGGGCCGCGCCGATCGCCATATCGGTATAGCCGCTAAAATCAAAGTAAAGCTGGAAGGTGTAGCTTAGGCTGGTAGCCCACGCTTCAAAGAAATTCAAGGTTTCGGCATGATCAAACCCCTGCGTGGCCCACTTAGCGAAGGTATCGGCAATAACCACCTTTTTAAACAGGCCGATGGAGAAGATAAAAAGCCCCAGAGCAATATTGCGGTAGTTCTTAACCAGATTCCACTTGCTGGAAAACTGGGGCATCATCTCCTTGTGGTGAACAATGGGGCCTGCGATCAGCTGCGGGAAGAAGGTGACAAAGAGGGCATAGTTTAAAAGATCGTACTCTTTGGTTTCGTTACGGTAGCTGTCCACCAGATAGGCAATCTGCTGGAAGGTGAAGAAACTGATGGCCAAGGGCAATACGATGTGGGGCAAAGGCACATCGGATCCAAAGATACCGTTGAAGTTTTCCAGTAAGAAGTCGGTGTATTTAAAGTAGCCCAGAAGGCCTGCGTTAAAGATGATACCGACGGCTAGAAGGCTTCGTTTGGAGAGATGCTTCCCGCCCTCTTTCTCGATTTTAGGCAAACTGGTGCCGATGGCGTAGTTAACCAGCATACTCACAAGGATCAGCGGCAGATAAAGCACGTTCCACCAGCCGTAGAAAAAGAGGCTCCCGCCCACCAGCCACGCCTTAGAGCCGATAATCAACCGCTTGGAGGTGAGGTAGAAGTACCCAAAGAACATGACCGGAAGAAAGAGGAAGATGAATTCGTGGGAGTTAAAGAGCATTTTTTGCCCCGGTATCTGAAGGTTTGGCCGTGTCCACGGTTTTTCTCAGGCGGGGTGCCAGCTTTTTGAAATAAATAGTAGTTACCTCTCGCTTGAAGGCGGGATCAATATGATCGGCGCTGTCGCCCATCATGGCTGCGTTAAAAGAAAAGATCCTAAAGTCAAAATCAACGTTATCGGCTGGGGGCACCCACTTTTGTAGCCGATCGAAGAAAGCTTGTGAATTGTTGGCAATGCTATCAATGGTTGGACCGTTGAGCAAGATGCAGTTGAGGTTGTTTTCTCTGCAGAAGTCGTTGAGCATGGAAAGCTCTTTGGCTTTTTCTCCCGATGGAAGAATGCTGTTGAGGCTTTGATTGTTGTCGATAGCGAGTCTGCCATTTGTGTACCGGTTTTGAAATTGCACAATATAGTCGTTATCTGGATCGATAGACCATCGGTTTTGGCTTGGCAGAAACGTTAAGGCCAAGGGGCGTAGGTGCCATAAAATCTCTTTCGGGTTTAAATAAAAGGCAACAACCGTTGCGAGTCCAAGTGTCTCAATGGCCTCACGGGTGCGAAAGAGCTCGAGTACAGACTCTCGGGCAAACGGCCTTCCCCAAATATCCAACGTGTGTATTATGATAATATTTTTGAGCGCCGGGGCCTTTGAAAGGGCTGCTTTTGCCATGCCGACAGAACCGGCAACGCCCCAGCTGCCTGTGAGCGCTAAATTTTCTGTTTTTTGTCCTGAAAGCTGCGAAAAGAGCCTCGCATCGATAGCATTGCCAGCCGAAGAGTCTCCAACAATGATTGTTTCTGTTTGACTAAAATCTAACTTTTCAATTTTCGAGAGTTGATATTTTCGAATAAGATCATTTCCGGTAATGGAAAAATCCAGCCGGTTAAGAAATAAAGAGAACAAAAGGGTTAGGCCCGTTACGGCAAGAAGGCCGATGGTATGACCGCGATGGGTTACCCTTGTATTAAAAATTAAAATAAAGAAATGGTGAAAATTCATGCAGCAGACTTAAAGAGTAAATTAGCAGAAACAGGTTGAACGCCAAAAGTGCGATATTAGGAGTGCTTGGCTTTGAAAAAAATACGAATCCATCCTTTGCCACAAGCAGTCCAACCCCAAAAACAAATACAACAGCCGTATGCAAATAGCCGATCGTGCCGATCGTGACAAAGGAGCCTGAAACCCAAGAGCCCAAAGAGCCTCCCCCCATCCCCCTCAAAACCCTCCAGGCATCTTCCATCTCCTCGGCCCTAAAGAACACCCAAGTCACATTGATAAAATTAAAGGTAATCAGCCAGCCCAGCCAACCCCACATCCTAAAGCCCAGCTCCTGCCAGATGCGGTGAATCACGATGGCCGCCCCGTGCATCGCCCCCCAGATGACAAACATCCAGCTTGCCCCGTGCCACAGGCCGCCGATCAAAAAGGTGGCAAAGAGATTGCCGTAGGTGCGGTACTTGCCCGATCGGTTACCCCCCAGGGGCACATAGACATAATCTCTCAAGAATCTAGAGAGCGTAATATGCCAGCGTCTCCAGAAGTCCTGAATGTTTCTGGCCTTATAGGGGGAGTTGAAGTTGATCGGCAGTTTGATATTAAAGAGCAGGGCCGCGCCGATCGCCATATCGGTATAGCCGCTAAAATCAAAGTAAAGCTGGAAGGTGTAGCTTAGGCTGGTAGCCCACGCTTCAAAGAAATTCAAGGTTTCGGCATGATCAAACCCCTGCGTGGCCCACTTAGCGAAGGTATCGGCAATAACCACCTTTTTAAACAGGCCGATGGAGAAGATAAAAAGCCCCAGAGCAATATTGCGGTAGTTCTTAACCAGATTCCACTTGCTGGAAAACTGGGGCATCATCTCCTTGTGGTGAACAATGGGGCCTGCGATCAGCTGCGGGAAGAAGGTGACAAAGAGGGCATAGTTTAAAAGATCGTACTCTTTGGTTTCGTTACGGTAGCTGTCCACCAGATAGGCAATCTGCTGGAAGGTGAAGAAACTGATGGCCAAGGGCAATACGATGTGGGGCAAAGGCACATCGGATCCAAAGATACCGTTGAAGTTTTCCAGTAAGAAGTCGGTGTATTTAAAGTAGCCCAGAAGGCCTGCGTTAAAGATGATACCGACGGCTAGAAGGCTTCGTTTGGAGAGATGCTTCCCGCCCTCTTTCTCGATTTTAGGCAAACTGGTGCCGATGGCGTAGTTAACCAGCATACTCACAAGGATCAGCGGCAGATAAAGCACGTTCCACCAGCCGTAGAAAAAGAGGCTCCCGCCCACCAGCCACGCCTTAGAGCCGATAATCAACCGCTTGGAGGTGAGGTAGAAGTACCCAAAGAACATGACCGGAAGAAAGAGGAAGATGAATTCGTGGGAGTTAAAGAGCATGGCTGCAGACTAGAACAACCGGCTTGATCTCGCTGCCGGAGTTAAAATCCTGAAGATGCATCAGACGGCCTTGCTGTTTTGCAAAAAAAGAGACGTGGTTGCTTCCGTCACTGTGGGTTCGGCCGATCTGCAAGACGCCCCCTTCGTTTAGGGTTGACGAAAGGTTGTTGACCGCAAGGGCGATCTGATCGGGGTTGAAGTAGGCATGATTTAAAAGGTTCATGCAGCGGATAAAATCGAAGCGATCGTCAGGGTTTGGCGGGGCAAAAATATCCCGATCGAGCCAACATGCTTTTTTGGTCTCAAGAAGCGATCTGACCTCCGGGTCGATCAAAAGAAGCGTCGTTGTGCCGGGCTTACGGCAAAAAAACGAGACAATATAGGCAAGCAGCTTCGAAAGCAGAAAAAACCAACTCAGATGCCGAGAGAAGAAAACACCGAAAACGCAGCCCCCAACCAATGTGCCGTCGGCATCGTGAAAACGCTTCACGAAGCTGCCGCCGACGGTGGCTTGGGCGTATTTGTCCGAAAGAAAAAAAGCAACTTTTTGATCTGCAAGAGCATTGATCAGCCCTAGGGAGCCAACACCCGAAGAGACCCCCACATCGTGAACGCTGCGAAGCCCCCGTTCCCTGATAAGGTGTGCGCTTAGGCCGTCAACATCCGCAAAACGATCCGGCGCGGTCTGCTTGGAGGTTCCGTTGGCTGTGATAAATGAGGCAAGGCAGTCGTTGAATCCTTCTTTTGCTGTGGTCATATCACACACGGCTAGATAGCGGCCCCACCAAAAACGGCCGATCAGCCACAGATAGCGTTTTTCGCTCAGGCAAAGACGGATCATCCCAGCCACCGCCGTTTTAGCCGGATGGCCCACGAGGGCAGGGTGTTGGCGATGATCTGGTAGGCCGTGGCGCGTAGATTATCCGGCAGCGAAACGCGCCCTTTTCTGGCTCGAAAGCCGGACCATGCCTGACGGTATTTTTTCTTGGCGCTTATGGATTTGTCGCCAACGCGGTAGGTAACCAGAGGCTCGGGCAGCATGGCGATTTTGCCGAAGTCCGCCAGCCGCAGCCACGCTTCGTAATCCTGCGCGGTTTGAAAGGATTCGTCATACAGTCCGGCCCGCACAAAAACCTCTTTTCGAAAAAAGGCCGACGTGTGCGGGATGGGGTTGCGGCGCAACAGGGCTTTGGGCATTTCTGTTTCGTCAAAAAATCTGCCAATGCGCGGAGAGCCGTTGCCCGTCTCTTGGGCGACGGAGCCCACCAGAACCATATCCGGGCGGCTTTGCATAAAGGCAAGCTGCTTTTCCAGACGAAAGCGATCGGAGCGATCGTCCGCATCCTGACGCGCTATAAACTCGCCTTTTGCCTCTCTGATGGCGATATTGAGGCTTTTGGTCAGGCCGCTGTTGGGCTTATCGATCGCCCGGATGCGGGGGTCTTTGCGCTGATAATCTTGGATAATCTCCAGACTTTTGTCCGTTGAACCGTCGTTGACAATCAGAAACTCAAAGTCGCCACAGGTTTGATTCAAAATGGATTCGATCGCTTCTTTCAGGTAGCCTTCTCCGTTGTAGACCGACATAGCCACGCTAATTTTTGGCATCGTAGACCTCTTGGATAAACTCGGCATAGTGCTTGGCGACGATGCGGATATCGAAGTGCGTTCGGGCTCTTTCTAGAATGAATCCGCCTAATTCTTGTTGGTGCTCGAGGCAATAAAAAACACGCTCTTGCCATTTTTCAAGATCGATTCGTGGGATTTTGCCCGCAGTCTGAAGGGCCATGTGCTCAAGACTGACAGCTTCCGCAACCATTAAATCATCGTGGCCGATCAACTCCGCTGCACCGCTGGCTTGGGTGGTTATTACCGGAAGCCCGGAAGCCATCATCTCAATCACGCTATTGGGGCATGGGTCAAAGAGACTGGGTGACAGCCCGATATCGCAACCGGCGTATAGCTTGGGCAGATCTTCGCTTTTGACATGACCCAAAAATTCAACCCGGGAGACATCCAGATCGCATAGGGCGTTTTGGGTCAGGATGTCCATGCCGCCAGCCACATAAAGCTTGATCCGCGGATATGTTTTGGCCAGCAGATTGGTCAGGGCGATGGCGTCCCAAAGTCTCTTATGTAGACGAAAGGAGGCTGTGATGACCAGTCTCGGATATTCGGAAATGTTTGGCTGGGCTTGTTCGGTGGGCGAAAAAATATCCACCGGGACGCCGTTGTAAATAATTCTTTCGGGCACCACTCTTTGGCGGCTTGCTACAAAAAGCCGGTGCATCTCCTTTGAGAGGAGGCTTTGAAAAATCAGTCCGTCCGCATTTTCCAGAATGGCTCTGCTGCTCCGGTTGAGATAGGCGTTGAGCGGTCCTGTTAACCACCGGGTTGCCGCTGCGGGCAATGCAGAAACGGCTGTTAGCAACGGTGCGGGGATTTTCTTCCTTTGGCGGATGAGGTTGGCCAGATTCTCGGACGTGGCCAGATAGTAACTTGGGCCATCAAGCCTTCCTATTTTAAGATGGCCCGGATCGGCCAGTTTATTGAGCTGGTGCGGGTGCGGGTTGATGATGTGATAGGGGGGCAGGCTGTGGGCGGAGAGCTCCCTTTGAAGCCGGGCCAGAAAGTTTTGAGGACCGCCGGACATCAGGGCTTTCTGGCAACAAATAAAATCATGTGACCCCATCGTTCGGTCAGGGGCCACAGGTCGCTAAGCCATACAACGGCGGCTTTGGCGGCTTTGCGAAGAGGACTCTCGTTGCTGTGATGCGCCAAAGTTTTCTTTGCGGGTCCGGTTTTCGGTGCGGCATGGGTGGGCACAAAGGGCTTCTCTTTAAAGCCCTTGATCCAGTTGAGTTTGTAGTTTCGTTCCACAATAAAACCCGCGCTTTTAAGGGCTGCGGTAAATTCCGCTTTGTCGAAGGCGTATTGATAGAAATCCCCGCTGCCGACACGTGCTTCATTTGCGTGCAGGCGTTTTCTGCGGGGATTGTAATAGGGAACCGATATCAGCAGCCGTCCGCCCGGCTTTAGAACCCTGAAGGCCTCGGCTATGAGTCTGTGGGGCCCCTCTTCAAAGTGTTCTGCAACACCCCAGCTATAATAGGTGCCAAAGTGTCCATCGGGGAAATCCAGCGAAAAGACATCCCCGACGCGTATATCCAGTTCCGGCGCCAAGCTTCTGATGCGCTCTACGGTTTTTTGGGCGTAATCAACCCCGATAATCTCTTGCCCTCTCCTGTGCATCAGCCAAACCCATTGACCCAGTCCGCATCCGCCCTCTAAAGCGGTAGAGGCAGGGTCGGTATAGCGCTTCATAATCTTGGGGACCCTTCAACATTCTGTGTCACCACCCGACAGGTGCATGAATTCTATCACAGCCCCAATGCCTCATCCAGCCTGCCCTCAAAAAAGATAGCCAGCTGAGAGAGGGTGAGGGCCCAGTTTCGCAT
>JBFWML010000001.1:0-112242 GCA_050251635.1 Campylobacterales bacterium | reverse complement strand
CTGGATTCCCCAAAACGATTGATCAGGCTTTTTTCGTTACCCAGCAGCTTGATCAACTTGAAGTTGCCCAAAGAGTCGTTTACGGTTTCGTAAAAACCGGTCTGCCGCTCAATCCGCTTTTTGCCCTGTCGTGAGATGGCCGGAGAGATGGTTTTGAGCAGCAAAAATGTTTTCACGCCCAGTAGCAGGGTTAACACCAGTGTAATCTTCCAGTTGACCCAAAGCAGCAGCCCGTAAAGCAGCAGGGTAGTCGCAATCTCGGATAGCAGAAAAAGCATATGGTGAATGAGTTGGGTGAGGTTGTTCGCCTCGGTTACAATCGTCTTGTTCAGCTTGGCGCTGTTGCGCTTGGTAAATTCCTCATAGGGCAAAGCCAAATACCCCGAAAAAAGCCGATAGGCCAGCAGGTGATAGCGGCCATAGGAAAACCGCGCCAGCAGCCAAGTGTAAAACAGATTCAACCCGCCCCGGAACACATAAAACCCAATCAGCACAAAGCCAAAAAAGATAATAAACCCCGAAACCGTTTCAAACCCCAGCAGCCCGTAGGCTGCCCGGTAGTAGTCGTTGCTTTCCACCAGCCCCGGATTGGTCGCCACCGAGATAAAGGGCATAATCGCCGAAATGCCCACCGTCTCCACCAGCGCCACAAAGATCGAGAGGGCAAAAAGCCCGGCAAGAAACTGTTTGTCCCGGCGGGTCAGCAAAAAATTGAGTTTCGAGAGAAATTCGCGCACGAAGTACTTTTTGCGTTGAGTTTTCTTCATTCTACCCGCACTATACTTAGCGTTATGAAATACTTTGAAGCCACCCTGATTGCCCGCGGAAAAAAGGAGATCCATCACCTGATGGCCGCCGATCGGCGTGAGGCGATGGCCATTGCCCAAAGCGGCGGGATGGTGGTGCGGGTGCGCGAACTGCCCATGCCGTTAACGGCGCGGTGGGGAATGTTCCGCGAACAGGTGATCGATCGCCTCCTGGCTGCGCCGATCGGGATGCAGGAGTGGATTGTCGCCGTGCGGCAGATGGGGGTGATGCTCGGCGCGGGCATTTCGCTTTCCGATTCGCTCGCGGAAGCGGCGTCGGCCACGCGGGACAAGCGCGCCCGCGCCATCATCCTCAAGGCACTCGAAGACGTGGAGGCGGGGCTTAGCCTGTCGGCCTCGCTGGAGAGAAACCGCGCGGCGCTGGGCAATGTGACGATGGCGATGGTGACGCTGGGGGAAAAAACCGGCACGCTGGCCGAGTCCATGCTCAAGCTGGCCGAACTGCTCGAAGAGCTGCGGGACAACCGCGCCAAGGTCAAAAAGGCCATGCGCACCCCCATGCTGAGCCTCGGTGCGATGGCGGTGGCCTTTGTGGTGCTGATTTTGCTCGTCGTGCCCAAGTTCAAGGCGATTTTCAGCCGCCTGGGCTCCGATCTGCCGCTGCCCACGCAGATTTTGCTGGGGATCGAATACACGTTGACCCACTTTGGACTGTTTATTTTGGGCGGTCTGATCGGCACGCTGTTCGCCCACCGCTGGGCGGTCAAAAACCGCCCCGCTTACCGGCTGGGGTTTAACCGCGCGCAGCTGAAGATTTATCTGGTGGGCAACCTGATGAGCCTCGGTTTTTTCGGCCGTTTTATGATGATCTTCTCGCAGCTGATCCGATCGGGCATTCCGCTGACCGAAGCCATGGCCACCGCCGCGGGGACGATCGAAAACAGCTATGTGCGCCAAAAACTGGCCGAAGCGGCCCGGGGGATCGAGCAGGGCAAACAGCTTTCGGCGGCGCTGGATGAAACAGGGCTTTTTGAGCCGATGGTGCTGCAGATGATCCGCAGCGGTGAAAGCAGCGGCGAACTGGATACGATGCTCGGGCGCGTGGCGGATTACTACAAGATGCGCTTTAACCACCTGGTCGATAACTTTTCGGCGCTCTTGGAGCCGATCTTAATGGCCTTTATCGCCGCGCTGGTGCTTTTGATCGCGCTCGGCATTTTCCTGCCCATGTGGGAAATCTCCAACGCGGCCATGAAACGCTAACCAAAGAACTAAAGGAATTTGATGCGAACGCTTTCGGGAATTCAGCCTTCGGGCGACTTTCATATCGGCAACTATTTCGGGATGATCCGCCAGCTGACTGCGGCGCAGGCGCAGCATGAGGTGTTTGCGTTTATCGCCAGTTACCACGCGATGACCACGGTGGATGAGGGCGCAAAACTGGCCGCCGGAACCCTGCAGGCGGTGACCGATCTGCTCGCGCTAGGCGTCGATCCGGACAAATCAACCTTCTGGGTGCAGTCGGATGTGCCGGAGGTGCTGGAGCTGTACTGGATCCTCAGCCAGCACACCCCGATGGGGCTGCTTGAGCGCGCGCACAGCTACAAAGACAAGGTCGCCAAGGGCTTCAGCCCCCACCACGGCCTGTTTAGCTACCCCGTGCTGATGGCGGCGGATATTTTATTGATGGACGCCGAAGTGGTGCCGGTGGGCAAAGACCAGATTCAGCACGTGGAGATCGCCCGCGACATCGCCATCAAGTTCAATAACGCCTATGGCGATCTGCTGAAACTCCCCGAATTTCGCGTCGAAGAAAACGTGGCGGTGGTGCCGGGCATCGACGGCGCCAAGATGAGCAAAAGCTACGGCAACACGATCGAGGTCTTTTTGGATCGCAAGGCGCTGGAAAAAAAGGTCAAGCTGATCGTCACCGAAGCGGTGCCTCTGGAAGCGCCCAAAAGCTGGCAGACCTGCCATGTCTATTCGCTGTGCAAACTCTTTTTGGATGAGGCGGGGCAGAAGGCGCTGCAGGCGCGTTACGAGCGGGGCGGCGAAGGACACGGCCACTTTAAGCTTTATCTGGCCGATCTCATCTGGAACCATTTTGAGGCGGCCCGCAACAAACGCGAAGAGCTGATGCAAAATCCCGACAAAGTCCGCCGCATCCTCGCAAACGGCGCGGCCAAAGCCCGCACGGTCGCGGCGGCCAAGATGCAAAAAATCCGCACCGCCGTGGGGCTAAACTACTAAAGCCCCATCACCTTGGCGGCAATCACGCCGACAACCGCCACCGGGGCTAAGTAGCGAAGCAGCCAGAACCACACGGCGATCGCGCGCATCGACAGCCCTTCGTGGCGCAGATGCGCGGTGATACGCTGCCTATCGGCCGCATACCCCATAAAAACCGCCAGCAAGAGTCCGCCCACGGGCAGCACGATCGCGGCGGTGACAAAATCCGCCCAGTCAAACAGGTTTTTTCCGCCGAAACTGAGCCACTCAAACCCCGCCACATTGGAAAGCAGCGTCACCACGCCCAGCAGGTAGGCCACCAGCAGCGGCAGCCAGGTGGCTTTGGCGCGGCTCCACCGGCGGCGCTGGGTCAGGTGCGCCACCGTGGGTTCGAGAATCGAGATGGCCGAGGTGAGTCCCGCAAAGGCAAGCGACGCAAAAAAGATCAACGCCAGCACCTGCCCCGCGCCGCCAAACTGATAAAACACCGCCGGCATCGAGATAAAGGCCAGCCCCACGCTTTGGGCCGAGGGCATGTTTTGGTCAAACAAAAAGGCAAACATTGCCAGCCCCGCCACCAGCGCCACCAGCGTATCGAGCGAGGCGATCGTCAGGGCCGAAGGGAGTGCGCGGGTGCGATCGTTTGAAAACGAAGCGTAGGTCAAAATAACCGTCATGCCCAGGGAGAGGCTAAAAAACGCCTGCCCCACCGCCACCAGCACCGCATCGGCGCTGAGCTTAGAAAAATCCGGCGCGAACATAAAACTGACCGCACGGCCGAAGGAGTCGAGGCTGACGGCGTAAAAAAAGAGAAACAGCAGCATCAAAAAGAGCGCGGGCATCAGCACGGTGTTGACCCGCTCGATCCCGTTTTTGATCCCCTTGTACACAACCCAGCCCGTTAAAAGCATGGCGATCGCATGGAAGAAAATCTGCGTGTCGGCCTCTTGGGTAACCAGATTGACAAAGAGCGTTTTGGCCTCCTCGGTGCTTTGGGGCAAGCCCGCAAGCGCCGTAAAAAAGTAGGCCAAAACCCAGCCGATCACCACGGTGTAGAAGGTCAAAATCACAAAGGCGCCCAGCAGCGTAAACCCCGCAAAACGCCACTGTTTTTTGCCCGTGGGGGCCAGTGACTCGTAGGCGCCGACGGGCTCTTTTTGGGTGATACTGCCCAGCAAAATCTCCGCCATCAAAATCGGAATCCCCACCAGCGCCAAGGTTGCCAGATAGACCAGCACAAAGGCCCCGCCGCCGTATTCGCCGGTAATATAGGGAAACCGCCAGATGTTCCCCAGCCCAATGGCCGACCCCGCCGCCGCCAGAATAAAGCCGATCCGTGTAAAACGCGTTTCTTTCATGGCCCTATCTTAATCCGCCGCCGCTAAAACGACAGCAAACAACACGGTTTTGCCCGTTTTTTCGATCGCATCGGCGGCTTCGAGCAGCGTGGTTCCCGTGGTCATCAGGTCATCGAGCAAAACCGCCGACGGTTCGCCAAAGGGCTTGACGGCGAATTTGCGCGGGTTGTTTTTGCGAAAGGCGAGGCTTTGGCCCGCGTAGTGGATTTTGGCCGTGGCGCGGAGTCTGCCGTAGCGGGCTTTGACGCTCCGGCCTTCACCGGCGCGGGCCAGCGCGGCGGTGTGGGAAAACCACTTTCCGGGGCGATCGTCGATCGGCAACAGGGCGGCGGGTTGTTCCAGCGCCAGATCGGCAAAAAAGGGTTGAAAAGCCCGCCGCGAAAGCCGCGCTAGCGTCCGGGTGCCAAAGGGGTGGTATTTGGTTTTGATCAGCGGTTCGACATCGTCGTAGGCAAAAAAGCTAATCACGTTCAGCCGCCCTTCGATCAGATGCCGTTTGGGATCGGGGGTCAGCGAAGCGTCGCAGGTTTTACACAGATAGCGCCAAGAGAACTTTCCGCATAAAAGGCAGCGCATCAGCCCCGCTTCAAGGCCCGCTTGAGGTCAAGTTTCACATCGCGTTCTTTGAGGCTCTCGCGTTTGTCGTGGAGCTTTTTGCCCCGGCCCAGCCCCAGTTTGACCTTGGCGCGGTTGGCGCTGTTGAAGTAAATTTTCAGCGGAATCACCGCGAGGCGTTCGAGCTTCATCCGCTCGTCGAGCTTTTTGATCTCTTTTTTGTGCATCAGCAGGCGGCGGCTGCGTTTTTCTTCGGGGGCCATTCTCGGATCGGTGTTTTCGTACCGGGCGACGTGCATATTAAAAAGCCAGATCTCCTCGCCCCGGATTATCCGCGCAAAGGCCTCTTTGATGCTGGCTTTGCCCGCGCGGATCGACTTGACTTCGCTGCCGATCAGTTCGATCCCCGCCTCGTAGGTTTCTAAAATTTCGTAGTCGTGCCGCGCCTTGCGGTTTTCGATATCGGGTTGGTGGCCGCTCATTGGAGTATCCTAAAAAAACTGCTGCCCGAACCGGAAAAGAACCACCCCTTTTCGCGGTGTTCGATCAGTTCGGGGTAACTTTTTTGCGCCGGTTCGTACAGGTCGTTAAGCTGCTCGGGCGAGTAATTTTCCGCAATTTCGCGGCTGTTTAGGCTGAGCAGCCGTTTGGCCGCTTCGGCGTTTTGGGCCATGCGGTCGCTAAAGCACTGCCGGAACTTGCGGTAAACGGCCGCCGTGTTGCAATGCACCGGCGGCGTTTTCACCTCCAGCACCGGCAGCGGCTCGTCAAAGGGCAGAATGATCTCGCCAATCCCGCTAACGTTGGCGCTTTTATGCCCGCTGATAAAAAAGGGCACATCGGCCCCCACTTTGACGCCCACGGCCATCAGCTCCTTCTTGCTCAGCCCCAGACCCGCCTGTTCGTTGATCATATTCAAAAAAGTCGCCGCATCGGAGCTGCCGCCGCCCAAGCCCGCGCCTGCGGGAATCTGCTTATAAACCACCATGCGGTGCAGACGCGCGAACTCGATCAGTTTGCGCGAGGGGTGTGCGGCTTTGAGCGCTTCGTAGGCCTTATAAACGGTGTTGGCTTCGGGGGGGCAGTCAAAATCGCCGACGACCTCAAACCCCTTGGCTCCGGCCTTGTCGAACCAGAGTTTATCGCTCAACCCCTCGTGCCGCACAAAACGGGAGGCAATCAGGTGGTATCCGTCTTCGCGGCGGCCGGTGATTTTAAGAAAAATATTGACTTTTGCCGGTGCGGTGTAAACCTGTGCCATCGTTTCCCTATTTAAAGGGCGGATTTTAACACACACCCCTGTTTATACTTCACGACGCCGTCATGGATGGTCAAGATCACAAAAAACCCCGGCGTGTCCACCAGATAGTCGCCGTCGGTTTGAATTTGCAGATCCGACGGCACAAGCCGCTTGCCCACATAAAGATCGTGCGCGGGGCCGGGGTAGAAGTTGCGGGGCAGATCAATGAACGCCAACGGATCGAGCGCTTTTTCGTTTTCGTAAAAGAGCCGCCCTTCGCTGAGGCGCTCTAAAAACGAAAGCGATCCGGTGCAGCCGAGTTTGTTGGCCAGATCGAGGCCCAAGGAGCGCACATAGGTGCCTTCGCTCACTTCGCACTCGAAGGTAATCAGCGGATGGCGGTAGTGGATCAGTTTAAATTCGCTAATCGTCACGGGCCGTTTTTGCAGGTCAAACTCATGGCCTGCGCGGGCCAGCGAATAGGCGCGCCGTCCATCGATACGCAGGGCGCTGTATTTGGGCGGCAGTTGCATTTGCTCGCCGCTGAGCTCTTCCATCGCCTGCACGATCGCCGCTTCGGAAACGGGCGAAACATCGCCAATGGCCGTCACCCCTTCGATATCCAGCGTATCGCTTTCGGCCCCCAGCCAGAGGGTGGCGCGGTAGCGTTTGGGGGTTTTGGGCAGGTAGGAAAAGAGCTTGGTGTACTGCCCGAAGGCCACAATCAGGCAGCCCTGCGCAAAGGGGTCCAGCGTGCCCGAAAATCCCGCATGGGGAACCTTGCCGTATTTCCAGCGCAGGCGGGTTAGGAAGCGGTTGGAGCTGACGTGCGGCGGCTTATAGGCGACAAAGAGACGGTTCAAGCGGGTTAAATCCGTTCGACGAAACTGGAGAGAATATCGCGCTGGCTGCCGCCGAAGTTGATGGTCAGCTTGTGTTCGCGCCCGGCTTTGGTCACCGCCACAACGCGCCCCATGCCAAAGAGTTTGTGTTTGATGAGATCGCCCTTTTTGATGGCGCTGGCGTCGCTGATACTTAGGCTGCCCGCCACCAGACCCGCTTCGGCCAGAAAACGGCTTTTCATCATCTCCTGTCGCTTGCCCCTAAAAAAACGGCTTTTGGCGCTGCACAAAGTCAGGCTTTTCTTGGCGCGGGTAAAGGCCACGTAGCCCAGCCGCCGCTCTTCTTCGGCGTCGGTGCCGTCGCCGATGAGCGGGAAAAAACCATCCTCAAGACCCACCACAAAAACGTGTTCAAACTCCAGCCCTTTGGCCGCATGGATCGTCATCAGGTTAACCACCTCGCCGCCCAGCGCGTCCTGATCGCTGCTCAGCGCCGTTTCGGCCAGAAACTCCAGCAGATTGCCGCCGGTGTTTTGCACGCTGAAATCCCGCACCAGACCGTAAAGTTCGTCAAGGTTCTGCACCCGTTCGATCTCCTCCGCGTCAAGGAAAAACTTGCGCAGTCCCACAATCTCCTCAAACCGGTCGATCAGCCGCCAGGTGCTTTCATGGGCCAGGGTTTGAAGCTCGTTTAAACCCCCGATCAGCTCGCGCAGCGCGCCGGCGCTTTTTTTGCCCGCCGTGGCCGCCAATTCCGTATCATCGGCCTGTTCGATCCATGCAAAGACCGATTTGCCCGCATGGGCCGCCGCCGCTTCCAGTTTGTCCAGCGTGGCTTTGCCGATACCCCGTTTGGGCTTATTGATGACGCGGCGCAGGGAAAAGTCGTCGTGGGGGTTGACCGCCAAGCGCAGGTAGGCGATGGCGTCTTTGATCTCAAGGCGCTCATAAAAGCCCACGCTGTCGATCAGCTGGAAGGGCACATTGGCCCGCGCCAGCCCCTCTTCGACCGATCGGGACAGGGCGTTGATGCGAAACAGAATCGCAATCTCCTTGGGCGAAACCCCGGAGGCGATCAGTTTTTTGATCCGTTCGGCAATGACGCGGGACTCTTCGTTCTCGTCCTGGCTTTCGAGCAGTTTGACCGCTTCGCCCTTGCCCAGCGTGCTTTTGAGCTTTTTTTCGTGGCGCTGGCGGTTGTGGCCGATCAGTTCGTTGGCGGCCTTTAAAATCTCTTCGGTCGATCGGTAGTTCTCTTCGAGTTTGACGACCTTGGTCTGCCCGAAAAGCCCGGCAAAACCCAAAATATTCTGCACATTCGCCCCGCGCCAGCCGTAGATGCTCTGGTCGTCGTCGCCCACCACGCAGAGGTTTTCGTGGGTGTCGCACAGCTGTTTTAAAAGCCGCAGCTGCAGTTCGTTGGTGTCTTGATACTCATCGACCATCACATACTGATAACGGCGGCTGATTTCGCTGCGCAGATCGGGGTTTTCGTCCAAAATCCGGTGGGGCAGGGCGAGCAGATCGTCAAAGTCCACCAGATTGTTGGCCACAAGGTAGTTTTGATACTGGCCGTAGATTTCGGCGAGCTTTTGGTACTTTTTCTTGAGCACCGCGTCCAGCCCGTCGGTCTGTTTGAGGGCCTCCTCGGGGGCAATCAGCGAGTTTTTGCAGTGGCTAATCTCCGCAGCCGCCGCTTTGACGCCGAGATTTTCGGGGGTGAACTGCTTGAGAATGCGTTTTTTGTCGTCGGTATCGATAATGACAAAGTTGCCCCGCCGCTCCAGCCGCTCCATATGAAACCGCAAAAACAGCAGGCCGAACTTGTGGAAGGTAAACAGCCCCGGCGGATAGACCATGCCCTCGCCAATCATCGAAAGCGCCCGCTCGCGCATCTCCTTGGCGGCTTTGTTGGTAAAGGTCAGCGTCAGCGTCGAGGCGGGATCGATCCCTAAGGAGAGCAGGTAAGCCAGCCGCGTGGTGATGGTTTTGGTTTTGCCCGTGCCCGCCCCCGCGAGAATAAGAACGGGGCCGTCCACGGTGGTGGCCGCTTCCCGCTGGGCCGTATTGAGCTGCTCTAAATACCGTTCCACGCTGACGGCCCCCTCGTTGACCAGATTAATCGATTATAGCCCGCCGCCCCTGAAACCCCTTTCGTCGATAAAGTTAATAAATATGGTAGATTTAGTAGAGATTATCTATACTTGCCCGCACCATTAACCTGTTTTGTTACTAATATTAATTTTAGTTATACTTCAAGCCATTAAGCGGGAGGCCAGGATGCTGCTCAAAGATTTTTCCAAAATGAACACTTTTCTCACCGTCGCCCGGGAGCGGAGCTTCTCCAAAGCGTCGGCCAAGATCGGGATTTCGCAGCCGGCGGTGACGCAGCAGATTAAGTGCATCGAAGATTATCTGCAGTGCAAGGTGATCGAGCGGCGCAAGAACGGCGTGGTACTGACCAAAGAGGGCGAAGCGCTTTATAAGATTGTCGGGCGGCTGGAAAAGAGCCTCGAAGAGGGGGAGCGCGAGCTGCTCAAAATCGTGCGCAAGGAGATTCCGCTGGTGCTGGCCGCCTGCCCGGTGGCGGGCAACTATCTGCTGCCCTGCTGCATCAACGATCTGAAGCGCTCCATGGAGGGGGATGTTTCGGTTGCGGTGGAGCGAACCTCCCAGATGGCCTCGCTGCTCAAAAGTCGTCAGGCGGACGTGGCGGTCTATTCGCCCTCAAGCTTCGAAGAGGAGATTGTTTACAAAGAGTGGATCGACGACGAGATTGTGATGTTTAGCAATCAGCCGTTGCCCCCGGTGGTGGGGCCGGAGGAGATGGCGCGCTATCAATGGATTGGGCGTGACGAAAACAGCCAAACCCGCAAAATCGCCCAGAGCGCGCTCAAGGGCGCGGGGCTTGACTGCGAGCGGCTCTTTGACATGCGCAGCGTCTTTAATGACGCAACCGCAATCAAACAGGCGGTTTTAAAAAGCCCCAAGGACCCCGAAGCCCCCATGGCGTCGATCATCTCGCGCTTTGCGATTTTGGACGAGGTGGGCGCGGGGCTGCTGCATCAGGCGCGCATCAAGGGCTGCAGCATCAACCGCAAGCTCTATCTGGCCTATCTGAAAGAGCGCAAGGGCGAAGCGGCGGTCAACCGCGCGGTGAAGTTTTTGAGCGATAAGCGGGCGCTGGCCCTTAGCGTTTAAAAAACTTGTCGTTTTCCGGGTTGCCTAAAAAGCCCTGAAGGCTTCTTTCCAGCGTCGCCTCTCCCCCTTGGGCCGGAGGGGTGCGGGTTTTGCTTTTGGGCGCGGGCACGCTGGCGGCCAGATTGATAAAAATCACCGTTTCATCCACAATCACCTGCAAAATCGCATCGGTGGGCACGCTGACGGTGGAGCCGAAATTCTCCTCCCCGAAGCCCGCGTCAAACACCACCCAGAGCATCTCTTCATCCAGCCCTGCGCTTTCGAGCGTGTAGCCCGAGAGCACAAAAAGCGTCAGGGGTTTGAGCTGCTTTTGGAGTTCGGGCGGCAAGGGCGGATCGAAATCGACCTCGGAGAGGTTGCACAAAATCCCAAAGGGGGTTTGCGCCTCGATCAGAAAATCGACCGTATCCGCCGCGTGATCGGCCATCATCTGAATAAAAGCCTCGTCCCGAATCAACTTATTTATCATTGCCTCTCCAAAATCACATCCTCAACCCGTCCGGCCACGTAAAAGCCCGTGACGGCGTTCATGACTGCCACAAGCCAGAATCGATCCAGCTCTTCAAGCCGCAGCGCAGCGGGTTTTAAAAAGCCGCCCGCCACCAGCCGGGCGCGCACGGTTCCCTTTAAAAGCGGCAGGCGCGGGGTCAGCCAGCGCGCGCCGTCGAAAAAGGCCACATTGCCCACGGTGGTGTCGGTGATCAGCCCGTGCCGGAGGATCAGCGTTTCGTCCGCTTCGCCGCGCCGTTCGTGCAGAGCGTTTAAAGCGGCGCGATCGGCGTATTTAAAGGGGTAGCCGATCGGCGCTTCGACGGGCTTGAGCGTGCGGATACGGCGAACGTTCAGCGGCGGATATTCGACCGATTCGATTTCGCGGGCGTACACGATCCGGCAGCGGCACGTCTGTTTGGGGTGTTTTAGCCGTGCCAGATCGGGCGCGTTAAAACCGTAACGGCGGCAGGCGGTGTTCAGGCGGCGCTGATGCCACGGTCCGTTGATCGCGCGGCCGTTTTTAAGGCGCACTGTTTCGAGCAGCTTCACGGCAGCCGCACCTTGGCGATCAGCTCGCTATATTCGCTTTGCGCATCGCTTTCGTAGGTCACGCCGCCGCCGCTTTTAAAGACCAGCCCGTTTGTGCCCTGTTCGATAAATCGGATCATCACGGCGCTTTGCAGATTTTGGCCGTCGAACACGCCGAAAACCCCGGTAAAAAAACCCCGATCGTACCCTTCGATCGCCTCTAAAATCTCGACGGTCTTTTTCTTGGGCGCGCCGCTGACGCTTCCGGCGGGCAGCAGCGTTTGGAGCAGATCGCCCAGTCTTGCCCGCCAGCTAGGCGGCAGATCGCCCGCGATTTGCGAGCTGGTCTGCCAAAGCGTTCCGGCCTTTTGCAGGTAGCGCCACTTTTCAACCCGCACGTTTTTAGCCACCTGCGCCAGATCGTTACGCAGCAGATCGACAACCATCGTGTGTTCCCCCAGCTCCTTGGCGCTGTCGATCAGCCTTTGCGGATCGCCTTCGGTGGTGCCCTTCATGGGAAAGGCGCGGATGGTGTTGCCTTCGATTGTCACGAAGGGTTCGGGGGAAAAGCAGACAAAACGATCCCGCCACAGCAGTTTAAAGGGGGCGTCGGCCCCACGGTAAAGGGTTTCGAGGTTTTCGTTGTTTGCCAGCGGCGTGGGTTGGGTGAGGTTGGCCAGATAACTGTTGCCCGCGTCGATCTGCCTTTGCAGCGCATCGAACTTTTTGCGGTAGGTTTCAGCCGGGAGCGGTTTGGGCTTGAGCGCAATCTTGTGATTTGAAACGGGGGCGTTGAAAGCGTAGTCGATAAAGGGCGGCAGATTTTCCAGCGGGAAAACCGCGCCCTCTGTTTTGTCGTAGCTGATGACAAACAGGCAGGGGCGGCCCTCTTGGCCGAAGCGATTGAGATCAGCCCAGAACAAATTTGCTCAAAACCGCCATCCGCACCGCCACGCCGTTGCGCACCTGTTTCAGCACTAAGCAACGCGGATCGGAGAGTACCGCGTCGTCGAGATCGACGTTGCGGTGAACGGGGCCGGGGTGGAGCACGACGATGTTTTTGTCCCCCAGCAGCTCTTTGGTCACTTTGAAGTTGGCGGCGTAGTCGGAGAGGCTGGCGTAAATGGGGCGATCGTGCCGTTCGGTCTGGGTGCGCAGCGCCATAATCGCATCGACCTCGCCGATCGCTTCGCGCAGATTCCAGGTGGCGCGCAGTTCGGGCCGCTTGGGCAGGAACTGGGGCGGCGCGACCAAAATGACCTCCATGCCGAAACGGCGCAGCAGTTCGATATTGCTGTTGGCGACGCGGGAGCTTTTAATATCGCCGACGATGGCGATCTTTTTGCCCCGCACATCGCCCAGCGACTGGCGCAGGGTGAAGAGATCGAGCAGCGCCTGAGTGGGGTGGGCGTGGGCGCCGTCGCCGCCGTTGATAATGCTGGCCCCCACGTAACGCGACAGGATTTTAGGCACCCCGGCGTTTTTGTGGCGCACGACGATGGCGCTGGCGCCCATCGCGTCGAGGTTGGCGGCGGTGTCGTGGAGCGTTTCGCCCTTGGCTTCGGAGCTGGTGGCTACATCCAGACTGACCACCTCCGCCCCCAAGCGGCGTGCGGCCACTTCGAAACTGCTGCGGGTGCGGGTGGAGTTTTCGAAAAAGATGTTGATGATCAGTTTGCCGCGCAGCTTTTGGCTGGTCTGATCGCCCGTATAGCCCGCCGCTTCGGCGAAGATCGCCTCGATTTCGTCGTTGGTGAGGTCTTGGGTGGTGGTTAAATGCCTTGCCATGGGCGAAAGTTTAACTCACTCCGGCTTGAGAAGCCCGTGTTTAACCAGCAGGTTGACCGTCTCGCGGAAGGCCGGCGCGGTGGTTTTACCCGCCAAATGGCCCTGTCTGGGATCGATAAACAAGACCCCGATCGTGTAGCGGCTTTCGGCATCGTTGGCAAAGCCGAAAAAGGTGCTGTGGTAGTCGTTTTTGTAGCTTCCGGCGCGGGCAATATGCGCGGTGCCGGTTTTGCCCGCGATAAACAGCCCTTCGACGTCGGCTTCGCGGCCCGTGCCCTTGGTGACGGTTTTGCGTAGAATCTGCAGCAGCTTCATCGCCGTCGCCTCGCCGACGACGCGGGTGCTTTGCAGCGAAGGCAGAGCCGCCGCCGCGTCGGTTCCGCTGAGTTTGTCCGCCAGATGGGGGGTGACCATGTGGCCGCTGTTGTTAAAGACGTTGTAGGCTTTAAGCAGCTGCATAAAAGTGACGCGCAGACCGTAGCCGTAGCCGGTGGTGGCGCGGTAGATGTCGGTGCGGTAGCGGTGCAAACCCGGCAGCTCGCCCACCGCTTCGTAGGGCAGATCGATGCCGCTTTGGCGCGAAAAGCCAAAGCTGTTGAGGCCGTCGTGCAGCTTGTAGGGGCTGAGGTTTAGGGCCAGCTGGGTAATGCCGACGTTGCTGGAATAGACAATGACATCCTCGACGCTAAACCACTCCTTGGGCACGGTGTCGGTCACGGTTTCGCTGCCGATCTTGAGGCGTCCGTTGTAGCCGCGCACCAGATCGTACTGTCCCGCCGTCCCCTCTTCAAAGAGCAGCGCCACGATAAAAGGCTTCATTACCGACCCCGGCTCGAAGGGGTATTGAACGGCGTTCATGCGTGTGTGGGGCAGGGTCTCCTGGGTGATCAGCTCCGCGTCGTAGCGGTTGGAGGAGGCCAGCGCCACCAGCCGCCCCGTGCGGCTTTCCATCACGCCCACAATAATCTCCCCCGCTTCAAAACGCTGCTGCTGCCGATCGAGGGCCTGTTCGAGATCGTACTGCAGGCGGGCGTTGAGCGAGAGGGCGAGGCCGTCGCCGTGGCGGGGGCGGGTGTGGGTGAGTTTGTTGTTGTAAATCAGGTTGCCGCCCGCGTCTCTAAGCGCGCGCAAAACCCCCGGCTCTTTGCCGTCGATGGGGGCCTGATAGTAGCGCTCCAGTCCCATCTGGCCTTCGCCGCCGTTTTGTTTTTGCACGTAGCCCAGCACCGGTTGGGCCAGATCGCCATAGGGATAAAGCCGCGCGGGCGGGGTTAGCGGCGCAATTTCCAGTCCGAAGCGCAGGGCGTTGCCGTTTTGCTGGAAGGTTTTAAAAACCCCCATGCGATCAAGCTGCACGGAGAGGTGTTGAAGGTTCTTGGCCTCCCGGGTGGTGAGGTCTTTTTGCAGCATTACCCGTCCGCCGCGGCTGAGCAGATCCAAAATCTCCGCCTCGTCGCGGTCCATATACAAGCCCAGCAGCCGGGCCATGAGGGGTTTTTTGTGCTCTTCGATATGGCGGCTGTCAAAGACCACCTGCCAGCGGCGTGAGCTTTGGGCCAGCGTTAATCCGTCGGCGGTAATGATGCTGCCGCGCAGAGCCTCTTGGCGCTCCTCTTTAAAGTAGCTTCGAGCGTAGTTTTTTTGACCGATGGTGCTCACGACGCCCGAAAGAAAGATGACAAAAAAGCAGACAATCAGAAGGAAGATTGCAAGAACTTTACCCGTTTTTTCCATCGGGCGGTTACATTTGGGTGCGGAGAATCTCTTTGTAGGCGCTGATGGCCTTGTTGCGGATCTCCAGCATCAGTTTCATACTGCTCTCGGCTTTGCCCAGCGCGATCGCCGCCTGGTGGAGGTCTTTAACCTGACCGGTGGCGATGTCGGTTGCGGCGCGTTCGCCCTGTTCTTGAAGCTGGTTGGTTTGTTCAAAGGAGTTTTTGAGCAGATCGGCAAAGGAGGTTTCGCCGCTCTCGATCGCGCGGCCGGAACTGCTCTTTTCGAGTTCTCTGGGGAGAATCTCGCCGATTTTATTCAAAAGGTCTGCCACAAACTGCTCCTAAAAATCAAGCGCGCATCATGTCGATGGCGCTGTTGGCCATGGTCTTGGCGCTTTGGAAGGCCGAAACGTTGGCCTGATACGCGCGGGACGCTTCGATCATATCGGCCATCTCCACCACCGGGTTAACGTTGGGGTAGGCGACATAACCCTCTTTGTTCGCATCGGGATGGGTGGGATCATAGCGCATTTTCGGCGTTGTGTCATCCCGCACCACCTTATCGACAATCACGCCCATTACGGCGGGGTTGACGCGGTGTTCGTAACCGAGCTCTTCATCAAGCGGGTCTTCGTAGCCGAGGGACTCGGTGTTTTTGGCCAGCTGGGCATTGAGATGCTGATCGAAATTGACCGCGCGGTAAACGACGCTCTGGCGGCGGTACGGCCCGCCCTCGTCGGTGCGGGTCGTGTTGGCGTTGGCGATGTTGGTGCTGATCAGGTTGAGACGAAAGCGCTGGGCCGAAAGACCGTAACCGCTGATGTCAAACGAGTTCAAAAACGCCACACCGTCTCCTTTGGGAAAAGCTGACTAGACAAAGCAAAGATTATTCCATTCTAAGGATGCGGCAATGAAGCGTAAAACTGTTCTATAACGGCCTCGGAGATTCGCATGCCCGCCTGCTGGGCACGGCTTGGCAAAGCGCCCCCCTCTTCGGCGGTGATGCGCTTAGCGTAAATATTGGCCAGCAAAATACCCACAAAACCGATAATCTCCACACCCACCTGCCTAGCCCACATACGGCCCTTCTTTTCGTCAATAATCAGCCGTAAACTCTTTTTCTTGGCTAGGGCGATCGCCGCGCTTTCGCCGGGGTCTAAAAGGGTTTGCAGGGTTTGCTGAAGCGGTGAATCGGGATCGGGTTGAATGCGGACTCGATCGGGCAGGTCAAAGGGTTTGGCGGAAATTTCATCATAAACCGACTGCGGGATCAGAACCTGTTCAAAAAGATTGGCCAGCAGATCGAAGCGTTCAAGCCGGGAAAGCACAATCAGCGTCGTTGCGTCGCTGATAATGGCCTGTTTATTCACCGGCAATCGTCCGCGCCGCCTCGATTTCGCGATCGGTTTCCGCCGCATCGTGGTCGATCAATAAAATCCCCAGTTGCGCGGTTAAATCCAGCGTTTCTTCCAAGCTTTTTCCCAATGTGCGCGCCAACTGCGAAAGGGTTAAAAGCCCCGCCTTGTAAGCGTTGACGGCCAGCGTTTCCTTATACCCGTTGGCAAAAATCGCATCATCCCACGGCAACGCCAGTCCGATGGGCGAGCCCCGCTTGGTCAACAGCGAAATATCGTGCGCCTCAAGGGAGCGGGTCAAAATAGCTGGATTGTCTTTGAGCTCTTTGATGCCGACGGTAAGCATTTGATTCCTTCCCACTAAAGTAGGAACTATTGTAGCAAAAACTTTGGGCATGGAAGAAGAATGGAAGAAGAATCTATTGTTATGGAAGAGGTTAAAAGTTGCCTGTCCCCATTTTCCCAAGGGCAATATGGAGAAGGGCGCATTTAGCCAAGGGGCAGCACAAAGCCTGGCTGAAGAGTATGTAGTTAGCCAAGCCGCCTCACAACTAGGCTACCGGCCCGATCAATTCAAAGCCCAAGTGCAGTCTGGCAACCTAAACGCGAAAGAGAGGGCGGCGCTCAGGGAGGCAGGAGCGCAGCTGGTTGATTCGGGGATGTTCAACGAGGACGGCAGCATCAAATCCGGCGCGGACTTTGCGGGTTGGCTTCAGCAGATGTCTATCGGTAACAAGATGAGTATGCACTCGATGGTGATCGGCGGATCGCGGGTTGATGCTTCGCTCGGTAGCGACGGGCACGCCCGTATTCACCAGATCGACAATTCCAGCTCCATCAAAACCGGCAGCAGCTACAACAACGACAACAGCCACAAGACCGATCACGCCATCCACTACAAAGACGGCATTCAAACCGATCCGATGAGCGCCGTAGCCGGGGCGGGTCGATGGTCGATGGGAGAGGTGGGGGCTATGGTTGCCGGTACGGGAGTGTTTGCCTACGGGGGCTACAACATAGCCAAAGGAATCCCCGGTGGAAGCGTCAGCGAATCCTACCGCGTAGGCGCAGACGGCAAAGAGATCGAAAAACCCTCAGCCCCCAAACCCGAACGCAACGCCTACGGCCAATACAAATCAGCCAGCGATCAAGCGCTGGCTGAACAGTGGGATAAATACGATAATGCCGAGGAGAAGACCCGGCAGCGGAAGGTGAGTGCGTTGGAGAGGGGAAAGGAAACGGGTGCAAATATGTGGGGCGGGGCAAAAAGGCTACTTGCCCCGAATGTCCTTGATCATGGCACCGAAGAAACCTTGCACAACAGCAACAACAAAGGCCAACAAGATACCGATCAAAGTAAAGGTGATAGCACCACCCATAGGACACCTCCTAATCAAGATGGCCGGAACGGTTCCGGCGTTGAGAATAATAATAACACAGATGGTGAAAAAAACCAAAGCAAACGGGCCAGAAGAATGGGCAAAGCCGCTTTGGCTACGACCGCCGTTAGTTTTGCCACCAATGCGTTTGCCGGCGACGGGCAAGAGGGGGACTCTCTTTGGGGCAGCATGGCCGAAGGAGCCATGAACGGCGGGATGATGGGCATGGTTGCAGGCCCCAAAGGCGCGGCCTTCGGCGCGATCGGCGGCGCGCTTTATGGAGCCTACCAACACTTTGCCGGCGGCGGCGAAGGCGGAGGGCAACAACAGGTCGCTCAACAAAACATCAACGTCGCCAACGCCACTCTTCAGGCCAATACCAACGCGGCGGGTAACTTTGCCCAAAGCGGGCAGGGCAGCTTTGCAACCCCCGGCGGCACGGTGTCGATCGGCGCGGACGCGCAGGTGATGGCATCCTGCAATGGCGGTGTCGCCGCAGTCGCTTTTTGTGTGCATACTTGGCCACGAATCTTTGGCGGGTTATGGAAACAACTTAGGCTGTCAACCCTTTTCTTGTTGTATTCATTTGGATACAATACCCCCATGTTCAAAATCTACAAAACGGAATCTTTCGCCAAATGGCAGGCCGGCCTCAAAGATATTAAGACTCGCGCCGCAATTGTTCGCCGGCTTGAACGAGTCGAGCAGGGGAATTTTGGCGATCATGCCGCCATAGGTGGCGGGGTGAGTGAGATGCGTATCTTTCTAGGGCCCGGATACCGGCTCTATTACACTATCCGAGGAGAAGAGATTGTGGTTTTGCTGGCCGGCGGCGATAAAAGTACGCAAGAAAAAGACATCAAGAAAGCCAAAGCAATGGCGAAGGAGCTGAAATGAAATTGATTCCCTTCGATATGAGCCAAGAGCTCGAAGACGAAGCCATGCAGGCGGAATATCTCAACCAAGTGCTGGCCGATGGAGACAGCGAAGAATTTATCCGTGCATTGGGCCATATAGCCAAAGCACGCGGGATTGCTCAAATTGCAAAAGACTCCGGCCTGGGCCGCGAAAGCATCTATAAGTCCCTGCGCGAGGGAGCCAAGCCCCGTATGGACACGGTTGTCAAAATTATGACGGCTCTGGGACTATCGTTGCAGGCTCGGCCAACCAAAATAGCCGGCTAGCAAAAACCCCTGCAAATCGCCTTCCGTTAAAAGAGTATCTCCCCCCCCTGCGGCGCGGCGGGGCTGGTCAGATCTCTGGGAGGTTTGGAGATATCGGTGAAGATCTCCTTGCGTCCGCCGCCGATGTTGATTTCGCGCACTCCTTCGGGTTTGTCGAAGCGGCGCTTGAGTTCGGGCCGGATTTTGAGCAGCTCTTTGTAGTAGCTGGCAAAGACCGGAGCCGCGAAACCGCCGCCGGTGGCGTGGCCCGAAACGGGGGTGTTGTCGTCGTTGCCGAACCAGACGATGGTTTGCGTGGTGGGGGTAAAGCCCATAAACCACGCGTCGCGGTAGTCGTTGGTGGTGCCGGTTTTGCCCGCCACGTCAATGCCGTTGACGCGCGCGCGCCGGCCCGTGCCGCGGTTGACGGCGTCTTTGAGCACGTCAATCATCAAATAGGCCTGCTCGGGCGGCGTGACCTGCTCGGTGACGCTTTCGTAGTAGCGGCTGTGGCCAAAGCGGTCGATCACCTGCGTGGCCACGCGGGGCTTAACCCGGCCGCCGTAGTTGGAAATAATGCTTAGATATTCGGAGAACTCCAGAAGCGTCATGCTGTGCGCGCCCAGAGCGATCGCCATGTCGTAGGGGAGCTGGATGTGCGAATAGGCGGTGAGTTTGTCAAACAGCACCTGAATACCCACGGAGCCGATCAGGTTGATGGTGGCGAGGTTGCGGGAGTTAACCACCGCGTCGCGGGCGGTCATCAGTCCCAGGAAGTTATCTTCGTAGTTGGTGGGCCGCCACACCTTCTCTTCTTCGTCTTCGGTCGTGAACTTGTAGGTGCGCGAAATATCGGCGATGGGGGATGCGGGGGAGTAGCCCAGATCGAAGGCGGCCAGATAGATAAAAGGTTTAAAGGAGCTGCCCAGCTGGCGGCGCGACTGCACGGCGCGGTTAAAGACGCTCTTGGTGTAGTCCACGCCGCCCACCAGCGCCAGCAGATCGCCCGTTTGCTGATCGAGCGTGATCATGGCGCCGTTGAGCTGTTCGAGCTTGGCGGCGAAAACCGGCTCGTTCAAGGCGTAAACGATCGTTGTGGCGTTGGTTTCGTTGTTTTCGGTCACCGTCAACAGCCCTTGCAGGCTCTTTTCCAGCTTGGCCAGATCTTCGGCCTGTTTGGGATCGCTGGCGTTGTGATCAGCCTTTAGCCGGTTGTAGCGGGCGGTTTCGTCGCGGTAGAACTTCTCAACCCGGTCGCGGTTGGTCTGATAGCCCTGTTTAAGCGCCGTTTCCGCCGTGGCTTGCACCGACATATCCAGCGTGGTTTTTACGATATAACCGCCGTTTTTCAGGTCGGGAAAGTCGGCGCTGAGCTGACTGACGATGGCGTCGATCGCATAGGGCGCGCGGTTTCTTGTGAGCGTGTCGTCGTAAACGACGGGAATTTCCAGCAACCCTTCGCGGTATTCGGCTTCGCTGATCCAGCCTAAATGAAACATCCGGTCCAGCACCAGATTGCCGCGGGTGAGGGACATCTTGAAATGTTTGGTCGGGTCGTAGAAGCTGGGCGCGCGGGGCAGTCCCGCCAGCATCGCCATCTCCTTTAGCGTCAGCTCGTCGAGGTTTTTGCGGAAATAGCCCAGCGCCGCGGTGCGGATGCCGTAGTAGCCGTGGCCGAAGTAGATGGCGTTGAAGTAGCGCTCCAGAATCTGCTCTTTGCCCAGCTGCATCTCGATGCGCAGCGAAAGAATCGCCTCTTTGAGCTTGCGATCGATGGTTTTATCGCGGGTTAGGAGCAGGTTTTTCACCAGCTGTTGCGTCACGGTGCTGGCCCCTTCGACGGCGCGGCCCGCCATGGCCACCCGGTAGGCGGCGCGAAAAATTGCTTCAAAGTTCAGGCCGTCATGCTCAAAAAAGCTCGTATCCTCAATGGCCACCAGCGCTTCGACCAGTCTTGAGGGGATTTTGTCGAAGGGCACATAGAGCCGGTGTTCGTCGGCAAAAAGGTTGGCCACCAGTTCGCCGTTGCGGTCGTAAAACTGCGTGGTTTGCGGCGGATTGTAGTAGATGAGCGGATCGGTGTCGATGCTGAGCGCGCGCACCAGATAAAAGGCGGCCAGCAAAGCCACCAGCACCGCGCCCGAGAGAATGGCCAGACCCAGCCAGCGTAAAAACCGTTGCATATTAACTCCTCCACTCCCGGTAGGCGAAATTCGATTCGATCAGTTGGCGCGTGTAGGGCTGCGCGGGGTTTTGCAGCACCTGATTTAACGCGCCCGATTCCACGATGCGGCCCGCATCGATCACGCAGACGCGATCGCACACGCCGGCGACGGCGGCCATATCGTGGGCGACAAAGAGCATCAAAACCCCCTCTTCGGCGCGGATTTGGCGAAGCAGCGCCAGAACGCTCTCTTTGCTTTCGCTATCAAGCGCCGTGGTCGGTTCGTCCAGCAGCAGCAAACGGGGATTTTGAGCCAGCGCCATGGCGATAATCGCCCGCTGCAGCTGTCCGCCCGAAAGCTCCGCCGCAAAACGGTTCAATGTCCAAGCCCCTAGCCCCACCCGCTCCAAAAGGGCGATCGCCCGCGTTTTGGCCGCATGAAACTGGGTGCCGATAGGGCTCATGGGGCTGAGTGCCGTAAAGGGATTCTGGGGCACGAAACCCACGCTTTGACCGCGCACCGGCTCAAAGGGCGCATCCGTCTGCAGCGTGGCGCGCATACTGGAGGGCAACAGCCCCAGCAGCGCCTTGAGCGTCAAACTTTTGCCGCTGCCGCTGGCGCCCACCAGGCCCGTCGCGCCGTCGATCGCCAGCGACAGATCGACCAGATTGCGTCCTTCGTGCGTGATACAAAGGCGCTTGATCGTAAACATCAGGGCAGCTCCCGCCGTTTGTGCCGTTGAAAAAGCAGATAGAGCATCACCAGCACCGCCACGGCAATCAGGGTGATGGCCAGCGCGCCGTGCAGATAGGGTTTGATGAGCGCTTCGTTTTCGCCGATAAAATAGCCCAGCAGGGTCAGCACAATCATCCAGATACCCGCGCCCAGAGCGGTAAAAAGGCTAAAAAGCATCAGGTTCATCCGCGCCAGTCCCGCGGGCAGGGAGACATACTGGCGCACCACGGGAATGAGCCGTCCGGTAAAGGTGGAGATATGGCCGTGGCGCTCAAAGTAGGTTTCGACCTTGCGCATCGTCTCTTCGGTGAAAAAAACGTAGTGGCCCCAGCGCAGCAGCGCTTTGCGGCCCAGCGTGACGGCCAGATAGTAGTTAAACAGCGCGCCCAGCAGGCTGCCCGCAATGCCGCAGCCGATCGCCAGATAGAGGTTCATTTCCCCCTTGCTGGCCAGATAGCCCGCCGGGATCATCACCACTTCGGAGGGAAAGGGAAAAAAGCTGCTCTCCAGAAACATCATAAACACGATGCCCCAGTAGCCCAGCGCCCCCACCGTTTCGACAATCCACGCGATGATGTTGCCGAGCATCAGGCCAGAAATCCCATCGATTTTTCATCCCCGAAGGCGCCGCTGAGCTCTTTGCGGATGACGCCCGCGAAGATTTCGGCGGTAAAGAGCGGCTTTTCCTGCGCGGCAACCAGCGTGGCGGCGTTTTTGATCACCAGTTGAATCTGCCCGCCGGTCAGGGGGTGTTTGGCCAGCGTTTCCAGATTGACATCCTTATCCAGCGGCGCGTTTTTGGGCATCAGCTTTTTCCAGATTTCCAGACGCTGCTTGTCGCTCGGTTTTTCGAACTTGATCTTGTAATCGAAGCGGCGGGAAAAGGCCGGATCGATATTTTCCAGCAGGTTGGTCGTGGCGATCAAAATCCCTTCGAACCGCTCGATCTGCTCTAAAAAAATGTTTTGCATCTGGTTGTGCATTTTTTCCGCCCCGCCGCCGGGCCCGCTGGTGCGGCCTGAGAGGAACTGATCGGCTTCGTTGAGCAATAAAATCGGCTCGTTTTTGGTCTTGGCGACAATCTCTTTGTAGCTGTCGAAAATCTTGCGGACGTTCTTTTCGCTTTCGCCCACATACATGGACAAAATCTTCGAACAGTCAAAGCTGATCACCTGCCGTTTGAGGGTTTTGGCGATACTCAGCGCGGTCAGCGTTTTGCCCGTGCCGGGATGACCGTGAAAGATGATCCGCGCGTCGATCACGCCCTTTTTGTCTTTGATGCCCCACTCCTTAAGCCGCGCGGCCACGGTGCGATCCATCTGGCGCAAAACACCGTCGAGCATTTCGCGGGTAGCCGGGTGCAGCACCACGTCGTCCAGCGTGGTTTTGGGTTCGAGCAGTTCAAAAATCTCCTGCTCTTTGATCAAAGCCTCCAAGCGGATTTTCTGCGGCTTTTTCTTTTTGGGGTGGATAATCTCTTTTAAGACCTCTTCGGTGATAAAAAACGATCGGCTGATGCCGCCAAAGGGGGTGAGCACTTCGTCATAGTCGATCACGCCCTTCTCGATCAGCGGCGCGTTTTCTTCTAAGAGGCTGCGGTTTTTGATCTTTTCGTAGTCGTCGAAGCTGATGAGATCAATCAGCGTATTCATATCCCGCAGGTTTTCGTCGGTGCCCGAATACTCCTCTTTGAGAAGCGCCAGAAAGATCAGCCGCTCTTTTTCGTCGAGGTGGTGTTCTTTGAAATACTTTTCCAGCTTGGGGGTCTCTTTGGAAACCCGGATGCGCTCTTTGATCTGGTTTTCCAGCATGGCCAGGCGGGTTTTGACGCGCTTGAAACTGGGCGAGGATTGATCGTAGCTTTGCCGGATGACCGCCAGTTTGCGGTAGAGATCGATGCGCAGAAACTCCTCTTGGAGATATTCGAGGTGATCTTCGTAGGGCTTGATCTCCGGCAAAATCAGATCCAGATTGCCGTCTTCAAGCAGTTTTAAAAGCGTGCTTGAAAGGCTGATGCTGTGGTGCAGCAGGTCCAAAAGGCTCAGTTCCGAGGTTTTGACATGGTGAAAGGAGTTGAGAATCACCCAACCCAGATCGATGAGGTTGCGCACCTTTTGGATGTGGTGCACATAGCCCAGCCCCTCTTTTTTGTACACCGCCACCAGCAGATCGAAAACGCTCATATCGGCGTTGCCCTCGAGGTATTCGCGGGTCATGTATTTGAGCAGTTGCGCCTCTTCGGGGGTACATTTGAGCTGCGAAAAGAGCAGGCTTGTTTCGACCGGCTCGCTCTCAAGAAAGTTGATCAAAAAACTTAGGGTTTCTTTGTTGTGTTGCACGCTTTTTCCTCAATTAATCTAGCCAGAACCTCGCGGCGTTCGCTGAGATAGTCGTAACGCTCAAGCACTTCGGGGGGCTTGGCGTAGTAGTTGTAATAGGCGATCGTCGCGGCGGGCCCGACATAAAAATATTCGCCCGAAAGCATATAGGGCTGCACGCTGACGGCGGTTCCGATGGCGATGACAAAAATATGCAGCGGCACCTCCCGGTTGCGCGCCTCTTCGGCGGCTTCGGCGGTGCGCTCCAGCGTAAACCCGATCGTTTCGGCTTCGTAGAGCAGCGCTTCGCAGGATTTTACGCCGTCAACGAGTTTGGGTTTTGGCCCTGCGCACCCGCTTAACCAAACAAGGGTGAGAATAAGGGCCCCTAAACGTCTCAGCCTGCGATCCTTAATATAATTTGGGCGCAATTGTACCATGTGCCCCTGACGCGAAATGACGCCTTAAACTAAATTGAATTTTGATTTCTGTAGCATTGTCCGATTTTTCGTATGCAGTTTTTACGGGAGTTTGCTTTGTTTCGACATCTTTTTCTGCTTTTTTCGCTGACCGCGCTGCTTTGGAGCCACCCCGTCGAAGAGAAAATCTGGCCCGTTAATCTCACCTTTTTTGACTACCTCGTAAAAAACAATATTCCCACCGTGCTGCTGACCGAACTGGGCGAAGAGGAGAGCGGCGCGGTGCGCACCATTTTTGCCCACACCGCCTACTTCGAGCAGCGCGACGAAGAGAGCGGCAGGCTGATTCAGTCGCTCATTCCCATCAGCGAAGAGATTCAGATTTCGCTCTACGAAAAAACGGCCGGACAATACGCGGTCGAGCTGGTGCCCATCCGCTATCAGAGCGTGGCCGAAACCCTCACCTTTACCATCGAAAACTCCCTTCTGATCGACTTGCAGAAGATGACCGGAAACAGCCGCGTTGCCACGGAGCTTTCGAGCATTTTTGACGATCGCATCGATTTTCGCCGCGATTTTCGCAAGGGCGATCAGGTCAGCGTCATCTACGAGCGCAAAATCCGCCTGGGTAAAACCTGGGGCACGGTCAACGTGAAATCGGCCTTTGTGGAGACCAACAAGAAGCGCCACTACGCCTTTTACCGCGAAGAGGACGAAGGCTATTACGACGAAAAGGGCCGCCCGCTGGCGGGGATGTTTTTGAAATACCCGCTGGATTTTCGCCGTATCAGTTCCGGTTATCAGCCCTCGGGCCGCAGCCATCCGGTGCTGGGCTATGTGCGGCCCCATCTGGGCACCGATTTTGTCGCCCCCGTGGGCGCGCCGGTTAAAAGCGTCGCCGACGGCGTCGTGCGCTTTCGCGGCTGCCAAAACGGCTGCGATAAAGGCTATGGCCGGTTGGTCGTCGTACAGCACAAAAACGGCTGGGAAACCCGCTATGCGCACCTAAAAAGTTTTGCGCGCATCGGACAGGGCAGTAAAGTAAAGCAGGGGCAGGTGGTCGGCTATCTGGGCGGATCGGGACTGGTAACGGGGCCGCATCTGCATTTTGAAGTGCGCAAGGCGGGCCGCACCACCAATCCGCTGGCGCTCAAGAGCGTTAAGCAGCAGGGGCTCAAGGGCAAGGAGCTCGACACCTTCGTCGCCTACGCGCAGCGGCTTAGAACCGATCTGGACTACGTGGCCGACAGCGCGCAACTGGGCGTAACGCGGCTGGCTGCGCTGGAGCTGCCTTCGGGCAACTGATGCGCTTTTTGTTTCACCCCGAGGCGGGGTTGGCAACGCTGACCCTTGCGGGTGACGCGCTGACCCACCTTAAAGCCCTGCGTCTGCGCGAGGGCGAAACTCTTTTTCTGCGCACCCTTCAAGATGATCTGCTGCACGAATACCGTTTGGAAAGTTTTGGCCGCCGCGATGCGGTTTTAACACGGCTTGAAAGCCGCCTTGAAGCGGTGCTGCCGCCCAAAAACACCCATTTGGCGTGGTGTGCGGTGGACCCCAAAACCGTCGAAAAAGCGTTGCCGTTTCTCAACGAACTGGGGCTTGGCAGATTGACGCTGTTGTGGTGCGAGAAAAGTCAGCGCAGTTTCCGGTTCGATTTCGATCGGATGGCAAGGATCTTGGCCGCCTCCTGCGAACAGTGCGGCCGCAGCCGCCCGCTGGCGATCGAAATGGCCGAATGCGGCGATTTTCTGGCGGCCAATCCCCACGCGGCGTTGCTGGATTTTGGCGGTGAACCCTTAAGCGGGGCACTGGATGAAAAAACGGTGCTGATTATCGGCCCCGAGGGGGGTTTCGGCCCCGCCGATTACGCGCGGTTTAAAGAGCTGCCCCGCTACGGCGTGGCCTCCAATCTGGTGCTGCGCAGCGAAACCGCTTTAGTGCTTGCGGCTGGGGCTTTCCTGCTCTAGCGCTTCTTCCTTGAGGTGGTAAAAGAGGTTGGGGTGTTCGCGGTGAATGCGATCGATGAGCGATTCGATATCGACCTCTAAAATCCGGCTGTCCCGGTTTTTAGCCAAGCGGCTTTCCAGTTCGCCCATGGCGACGACCCACACATCGTGAAAATCGACGGGGAAGTGTTTCCAGATCGCCTTTTCCAGTTTGAGGCTGAAGTTCTCGTTGGAGGCGTGCTGCATCGTGTGGATAAAGTGCATAAAGGACTCTACGGAGGTGAGCGCGTGAACCTCGCCCTTTTCGTCCACCACAAACCACGGCTTGCCCGTATCCCACTCGCCGCTTAAAAGTTCCAGCGTCTTTTTATTGGGATCGTCTGTGGCCGCCAGCTGCAAAACCGTGCGGCCGCTTTGGGCCAGATCGAGGCTTTTGGAGATTTCGTCGATTTTTTTCTGGGTTGCTTTGGTGAGTGCTTTTGAGTTTTCCATGACAAATCCTTTACTTTCGGCGGCCGTTAACCGCGTTCTGCTAAAATGATCGCTATTTCAGGCTTAAAGGCGGCTATGGAGCGGATTGTCGAAGTCGAAAAGATCACCTTCGACAGCGCCGAGGATGCGGGGCTGCGTCCGAGTGCATGGGACGACTATATCGGGCAAAGCGCCATTAAGGGCAACTTGAGGGTGTTTATCGACGCGGCGCGCAAACGGGGCGAACCGCTCGATCACCTGCTGTTTTTTGGCCCTCCGGGATTGGGCAAAACGACGCTGGCCTATCTGATTGCCCGCGAAATGGGCGCGAACATCAAAGTCACCGCCGGGCCGATGATCGAAAAAAGCGGTGATTTGGCCGCCATTTTAACCAACCTGAGCGAGGGGGATATTCTCTTTATCGACGAAATTCACCGCCTCAGTTCCGCTATTGAAGAGGTGCTTTACCCCGCCATGGAGGATTTTCGGCTCGATATTATCATCGGCAGCGGCCCGGCGGCGCAGACGGTGAAGATCGATCTGCCCCGCTTTACGCTCATTGGCGCGACGACGCGGGCGGGGATGATCAGCAACCCTTTGCGCGACCGCTTCGGCGTGCATTTCAGGATGCAGTTTTACACCCCCGAAGAGCTCAGCCAGATCGCCTCCCGCGCGGCGGATAAGCTGGGCAAACCGATCCGTGCCGAAGCGGCCCGCGAAATCGCGGTGCGTTCACGGGGCACGCCGCGTATCGCGCTGCGCCTGCTGCGCCGGGTACGCGACTTTGCCGAGGTGGAGGAGGAGAACGAAATTCTCCACCCCCGCGCCCAGGCGGCGCTGGATGCGCTGGGGGTCAACGAACACGGCTTTGACGAAATGGACCTCAGGCTCCTAAGCCTGCTGGTCGAAGCGCGCGGCCGCCCGCTGGGGCTTAACACCCTGGGCGCGGCGCTGAGCGAAGACGGCGGCACGATCGAAGATGTGATCGAACCCTTTTTATTGGCCAACGGCTTTCTGGAACGCACGGCGCGCGGCCGCGTAGCCACGGTGAAAACCTACGAAGTGCTTAAGCTGGCCGCTCCGAGGGATAAACAGGGGAATTTGTTTTGATTGACAAAAATGCCTTGGTGCTTACAAAATCACAGAATCGTTCCCGCTGTGATGAGGGCTCGTATGGAGTGGTATTCTTTGAGGGTGAGCATGCGATTAAGGTTTTTCGCCGAAAGCAAGGTAGAGCTGACGAAATCGCAAGAGAAACATTCAGGAATGAAGTTTCGGCATACGAGATAGCAATGAGTGAGCCAGAAATCTTGAATAACGTTCCAAAATTTCTTGGAATGGTTTCAGTTGAAAAGATCATCAACGAAGAAGGCAGGGACGTTTCTGAAGAGTTCTATTTGGATTGTGCATACAAGATGGAGCGCATTAATGGCAGGTTTGTAAAGGGAATTCCACCAGAGCTTCAAGGAGTTGTTGAAAAGTTCAAGTCTAAAGGGATTGTCCGTTGCTCAGACATCTCTTACGTGCAAACAGAAGAAGGCCGTTATGTTTTGGTCGATTTTAGCGTTAAAGAATTATTGATATAGCTTTTATAGGCGTATAAGGGTTACGTCGCGCCGACAACTCCCATCATCATCCCAACTAATCTGTCCATTTCTGCCAGAGCGAGGGTTGCCAGTTTACCGCCAGCAAGATCAAAACGCGAGAGATCAACGGTGCAAACCCAGTGGGCGACAATTTCGCTCTCCTTTTCCAGCCGACCGCGGGGCTCTATGCGTAAGCGGTAGTCGCCGCCCGTGAGCTGTGTGGTCAGCGGCATAACAACCACTCCTTTAAAGGCGGTGTTTTCTTCGGAAATGGCGCGGTTGATAAAGTCGTTTTGCATTACGACGGCAGGACGGATTTTGCCCAGTTCGCTGTGGTAGCGTTTGCCAAAATCCACTAGGTAAATTTCTCCGCGCCGGATCACAACCGTTCTCCCACATCTTCAGCGATTTCAACCCGTGCAAACTCTTCGGCGGCCTCTTTCCCAAAGGCCTTTTTGTTGCGTTCAAGCCAAAGTTGGTACTCCACCTCTGCCAGTTGTTTTTCGAACAACGCCGCAAAGCGGGCGGGGATAATAATGCTTTTGATCGCCTTTTTGCGGCGATCTTCCACATAGATCACCTCTTCCGGGTTGCTAATCAGCGCGCTATTTTTCATGGCCTCGTTCACGGCGATATGCATAGATAATCCTTTTTCAATATAGGCATATTATCGTATGAATATTGGTTGTCAAGGATGGGGGGCTTAACGCCCCTTTTTCGCATCCATCGAATATTTTCCGGCCCCCAGCAGGAAGATGGCTGCTGCGCCAAAGACGTAGAACATCTGCAGTTCGATCCCCCACGCCCCCGTGCGGCTGTTCAGGCTGAAAATATCCCCCCCGTGGGCGGTGAGGATGGCCACCACGATTGTGCCGCCGAGCACCAGCGCCGAAAGGCGGGTATAAAAGCCGATCAAAATCAAAATAGGGGCGATCACCTCGCCCACATAGGCAAAGTAGGCAAAAAAGCCGGGGATGCCCTTGGAGGCAAACAGGCCCATAATGCCGCCGACGCCGTGGGTCATTTTGTGCAGCCCGTGCAGTAGCATCATGCCGCCGACGCTCAGGCGTAAAATCAGTTTACCGATCGCATCGGCGTTTTGGGGAAGCCACATGGTTGTTCCTTGGGATAAAGATGGGGTAATGGTAAAGTTTTTTTGCTTTAGCCCATTCAACCCCTTTGGGGTAAAATCCCCGCAACTTTTTAGAGGTGTTTAAATGCTGAAAATCGCAATCGTCGGGGTGGGCACGGTAGGTCAGGCCGTGGCCGATATTCTCAAAAAAAACCGCGACATCATCACCGCCCGATCGGGCAAAGAGATCAAAGTCGTGCGCGGCGTGGTCAAAAACCCGGCGCGCAAACGGGATGTGGATTTTCCCCTCACAACCGACTGGCGCGAGGTGGTGAACGACCCCGAAGTGGATGTGATCGTCGAGCTGATGGGCGGCGTTAAAGAGGCCCGCGAGGTAGTCACCGCCGCGCTCAAAAACAAAAAGGCGGTTGTCACGGCCAACAAAGCGCTGCTGGCCTACCACCGCTACGAGCTGGAGGTGCTGGCGGGGGATCTGCCCTTTGCCTACGAAGCCAGCGTGGCCGGGGGGATTCCCATTATCCGTGCCCTGCGCGACGGGCTCAGCGCCAACCATATCGAGTCGATCCGGGGCATTATCAACGGCACTTGCAACTATATGTTGACCAAGATGTTTGAAGAGCGCGAACCCTTCGACAAGGTGCTTAAAGAGGCGCAGGCGCTGGGTTACGCCGAAGCCGATCCCACCTTTGATGTGGGCGGATTCGACGCGGCGCACAAGCTGCTGATTCTGGCCAGTCTGGCCTACGGCATCGATGTGAAGCCCGAGGATATTTTGATCGAAGGTATCGGCCATTTGAGCGAAGACGACATCGCCTTTGCCCGCGAGTTTGGCTACACCATCAAAAGTCTGGCGATCGCTAAAAAGGTGGACGGCAAAGTCAGCCTGCGGGTGCATCCGGCCATGATTGCCAAAAAACACATGATCGCCAAGGTGGACGGCGTGATGAACGGCATTTCGGTCAAGGGCGACAAGGTGGGCGAAACCTTCTACTTCGGACCCGGCGCCGGGGGCGAAGCGACAGCCAGTTCGGTGATTGCCGATCTGGTGGCGATCGCGCGGGGTGAGACGATGCCGATGCTGGGCTTTAAACATGCCATGGAACACGGCCTCGTTCTGGCGGACAAAACCGATATCGAAAGCAAATACTACATCCGCGTGCTGGTCGAAGATGTGGCGGGGGTGCTGGCGCAGGTGGCGTCCATTCTGGCCAAAAACCGCATCTCCATCGAAACGGTGCTGCAGCGCAAAAAGCGGGTCAAAAAAGAGTTTGCCAATCTGCTTTTGTCCACCCATGAGGCCAAAGAGGTGGACCTGATCGAGGCGCTCCATGAAATTTCGCGGCTGGGCTTTGTGAAGTCGCCGCCGGTGATGATTCGTATCGAGGCCTAAAAAATGGAACTCATCCAGAGCGTTTGCACCTACTGCGGCACCGGATGCGATATCGTCGCCGAGGTGGAAAACCAGACTGTGCAGCGTCTGGAAGCGCACCCGTCCGGCGCGGTTTCCCGGGGGCGATTGTGCGTGAAGGGTAAGCTGGGGTATCAGTTTCTTTTTTCCCCTAACCGCATCCGCGAAGCCCGCGTAAGCAAGCGGTTTGTCGAAAAAAACCGGGCTTCTTTCCCCGAAGCCATCCAGACAAAGCTGTTTCTGCTTCATGAACTGGATGTGGACTTTTATGCCTGCGATTACGATATTGCCTACGATATGGCCGCATGGAAACTGAACGAGCTGATCCAAAAACACGGCCCCAAAACCGTGGGTTGCGTGGGCGGCGCGCGCACGTCGAGCGAAAACGGCTACTTTTTTCAGAAGTTTGCCCGCGAAATCATCGGCACGCCCCATGTGGATAACTGCGGGCGCATCTGCCACGCGCCGAGCCTTGCGGGGCTCAAACGCACCGTGGGGGAAGGGGCGGCCACCAATCCCTTTGACGATATTTTCGACGCCGAATTTTTGCTGGTGATTGGCTCGAACACGACCGAAGCGCACCCGATCGTGGCGCAGCGGGTGCTGGAAGCGGCCCGGGGCGGCACGCCGCTGGCGGTGATGGATGTGCGGCGCATTACGCTCAGCAAATCGGCGCGGTACGAACTGACAATTCCCTACGAAAGCAATCTGCTCATACTCAATATGATGGCGCGGGTCATTGTGGAGGAGGGGCTTTATAACGCGGATTTTGTGCGCGATCGCACCGCGAATTTTGACGAATACAAAGCAGCCTTGCTGGCCGATAAGCACAGCGATCCGGCCTTTTTTAAAACCGTGCCCGGTTATGAAACGCTGGCCGAAACAATCCCCGAAGTGGCCCGCCAATACGCCAAACACCGCAGTCTGATTTTGTGGGGTTTGGGCGTCAGCGAGCATATCGACGGTAGCGACGCGGTCAGCGCGATCGCCCACTTGGCGCTTCTGACGGGGAATGTGGGCAAAAAAGGGGCGGGACTGATGCCGCTGCGGGGGCAAAATAACGTGCAGGGCGCTTGCGATATGGGCTGTTTGCCCTACTACCTGCCCGGCTACGCCGCGCCTGCCGAAACGGGGCTGATGACCCCGCAGATGATGGAAGCCATGCTCGCGGGCGAGATGACGGCGCTGTTTAATATGGGAGAAGATCTGGCCCATGTGCACGCCAATCTGCACAAGGTTCACGGGGCGCTAGGAAAGCTGGAACTGCTGTGTGTGAACGAGCTGTTTCCCGTGGAGGTGGCCAAAAAAGCGGACATTGTCTTTGGGGTGAAAAGCGCCTACGAAAAGGAGGGCATTTATATCAATGCCGAGCGGCGGCTGCACCTGTCTAAACCGATGATGCCCTGCAACCTGCCCGACGACTGGGAGGTGTACGCCGAAATTGCCCGCCGCATCGGCAAACCGGTGGCGTACCGAACCCACCGCGAAATCTGGGCCGATCTGCGCCGCGATGCGCCCGGCCACTTTGCCGGGGCGGATTACGAAAAGCTCGAAAACGCGCCGCAGATCGGAATGCAGTGGCCGATTTTTGAGGGCGGCACCGTGCGGCTGCATGAAACGGATTTCCGCACCGAAGACGGCTTGGGGCGTTTTGTTTTTCGCGGTTGGCAAAAACGGGGCCATGTGGCCGAGTTGCAAAGTGCGCAAAGCGGTTTTTGGCTCACCACGGGCCGCACGCTGGAGCACTACAACAACGCCGCGCAAACCAAAGAGTGCGAAAAACTCAACCGCCGATACGACGAGGACGAGATTTTGATTAGCCCCGAAGATGCGGCGGGTTTTGACCTGAGCCGCCCGCACTTGATGAAAAGCGCCACCGGCCAAAGCCGCCCGCTGCGGCTGCGTGCCGACAAGGGCATTCGCAAAGGTACGCTTTTTTGCACCTTTCACCACGCCCGCAGCCATATTAACTTTCTCTTCGGCGACGAAAGCGACAGCATCACGATGACGCCGCGTTACAAGGCGGTGAAGGTGACTTTAGAGCCGGAATAATAGGGTATGATATGCGCATCTAATGCGCATTGAGGTTTAGCATGGCAAACACGGCAAAAAAACAGGCGGCGAATCTGAGCATTCGCAGCGATCTGCTCAAGCGGGCGAAGGCTCAAAATATTAACCTTTCCAAAATGCTGGAAGAGAGCTTAGAGGCCAAGCTCAAAAGCCAAGAGCGGCAAGCCTGGCTGGATGAGAACCGTGAAGCCTTGGAGGCGGCAAACGCCTTTATGGCCGATCATGGACTGTGGAGCGACGGGCTGCGGAGTTTTTAATGGCCCAGTTCGATATTTATAAAAACACAGGCAACGGTGTTGAGTATCTGATTGACCTGCAAGATGATCTGCTCTCAAGCCTCTCGACCCGCGCCGTAGCGCCGTTGGTTTCGCCCGATCGGCTCGGTCAAAATATCAAAACGCTTAATCCGCAGATTATGATTAACGGCGCGCCGTTTATTCTTTTAACCCATCTGCTCGCCGCCATTCCGGCCGCCGCGCTTGGCGCGCCCGTGGGTTCGGCCCTGTCCGATCGGGACCGGATTATCGCCGCGATCGATCTGCTTTTTAGCGGAATCTAGCCCGATGATGCAACGGATTTTGAAATGAGCCGGAGTAAAGGTTTTGCCGCCGAGGCCGAAGCGGCGCAGTGGCTGGCGGCGCAGGGCTACGAAATTCTCGATCGCAACTGGCTTAGAAAGGGCGGGGAGCTGGATATTGTGGCCCGCAAAGAGGGGGTGATTCATTTTGTGGAGGTTAAATCCGGTGAAAGTTTTGACCCCATCTACGCCTTTACCCCGGCCAAAATCCGCCGGGTCATTCAGACCGCGCAGCAGTGGTTGCAGGCCAAACGGTCCAACGATCCCTTCTGTATCGACGCGCTGGTGGTGCGCGGTAATGAAATGGAGCTGATCGAGAACATTACCTTGTAAATTTGTTATAGTGTTTGGACTTAATTAAAGGAGTCCGACATGGCCTTTGAACTGCCTAAACTTCCCTACGATAAAACCGCCCTCGAGCCGGTGATTTCCGCCGAAACGCTCGAATACCACCACGGCAAGCACCACCAAACCTACGTGACCAACCTCAACAACCTGATTGCGGGCACCCCCAACGAAAGCAAGAGTTTGGGCGAGATTATCCGCACCGCCGAGGGCGGACTCTTTAACAACGCCGCGCAGGTGTTTAACCACACCTTTTATTGGCACTGCCTGAGCCCCAAAAAGAGCGAGCCTTCGGCGGAACTCAAAGCGGCGATCGAAAGCGCTTTTGGTTCGATCGAGAGCTTTAAAGAGCAGTTTTCCAAGGCGGCAACCCAGCAGTTCGGTTCCGGCTGGGCGTGGTTAAGCCGCGATCGCGGCGGCAAGCTGTTGATCGAAGCGACCGGCAATGCCGATACCCCCGTGCGCCACGGCCGCACGCCGCTTTTGACCTGCGATGTGTGGGAACACGCCTATTACATTGATTACCGCAACGCGCGGCCTAAGTATGTGGAGAGTTTTTGGAGTTTGGTCAATTGGGCCTTTGTGAGCGAAAACTACGCCAAAGCGCCCGTGAGTGCCGCCGGGGTGGATGCGCCGTGCAACAATCTGGATGATCCGCTCTGCCAGCTGGTCGATGCGATCCAGGCCGGAGAGCGGATTTCCAGCTAACTTAGTAGCGGTATTTCACCGAAGCGTATAGCGTTCGGCCCGGTTCGGGCAGGACGCTGACCGCGCCGTTGATGGGATCGGGGCTGTAGGCGTTGTATTGCGCATAGGCCTTGTCAAACAGATTCTCGACGCCGGCCAGAAGAGTGACTCCCTTGGCCACAGTCATCTCGCCGCGCAGATTGACCACGCTGTAGCTTTTCATCTCCACTTCGCCCAGGTTTTCGTCGATATCGCTGTCTTTAGCCGAAGCTTCCAGCTCTAAAGAGGCTTTCCAGCCGGCCGCTTCGTAAAGCGCGTGCAGTCCGCCGCGCAAGGGGGGAATGCCCGCGAGATCTTTCGAGCCGTTATCCGCCTTGTCCTTTTCGGCCTGCTGCCAAGCGACCATGGCCTTCAGGCTCAGTTCGTTGCTGATGCGGTAACGGGCGGAAACATCCAAACCCATCATGGTGGCATCAATATTGGTGTAGGTTTTGTTGCTGGTGTTGACCTTGGTCTCATAGACATAATCTTTGAGCAGGGCGTAGTAAACATTGCCCTTGAAGCTGAGCGCTTCGCCCTTGAAGTCGCCGCCTAGGTCGATCTGGGTGTTGGAGGGGCTTTTAAGATCGGGGTTGCCCTGTACGCCGCTGGGCATTGTGCCCATGCCGTTTGCCTGCTGGATATAGGCTTCGTTGGGGGCCAAAGGCCGCTGGGCGGTGCCCAGGCCGGCTACAAAGTTCCAGCCGTTTTGGAAGGTTTGCGTGCGTTTGATATAGGCGGCCACCAGCGTATCGTCGATGCTGTCGGTGTAGCTGTTGCCGATCGCTTCGATCATATTGGTGCCGTTGGGGTTGCTGTCTTTGATCTCCACGCTATCGGCGCGTAACCCGACTTCCAGCTTGCAATCTTGTTTCATGGGAATTTCGGCCACGGCGTAAAGACCCAGCAATGTCGTTTGGGCATCAATCATCTGGCCGTTGGATTTGAGCGCGCCGGTCAGCGCGGCGTAGCGGCCGATTTCCCATGCGCGGGTCATCTGCTCAAGACCTACTTCAAAACCCCTGCCGTTTCGTTCAAAACTCTTTGAGAGGCGAAGACCGGAAACGGTGCTTGTGCCCTTGGCATCGGTTTTCATCGCATCGGCGGTGGTGCGGAAGGTGTAGTTATCCATCACGTGTTCGACGTTGTTTTGATAGGCTTTGAGTTTCAAGCCTTCCAATGCGCCTTCAACCCCCTCGATCGTCAAGGCCGTTTGGGTGGTATCGGTTTGGGTTTCGTCCATGGGGCGGTTGGGGAAAAGGGCGTGATCGGTGGTGATGGTGTCGTATTCGACTGCGGTTTTTACGCCGCCGGCTTTAAAGCCCGCCTGCACAAAAACGCCCTGTTTGTCGTAGGCTTTTTCGTCTTCGATGCCCGCTTTGTAGGCAGGTGTTGCGTCATTGGTGGCGTAGTTGCCGTCGCCGTCTTTATAAACGCCCGATTCGTTCCGCTGAACCCCGGCGGCAATGCCGAAGGTGCCGTTGCCGCCGCCGCCGTAGATCGACAGATCGCGCCGATCGTAACTGGCCGCGCCCGCCTCGGCTTCAAAAACCGTCTGGGCGGGAACGGGCTTGAACCGCACTTCGGCGCTGCCGCCGAGAACGCCGATTTGGCGCACGTTGTAGGGGCCTTTGGTGATTTCGTAACCGTCGATTTTTGCGGTATTCATATGAGCCAGAGGCGGGTCCATCCGGTTGGGGCAGGCGCCGTGGGTGGCGGCCCCTTCGCCGGTGACGGAGAGATCTTCGCCGCCCAGGCCATGAATGGTAATCTCTTGGGGTTTGCCGGTGGTGCGGCGCATATCCACGCCGGGTTCGTCCTTGGCCAGCTCCAGAGCCAGATTGCCCGGCAGGGTTTCGCCAGAGGCGGTGACGGTCACGGGTTCAAGGGAGTCGGTCGCAAAGAGGGTGGTGGCCAAAGCCACCGAAAGCGCAAAAGTCCGTTGCATCTAAGTCCTTCAAAAAGCAGTCGGACGAAGTGTAGAACCCTTGAGTTAAGTTTGTATTAAGCTACTGTTAAGTGAATGTTAAGCCTTGAACCGCGAAAGCTTCGCGCTGAGCTGTTCGCCCACGTTTTGCAGCCGATCGGCGGCGTTGACGGTTTGCTTGATCCCGTCGGCGTTGGCCAGCGAGAGGGCGGTGGCCTGTTCGACCAGTTGGGCGATCTGATCGGTCTTTTGGGAAACGCCCTGGGAGTCGCGCACAAAGTCGCAAACCGTTTCGACGGTGTTTTGCATCACGGTCCCGGTCCGTTCGATCGCCTCAAGGGCCGCCGCCGATTCGTCCACCAGCGCCTCGACCTCCCGCGCGCCGCCGTTCATCTGTTCGCTCACATCCCCGACCTCCTGCAGGATGGTTCCCAGCGAGGCGTTGATTTCGGTCAGGCTCTTTTGGGTGCGCTCGGCCAGTTTGCGCACTTCGTCCGCCACCACGGCAAAACCGCGTCCGTGTTCCCCTGCCCGGGCCGCCTCGATCGCGGCATTGAGGGCGAGCAGATTGGTTTGATCGGCAATTTCGCTGATCACGGTCAGAATCTGCCGGGCTTGCTGCGCGTCGCTGGAGAGGTGGTTGAGCCGATCGGCTAGGCCGTTTTGACGATCGGCGCTTTGAGCCACCAGCGTGCGCATACGGCTAAGGCCCGATTTGGCGTTATCGAGCATTTGATGGGCGGATTCCACCTGCGCGCGCGTCTCCTCCGACTCCTGCAAGGAGGTCTCCACAATCTTTCGGATCTGCTGGGTCGAGGCGGTGGCCTTTTGCATCAGAGCCGCCTCTTCGCCGATGCGCCGGCCGATGTCGGCCACGGTCCGGCTAACCTCCCGGCTCAGCTTAGCGTTGTCGTTTGCGGCGGCTTTGGCTTCGCGCACAACGGTTTCGATCGTGCCGATAAAGCGGTCGATATGCCCCGAAGCCTCGCTGATCTCATCGCGGGTTTGCAGATTCAGCCGCCGGGTCAAATCCCCGCCGCCCGCCGCCAGGTCCGCCGCCAGCGCCGTGAGCGCCCCCATGGGTCTAAGCGTGCTGCGGGCGATAATCCACAACGATGCCACCACAAAGGCCGCCGCCCCGAAAATCAGCACGCTCAACGCCCAGCGCGTTGCCTTCGTGTCCGCCGCCGCCGCCAGATTTCCCGCAGCGACAAAGCTCTCCTCCGTGCCGATCAGCCTGAGGTTGGTAAAAAGAATCACAACCGCTACCGCGACCACAATTATTACGCCGACAAGAATGTTTTTACCCTTAATGCTCACGAACTTCCTTTGGCTTCATCATTACCTGTGTTTATGCCGCGTATTTTACTGGCTTATCGTTATGAAATCGTTGCAATTTTCTGACACCCTTCGCCGCTTTTGAAAAGAGGGTGTTATGCAGACGTTCATCGGGCGGTTAAAAGATTTGCCGTTATGGGTCAAGCTGGGGTCGAGCTTTGGGGTGGTGCTGCTCTTTACGCTGCTGGTGGGCGCGGTGGGGCACTTTTCTTTAAGCGGTGTGGCCGGTACGGCGTCGGGCACGGTGCGGCTTGGGGGTTTGAGCGCCGCTTCGCAGGAGATGGCCCGCCAAAGCGCCGCCTACTTAAGCGAGGGTAACGAAAGCCGTCTGGAGGCGGCGCAGGCGCAGAGAGTCCAGGCGGCAAGCGACGCGCAGGCCGCGATCGGGCTCTTTGGCGCGCGGTTTGAGGCGATCGGGGCCGCCCACCGCTCTTTGCAGAATCTCGAAGAGTCCCTGCAGGCGTATCAAGGGGCGGCGCAGTTGAGCGTGCGTCTGGAGCGGGAGCTGCAAACGGCGGACGATCGGCTGGAGGCGGCCCTTGGGGCGTTTGAGCAGCGCGTCTCCCCCGCGCGGGTGATGATGCTCACGCTGCAGGGCACGGCGCAGGCGGAACTGACCCGGCTGGACAATCTGCGCGAACGGCAGACGGCTTTGGTTCAGCTCTTTTTGCAGCACCGCGGCGAACTGAAAAACTTCACCCAAAGCCACTACGCCGGCTCCCTTGAGGCCGCCGATCGGATCTTGAGCCAAAGCTTCCGGCCGGGGGTGGAGCGTTTGAGGGGATTTGCGCAGGACTCCTTCGACCGCGAGGCGCTTTTGGAGCGTTACGGGGCGCTTGAGCAAAGCCTTGCGGCCTATGAGTCTATTTTCGCGCACTGGCGGGCAAACTATGGGCAAATGATTGCGCTCAACGATCGCGTTGCGCAGACGGCGCAGACGGCTTCCGGCGCGGCGGTTGCAACGCTCTTTGCGCTCTCAAACGGCGTCGATAGGGATATCGCGCAGGCGAAACTGCTTATCTGGATCGGCGTTTTGGCGGCGCTGATCATCGGCGCGGCGGTTAGCTGGCTGATTGTCGGGCTCTTTACCCGGCCGCTTAAAACCGCCGTTCATGCGCTCGGGGCCATTGCCGAGGGGGATTTTACCGTCAAGGTCAAGTCCAAGTCCGCCGACGAAACGGGCCGGATGCTTTCGGCCATGAAAAAAAGCGTCGAGGCGTTATCCAAAACCATTTCGCAGGTGCGCGCCGCCTCCAGCGATACCGCGTCGGTGGCGGCGCAGTTGAGCGCCACCAGCTTTGAGATTGGAAAGCGCAGCGAAGAGGAGGCGCGCATCGTGCGCGAAACCACCCGCCAAAGTCTGGAGATCAAAACCCTCACCCACGCCTCCAAAGAGGGGCTCGGACAGAGCCGCGACGCGCTCTTTGGGGCCAACGCCAATCTTCAAGGGGCGCGCAGGGATATTTTGGCGATGGTGTCCGATATTCACGAAAGCGCCGCGCAGGAGGAGGCGCTTGCCGAGAGCATCACGCGGGTGCAGAAAAGCACCGACGAGGTGCGCGTCGTGCTGGATGCCATCGGGGAGATTGCCGATCAAACCAATCTGCTCGCCCTCAATGCCGCGATCGAGGCGGCCCGGGCAGGCGAACACGGGCGCGGTTTTGCGGTGGTGGCCGAAGGGGTGCGCGAACTGGCCGAGCGCACCCAAAAGAGTCTGGGCGAAACCCATGCGACCATCACGGTGATTAACCGGTCCGTTTCCCAGCTGGCCGGCGCGATGGCCGAAAATATGGCCCGCTTTAGAGCGCTGTCGGAAAAGAGCGGCCGCACCGAAGGCAAGATCAACGACGCCGCCGAGGCGATGGAGCGCACCGCTCAGGCGGTTGACGGCAGCGTTCAGGAGGCGATCCGCATGGCCGATGCGATCGAGTCGGTCATCCGTCAGATCGAGTCGATCAACGAGCTTTCGGGCTCCAACGCCCGCAGCGTCGAAGAGATTGCCGCCGCCAGCGAACATCTGCACGCGCTCGCGGGCGAACTGGAAAAGGCGCTCTCGCACTTTAAAACCCTGGAAGAGCACCGGGTGGCCAAGGCGCAGAAAAAGGCGCTCAAGGCGCAGGCTAACGGCTACGCAGACGGCGGCACAAAACGCGGATGATGCCGCGGGCGATTTGGGGCGCTTCGGCCATCAGTTCGTAGAGGGCCGACTCGGAGATTTCGTACAGCAGGCAGTTTTCCAGCGCGATTGCCGTGGCCGATCGCGGTTCGGGGTCAAGCACCGCCAGCTCGCCAAACACCTCCTTGGGCCCCAAAACGGCCAGAACCCGTCCTTGGGCGCTGATCTGCACGGCGCCTTCGGCAATGATGTACATACTCTCCCCCGTCTCGCCTTCGGTGATAATCGGCTCCTGCGGGGCGGCTTCGATCTCGCGGGTTACCCGCGCCAGCGCGGCGAGTTGATCTTCGGCGATCTCGCTAAACATCGGGGCCGATTTTAAAATCAGCACTTTTTCAAGGGTGGTTTTCATCGATCGCTCCGGTTATCAGTTGTTCATAGGCCCAAGCGGCCATGGCGGCCACGACCGCGTCTTCGTCGCTGCGCATATCGGCGATGTGCGGCAGCAGCGCCCCCACGCCCCGCGCGCCGGCCACGCGGGCCACCGCTTCGCGCACCCATGCGCTGGGGTTGCGCGCCTGCGCCGCCAGCACTGCGGTGTAGCGGCCAATGTCGGGCAGCCGTTCGAGGGCGTAAACCGCGCTGGCCGTCAGCCACCGCACATAGGTCAGCGTCGAGTCGCTGAGCAGTTCGCCCAGCGCGTCGCGGCGGTTTTTGATGCCCGCGGCGGCGATCAGGCGGATCTTTTCTTCGAAGTTTTCCGTTTCGATCAGATCCAAAAACCGTTTGCGTTCGCTCAGCCCGATCATCGAATCGACCAGCTCCAGCGCGTAGCTTTTTTCCTGGGGCGTGCCCTTGCGCAGGGTTTGGCGCACCCGCTCGATCCGATCGGCGGGGTAGGCCAGCGCCAGCAGGTGAAAGATGCGCCCGATACTGGCCTCCATCGCGCCGGGAATTTGACTGCGCAGGTGGGCGAAGTGCTCCTCCCCAAGACGCAGGGCGATCGCCGCCAGCCGCGCGGTGCGGTCCATCTCCTGAGCGATGAGATCGCGCACCTCGGCGCGCCGGGGGTGACGGTAGCCCGATTTGGCCAGCGTTTCATAGACGACGTTTTTCAGCTCCGGCTCCCGCACGAAGAGCTGTTTTTGCAAAAAGCCGCGGGAGGCGGCGGTGCCCAGCCGGGCGATCAGCTTGAGGTTTTGCAGCCGTTCTTCAAAACTGCGCGCCCGCTCAAAGCGTTTGATCAGCGGTTCCAGGGCCTTGTCGCCAAAGGCGGCAATGGCGTGGGAAACGCCGAAACGGTGGCGCGGATCGTCGAGCTTATCCAGCAGCACCGCCAGCAGGGTTTCGTGGTGGACGGCGGGGTTTTGGGCAATGAGCGGATAAACGCGCCCGTCCTCGACTTCGAGCCGATCGGCCAAAAAGACCAGCGCCGTGGCGAAGCCGTGACCCGTTTTTTGCCTTGCCAGCGCGCCGAAGGCGGCGGCCTGCACGGCGTTGTCGGGGTGGGTCAGCCACTTTTCCAGCGCGGGCTGGGGTTCGGATTCGAGCGCGCCGAAGGCGGCGATCAGCTTGGGCAGCACCGAGGTGTCGCCTTCGGCGGCCAGCCGGGCGCGGATTTCCTCTGCCAGCTCGAGCCGTTTGCCGCGCGCGATCAGCCCGGCGGCCTTGGCGCGCAGCAGCGGATGGGGGGAGGCGAGCGCCTTTTTAAGCTCGCCGCTTAGCTCGCCGTCGTTGTTTTTAGACAAAATCTCCAGCGCGTAGGCCGCTTCGACGGGATCGGGGCTTTCAAGCCTTTGGCGCAGCAGGCTCAGGGCCGCTTCGTCGTACACGATCGCCTCGTCGGTGCGCCGATCGATATGGTTAAAGAGTGCTTCGCGGTAGCGGGTTTTAAAACGGGTGGCGATCAGCCACAGCGAAAAGGCCGCGCACAACGCCAGCCCCAGCGACAGCACCTCCGGCCCCAGCCCCAGCGCCTCGGTCAGCAGCAGCGTCACCGCCGCGCTAAACGCCAGCGAGAGGGGCTTGACGATGTTCTCCCGAAAGCCGATCGATCGCAGCCGTAGATCGGCGCGGGTAATCTGATAGAGCGTGCGGTAGGCGGCGTTTTCGATGCTCAGCCGCACGGTGCGATCGGCAAACATCATCAAAACCGCGCCGTGAAAGAGCGCGGAGGCAAAGCCCAAAAGCCCCAGCACGCCGCCGGCGGAGGCCACCGCAAAGAGGGTCAAGGGCAGCGCCGCCACGCCGAACATCATGCCAAAACGCGACAGCAGCCGCGCGCCCGCAAAGGCCATCACCAGATTGACCAGATTGGCCCAGGAGTAGAGCAGGCCCAAAAAGGCGGCCATCTGAAGCTGATCGGGATAGGCTTCGCGCAGCTGGCCGAAGAAGAGATAGTGGGTCAGAAAAAAGAGCGCGCCGCCGGAAAGGACGCTGCCCATCAGGGTGCTGATGCGGGTAAAGGGGTTGTTCCAGACCAGACTGAAGATATTGCCCCGCGCCCCGGCGGGTTTGGCCGGGAGAGCGCGGCCCGAAAAGAGCAGCCGGAAGGTGCCGTAGGTCAGCCCCGAAAAGAGCAGTCCCAGCAAAATCAGCCGTTCGACGGGCATCCACGTCAAGAGCGAAGGAACCGCCGCGCCGCCGAGGGTGGCGGCCAGAAAGCTGCCCCCCATGATCATGGGCAAAAGCCGTTTGCTTTGGCGGATATTGAGCAGAAAACTGGCGGCCAGACCAAACTCCAGCGCAAAGAGGGTGCGCATCACCTCTTTCCACATCAGCAAAAGCCCCAGCGCCGCGCCCGAGTGGGTCAAAAGATAAAAGGCGTACACGGCGGTGGTGACGATCACCGAAAGCGCCAGCATCCCGCCGAGAAAGCGAACCGCCTCCAGCCGCCGTTCGGCGTGGGCGTACAAAAGCCCCACCCCCACGAATATCCCGCCGAGCATCAGGTAGGTCCAAGCCATTTGGGTGGGGGCGAAGCGTTCAAAGAAGAGAGCGTTGGCCGCCGTGTCGATAAAAAGCAGGGCCAGCGCGTTGGTGAAGAGGTGGGCAAAAAGCAGGCCAAAAAGGCGGCCCTCGCCGGGGCGGACGGGGAAAAAACGGCCAAGATGTGCCAACCAAGTCAAAACAGACGACCTTCGCGCTAGATACCGGCCCCTCGGTGCGCGAATTTTAGCAGTTTGGTATTAATACTGTTCGTCTTTGCCGGGGAATGCGCCGCTTTGCACGTCGGCGGCGAAGGCGGCGGCCTTTTCGCGCACCAGCGCCGCGCCCTCAAGGTAGCGCCGCACGAATTTGGGCTTGAACCCCTCAAACAGCCCCAGCATATCCGACCAGACCAGTACCTGCCCGTCGGTTTTTTCGCCCGCGCCGATGCCGATGGTGGGGATTTTGACCGCCTTGGTGATCGCTTCGGCGGCTTCGGCTTTGACCCCTTCGATCACCAGCGCGAAGGCTCCGGCCGCTTCGATCGCTTGCGCGTCTTCGATCAGTTTTTGAATATTGAGCCCGTCTTTGCCCTTGATGCGCCAACCCCCTTCGGCGCGGACAAACTGCGGCATCAGGCCGATATGGCCCATGACCGCCACGGCGTTGTCGCTTAGGTGGCGCACGATCGCCGCCTTTTGGGCCCCGCCTTCGATCTTGACCGCCGAGGCCGCGGTTTCGCGGTAAACGCGGATGGCGTTTTGGAGGGCCGTTTGTTCGTCGGGATAGCTGCCAAAGGGCATATCGGTGACGACAAAGGCCTCCGGCGCGCCGCGGCAGACCGCCTTGGTGTGGTAGATCATCTCGTCCAGCCCCACGCTGAGCGTATCCGCATGGCCGCCGAAGCTGTTGGCCAAGCTGTCGCCCACCAGCAGGATGTCGGCGCTTTCGTGCAGCAGACGGGCAAAGAGCGCGTCGTAGGCGGTGATCATCACCAGCTTTTTTTGGCCCTTGGCGCTTTTGATCTCGTGGACGTTGGTCTTGGGCATGGCGCATCCTTGAAAGTGGTGCGCTATTTTAGCCTAGGGCGGTTTGCGCGGATTGGGAAAATTTATATTCATAAACACTCAATATTAGTTTATTTCAATAAGAAGTCTGGCTTTAAACGGCGATCGGGGCTATACTTTTGCCCAACGACCGCAGGGGGGAGCGATGACATTTCAGCGCAGAAATCTGATTTTGCTGGGGATTTTTGCGTCGGTGCTTCTGGCGCTGGCGTGGATCGCGGCGCGGGAGGTGCTGCTGGGGGAGTTTTTGCGTCTGGAGGAGCGCGACCACGCCCTGCATATCCGCCAGCTGCACCAGCTGCTGGCCGGGGAGCAGAGCTATTTGCTGGCGCAGGCGCAGGACTGGGCGGCGTGGGATGAGACCTACCGGTTTGTGGCCGAGCCGAGCGAAGCGTATCTGCAAAGCAGCTTTGCCGCCGGGGGGCTGGCGCTTGAGGGGCTGGATCTGGATCTTTTAGTCATTGTCGATCGGGAGGGGAAAACCGTTTACGGCGAGGTGATTTACGAAGCGGACCGGTTGCGGACGCTGCCGCCGGGGGAGGTGTTTCATCCCTATTTTCAAGACCCGCTGTTTTTGGAAAAAACGGGCGGCGCATCCGGTGTAACGGGTTATGTGATGAAAAACGATCGGCCCCTTTTGCTGGCGGCCTATCCGGTGCTGACCAGTCAAAACCTGGGGCCCTCCCGCGGCGCGGTGGTGATGGGGCGGTTTTTGGACGAGGCGCAGATTGCGGCCTTTGCCGACCGGTTTCAGTATCCGCTGGGCTGGAGCCGCGAAAACCGGGCGGAGGGAACCGTTGCCGGCGAGGATGCCTATGTTTACCACCTTGCGCTTCCGGTTTTGGACGGCGCGGGCGCGGGGACGCTCTTTTTCACCGAGCGGCGGGAGATTGCCCGTCAGGGCGAACAGACCGTGCGGGTGCTGCTGGGCTATTTTGCGGCGGCGACGCTGGGGATGATTGGGCTGCTTTATTTTTTGCAGGAGCGCTATCTTTTTGCCCGCATCCGCGCCTTAAGCACGCAGCTTGAGCGCATACCCGCCGTCTTGAGCGAGCCCTGCCGCATCAAGGTGGAGGACGGCGGCGATGAGGTGGGAAGCCTGGCGGCCCGCATAAACGCGATGCTGCAGGGGTTGTACGAAAAACGGCAGCAGGAGCTGCAGCTCAACCACCAAGAACGGCTGGCGGCGATGGGCAAGGTGGTGGCGATTATCGCCCACGAGTGGCGTCAACCGCTCAATCTGGTGGGGGTTATTCTGCAGAACTTTAAGTGCGCCTATGAGGATAAGCGGCTTGATGAAGCCTATCTGGACGCGCAAATCGGCTTGGGGATGACGGAGCTTTTGAAGATGTCCGCCACCATCGACGAGTTTGGCCGCATTTACCGTCCCGTCACCCACAAGGAACGGTTCGACCTTAAGGCGCTGGCTCAAAAGGCGATCGATCTGACCACGGCGCGCAGCGCGGCAAAAACCGCCGTGACGCTGGAGGGCGAAGGGATTGTGATTGAGGGGTATGCATCGGAGTTTTTGCAGGCGGCGATCGCGCTGCTGCAAAACGCTCAAGAGGCGATCGAGGCCAAAGCGGTGCCGCAAGGGCGCATTGCCGTGCGCGTTTTTCGGGAGGGTGGATTGGCCTGCCTGAGCGTTGAAGACAATGGCGGCGGCATCGATGCGGCCCTGATGGAGCAGATTTTTGAGCCCTATTTCTCCACCAAAGGCGTGATGCAGGGGGTGGGCAACGGCCTGTTTATGGTGAAGATGGCCGTGGAGCGCGGCATGGGCGGCAAGGTGACGGTGGAGAATATTCCCGGCGGCGTGCGGGCAACGCTGTGCCTGCCGCCGGCGCAGGGCTAACGCCCGCGCAGAATCTTGTGCAGCGTGCGATCTAAGGCGGAGGCAAAGGCATGAACGTCCTTTTTGACAAAGGGCGCGGGGCCGCGGGTGCGTTCGCCGCTGTCTCGGATGGATTCCATAAGGTTGCGCATGGCCAAAAGCTGCTTGATGTTTTCGGTTGTAAACAGTTCGCCGCGGTGATCGAGCGCGTGGGCGCTGCGTTCGATGACCCGCGCGGCCAGCGGAATATCGGCGGTGATGACCAAATCGCCCGCGCTAACCTGCTCGACGATTTCGTCATCGGCGGCATCGGCCCCCAGCTCCACCAGATGGTAAACAATCCGCTCCGATTCCCCTAGAAAAATCTTTTTATTGGAAACCACAACCGCGCTCAAAGCCAGCCGATCGACGGCGCGAACGAGAATGGGTTTGAGCAGATTGGGTAGAGCGTCGCCGTCGATGTAGAGGGTCATGGAACTTGTTTTCACGTCGTCAGGCCCGCGCGTTTAAAAACCTCTTCCATCGACACGGCGGCGGTTTTGCCGGATTTGAGATCGTCAATGCGTTTGTCGGCGATCATCTCATCGAGCGAATCCATATACAACCCAACGGCCTTTTCAATCACCCATGTGCGGCTCCGCTCCAACTCCGCCGCCGCGCTATCCAGCTCTTTAAGCAGCTCTTCGTCGATGCGGATATTGATGGCTTTTTTCATTTGTGGGCCTTTGTAGATACATGTGGGGTATTGTAGTCGGCATATAAGATAAGTGTCAAGTCCCTCCATGCCTGACAGCAAAAGCATGAGGGTAATATTGAGCCTAGTCGACTGGGCTTCTAAGCGGCTATGATAATTGTTAAGTTGTCAAGTGATAGCATGAAAGCGTTTATTTATTGATTTAAGGATTGAGAATGCAATTGATTGAATCTGTAGAAATTAGTTATTTTAGATCTATATATAAAGTGAAAATTGATTCTCTGGCTGACCTAAATATAATATTTGGCAGAAATGACTCTGGTAAAAGCAATATCATTAGAGCCCTGAATTTAATTTTTAATGGAGAAACAAACCCAGAACAAAAATTTGATTTTATAACAGATCTATGCCATGCGAGACTTGACGAGACAAGATCAAAAGTTGACGCAAGAAAATTTGTATCTGTAAAAGTTGTATTTAAAACTCCACAGAATTGGAAAAATTCGCTTGGAGATACTTTTTATGTTAAAAAAACATGGAATGTGACAACACCAGACGAGCCTAGTGTTGATTCTTCAATTAAAGAAACAAAGCGAAAACAATTTTTAACACGTTTTATGAATAAAATCAATTTCTTTTATATTCCTGCGATAAAAAGCAGAAAAATATTTGAAGACTTGCTTGGAAAGGTTTATACCGTTTTATCTGTTGATGATTCATTTCATTCATCTTTGAATTCTTTTTCTTTAGAGGTTCAGAAAAAAACAGAAGAGATGAGTAAAGATATTTTGGGAAATATTGGTGAGAAAAGTTCAATATCTACAATGGCTGACTTAACATCGCTATTCAGGTCTCTTGACTTTGAAACTATCGGAAGACATGGAGACAAACTCTCTCTTACGCTTCAAAGAGGTGATGGAATTCAGGTAAGACACATCCCTTCTATACTTTCATTTCTTTCCAAGAATGACAAATACAATTTTAACATATGGGGTTTTGAAGAACCAGAAAACTCTTTAGAGCTTGCAAGCGCAATGGACGAGGCAAAGACATTTAGCTTATATTCACAAAGAGAAGACATACAAATTTTTGTTACAAGTCACAGCCCAGCTTTTTTTCTTCAAGAAGGAAATAATACGAAGAAATTTTATGTAGAAAAGACATTATCAGATAAACTAACAAAAGAGACATCTTCTGTAGAATTGATTAGCGATGGAGATGAATCCTTTTCAAGGATGGGCGAGAATCCTTATTTACCATTAATCAGCAGAACGATAAAAGAGGCTCAGAATAAAATCATTGCCCAGGAGGAGCAAATTAAAAATGTAATTAAAGAAATCGATAGGTCCTCAGTCCCGCTAATTTTTGTAGAAGGTGAGTCTGACAAAATTATTTTTAGCAAATGTTGGGATTTGTTTTCAACAAACAAAGCAGAATTATTGTTTATTAATGGAGGTGGAACAACTAAAATGAAGGCACTTTTTAGTGAAGGAAAGGTTATTAAAGAATTATCTTCAAGGCAAGTTTTTGCAATTGTCGACAATGATAAAGAGGGGAGAGAGCTTTCAAATATAAAAGAACATAATAAGTTTGGAAAGTGGATAACCGGAAGAAATGGTGTAAATTTCTACATTCTTAAAACCTCAAAAGAATTCACTAATGCGATGGTGGAAAATAAAATTGAAGACAATTATTGGCCTTTTTCGTTGGAAAATTGTTTTAGTATTAATTTAAAAAAGGATGCAGAATCAAATTCTAAATACAGCCTCACAACAAAACTTCACGACGAACTTCTAAGCAGCGAATCATTAAAGAAAATAATAGGTGATCTGCACAACAGAAGTGAAGAGTTCAGATACTATATCTATAAAACTGATCATGACTACAAAATCCCTTTTGCCGAATGGATATGCCAGAAGGCTGACGGAGATCCAGCAGTATTAGAAAATTTTAAAGATTTAATTGTTGGGCTTGAAACCCTTATACAGTCGGAGCAGTCTGGTCGAGGAGGGCTGGATGACCCAGAATAGGCCAAGCAAAGAAGGGATGGTCGGAGGCGTTTAGAATAGTGTTGAGCGTTACCGCCAAAAATTCTATTGAAAAGATAGTCTACAATATGCTGAGAGTTGCATGGATAGCCTCACTTGTTTTTGTATACTTCAACCAATCAAACCATCAGGCAGCGCAATGACCAAAGAGCAGATTTTAGACTATCTGTCCGAGCACAAGGCGGAGTTTCGAGAGAAGTACCGCGTCAACCGGATTGGGCTGTTTGGCTCCTTTGCCAAAGGAACAGCCAACGAAGAGAGCGACATCGATCTATTGGTGGATATGCCGTCGGATTTGGATCGTTTTTACGATCTGAAAGAGCGCCTAGAAGCCCAGCTAAGCAAAAAGGTCGATCTGGGTTACGAGAGCGCGCTTAGAGAGCTGGTCAGGCGGCAGATTCAGGATGAAACTATCTATGTCTGAGTGCTGATGGCCAAGAAAACCAAGATCGAAACTATCGAAGAGCAAGCCGTGATCGACGCCGTGGAGGCGGGTGAATTTGTGTCGCTGGAACCCAAAGAGCTGGCGGCGTTTAAAACCGTGTTGCAGGGCGCGGCGAAAAATACGGTCGATCGGCTTTCCAAGCGTAAAGCAATCAGCATCCGGCTGCTCGAAAACGATATTGCGCGGCTCAAAGCCATGGCGCTGAGCGAAGGGATGCCCTACCAGACCTATATTTCGTACATCATCCACAAGATCGCATCGGGCGAAATGAAAGCCTCGTGAACAGCGCGACCGTGTTAAAATCCCCGCAATTTTGCCAAGGTTGAATCCATGAAAAAACTGGTCGGTTATCTCACCCCCAAAATTCCCGGTAACGCTTTTACCGTTGAACTCGCGCAGGCGCTTTTTGAGGCGGGCATGGATACGCTGGAATTAGGCGTGCCCTTTTCCGACCCGGTGGCCGACGGCCCGGTGATCGAACTGGCGGGGCAGCGTGCGCTGGCAAACGGTTTTACCTTTGCCGATCTGTACGAAATTACGGCCAAGCTAAAGGGCCGCGACTTGTTGTGGATGGGCTATATGAACCCCTTTTACCACCACGGCATGGAAACGGTGGCCAAAAAGGCGCAGGAGCTGGGCGTAAGCGGGCTGATTATTCCCGACTTGCCCCACGAAGAGGCCGCCACCTACGCGCCGCTTTTTGAAAGCCACGGCGCGGCACTGATTGAGTTTGTGGCCCCCACCACCCCCGCCGATCGGGTCAAGGCGATTTTGGCGCGGGCGAAAAAGTTTGTTTACTTGGTGGCCTACACGGGCATCACCGGCGCGGGCGGCGGCGAGGATTTGCAGCCGACCATCGCGTCGATCAAGGCGGCCACGAAAACCCCCGTTTATGTGGGTTTTGGCGTCAACCGCGAAACGGCGGCGCTGCGGGCCAAAGGGGCCGACGGCGTGATTGTGGGCAGCGCCTTTGTCAAAATTTTGATGGACGATTCGCTTTCGAATAACCAAAAGCTCAAAAAAATCTGCGATGAAGCGCGGGCGATCAAAACGGCCATCAACGCCTAATCAGCGAAATCACCGTCACGTCGTCTTCCAGCTCTTCTGCTTCCAGCTGCGTTAGCACCTTTTCCAGCGTGGCGCGTTCCAGCAGCGCCTCCACTTCGTGGTGGGCCAGCTCAAAGGCGCTGTCTTCCACCAGTCCGTCGGTGTAGATGAGCGCCTGTTTAAACCCGTCGATCGGCAATGAATCGACCTTGATTTTCGGGGTGAAGTTCATCAACGGCGTGTTGTTGGCGCTGAGTTTTTGCACCCCGGCGGCGCTTTGGATTAGCGGCGGATACATGCCGCCCACGGCGTAATCTACGCGGCCAAAATCGGGGGCGATCCACAGCAGCGCGTAGGAAAGCTGCTCTTCGTCATGCAGCGCGGGGCGCACGGCGTTGAGAAACGCGCGGGCCAGCTCGCCCAGACTGTTGGCCTCGCCCACATAGCGCCGAATGCTCGAAGCGACGGCAAACACCGTCAAGGAGGGCAAAATCCCATGCCCCATGCCGTCGATCACATAGGCCAAAACGCCGCCGTCGCGGGTGCGGTGAAGCGAATAGGCATCGCCGCAGAGAATATCCGAACTGCGGCAAAACAGGCGCAGATCGATCGCCGGGTCACCCGCCAGCTCGTTGACCAGCGCGCTTTGCTGTTTTTCCCGTGCGCGGGTCTGTTCGTCGCGGCTGAGGTTGAGGCTGACAATATCGCGGTAGGCGCGAAGACTGCTGACCACGGTGGTAAACAGCCGCTGGGCGGTCAGCTCGGTTTTGGTTTTGTAGTCGTTGATGTCGTACTCTAAAATCACGCGGGATTCGGGGGCTTGACCGGGCTGACCCGTGCGCAGCACCAGCCGCACGGTTTTGTTTTTGAGCCCTTCGCGCACATGGCGGGCCACCTTCAGCCCCGCGTCTTCTTCTTCCATCACCACATCCAGCAGCACCAGCGCGATGTCGTCGTGGCTGCCCAAAAGCTCGATTGCTTCGCGGCCGCTGTGGGCGTGCAAAAACTCCAGCGGCCTGTCTTCAAAACTAAAGCTCCCCAGCGCCAAGCGGGTGACGCTGTGCACCTCCGGTTCGTCGTCCACCACCAGCATCTTCCACGACTTGACCGCCCGGTTTGGCCCGGCGTTTTGTTCGTTTTCTTCGGCAAAAAGGAGTTCGTCGCTCATGGTCATCCTTTGCTGAAGGGATTTTATCGATTCGAGATTAACAAACCGTTATCAAGCTTGACGCGCCGGAACAAAAGCGTTAGAATCCGCCCGTTCTTCTTTGTGGGGCCGACTTGGCTTCGACAGGAGGGTTAGGCCTCAGGCTGCATGCCGGCACGGGACTGCCGTTAAAACGCCCGCTAAACATAAACGCAAACAACGCAAACTACCGCCCCGCTTACGCCTACGCAGCGTAAGTTAAACCCTTAGTTGGGGCAGGTTTCTTTCCTTCGCTGCGCGGGATTGGGACCTTAACCTTAGCAGCTTGGGATCGCCAGGTGGCAGCGGCGGTTCGACATCAGCCTGCGTTTTCTAAAGGGTTTGCCCCGTTGGCGCTTTAGGGAACAAAGACAATCAACGGGTTTCTAAGCATGTAGACGCTTGATGGTACGGCTCTTTTGGACGGGGGTTCGATCCCCCCCGGCTCCACCAAATCACAATTTTAAACCTTCCTAAAACGTTTCCCCGCCCTCGTTGAGTATTTGCAAATAAGCGTCATACGCAAAAACCCGGTTACGCCGCCGGTTGGTCAGTTCCCTCACTATCTTTTCTTCGGTTAGCGTTTGTAGCGCCTTGGAGGCAGTGGGGAAGGTAAGGCCTGAGAGCTGTGCCACTTGCCCAATGGAAGAGACCGGGCGTTGGCGCAATGCATTGAGCGCGTGAATCAGACTGGAGGATCCCCGCTTGGCTTTGAGTGCGGATTGGTCATGTTCAAACAGTGCTACCAAGCGTCGGGCGGTCTGCACCGCGCCGCTAGCCGTCTCTTCGACCCCTTCTAAGAAAAACTCCACCCACGCTTCCCAGTCGCCCTCCTGCCGGACGCTATCGAGCAGATCGTAATAAACCCGGCGGTGCTGTTTGAAGTAAAGGCTCAGATACAAAAGCGGCTGGCCAAGCGCCTTGCTTTCGTGCAGCATCAGGGCGATCAGCAAGCGTCCCAGCCGCCCGTTGCCGTCTAAAAAGGGGTGGATGGTTTCAAACTGCACATGGGCCAAAGCCGCTTTAATTAGCACGCTTTGCCCCGAAGCGGCATCGTTGATAAACCGCTCTAATTCGCCCATGCAGGCATCCACCTCTTGGGGCGGCGGCGGCACAAAGTGTGCGTTGCCGGGCCGCGTTCCGCCAATCCAGTTCTGACTGCGGCGAAACTCGCCGGGCAGTTTTTCGCTACCGCGTCCGCCCGCCATGAGCTTGGCGTGCATTTCGCGCAGCAGCCGGTTGCACAGCGGGAATCCTTCCGTCAGCCGCGCCATGCCGTGGTTTAGCGCCGCAACATAGTTGGAAACTTCCGCCACATCGTCAAAGGGCGCGCCCGGCACTCCGTCCAGCTCGTAAAGCAGCAAGTCCGAAAGCGACGACTGCGTGCCTTCGATCTGCGACGAAAGCACCGCTTCGCGCCGGACATAGGCATAAAGAAACAGTTGCGGATCGGGCAGCAGAACACTCACGCTATCCAGCCGCCCCAGCGCCAAGGTAGCCCGCTCCAGTTTAGCCTGAAGCGGGCCGCTTAAATTAAGCGCCGGAACGGGCGGCAGGGGCGCGGGCACAAAGGCGCGAACGCTTTCGCCTCCGGCAATGCTGGCGACGATCCGGCCGTTTTTGTCGCGCTTCATGGGCGCAGTCCTTTAATAAGGAAATCATTTATTTAAAATATCACTTATTTCTTTAACAACAAACACAACAAGGAACCGAGGGCCAGAGGGAAAAGGAGATCACCCGGCTGCCGGTGAGTTTGGCAGCCAGATAGTGCGCGAGTTCGTGGAGGACGGTGCCCGGAAGGCGGATTAGGAAATCAAGCCAGATCCGCGCTGCCGACATAGTGGATTACTTCGCCCCGTGCTTGGCCATAAAGTCCACAAAGGGGTAATTGTTGTATGTGACTTTCTTTTCGCCGTTGACGGTTTCGATCACCATGCGGTTCGCCCAATTGCGCTTTGACTTGCACCATCAGCATCTTGGTGAAGGGCTGATCGTAGCAGCAGAAGAAGTAGCGCTTGCCGTCGCAGCCACTAGCAGGCCATTTAAACTCGCATCGTTCGGCGGTCTTGTGGCACATCCCCCATTTCTTGGCCTTCTGGGATTCCTACTGTGAGAGCAAAAACTCTTCGATCGGTTGAATATGCATTGTCTTGCCCTCTTTGCTGACGGTCTCGCTCGCGTCGTAGGTAATGAGATGTCCCTCGGTGAGGCTCAGTTCGTTCATAAAAAACTCCAGCCCGTCCAGTTCGCGCTTGCGGGTCTTTTCGTCTCCGATCGCATAGGAGACCTGATAAACGTTTCCGTCAACATAAAAATCGCACTCCCTGTTTTCCAGAAGATAGGCGATCGCCTTCTCGCTCCAGTGGTTACAAACGACGTTTTCGAGCATGGCCCCCCGGTTGCGATCCGGTGAAATGCCCAGATTTAAAAAACCGTTGTCGGTGAGATAGAGCTTTTTTGGGGAGTTGATCTGGGCGGCAAGCTTGGTATGGTGACGGCTGACGCGGCGGATAAGGAAATTATCCTCGAAATAGTCCACATACTCTTTGACCGTCTTGGGGTCCATCGAAAGCTTCTTGGCCAATGAAGCATAGTTGATTGTCGTTGTGGCATTGGAAACGATGTAAAAGAAAAGATCGCGGATGCCTGCGCTGTTTTTGATGCTGTAGCGGGGGACGATGTCTTTAAGGATGATGTCCTCGGCGATATTCTTGAGGTACTCTTTTTTGATATGGACATCGTCATTGGAAAAGACCGAATAATACCCGCCCCATTTGAGGTACTCATCCAGCGCCCGCTTGATGTCGATGCGGTGGCGCGCACGCTCCAGCCGTGAGGCATGGGGAATCTCTTTGTAGGCGAGAAACTCGCGGAAACTGAACGAATTGAGCGTGAGTTTAAGCACCCGGCCGGTCAGCATCGTCGCATATGACGAAGTAAGAAGCGAAGAGTTTGACCCCGTGACGATGAACTTGATGTTGCTGTTTTCATAGCGGGATTTGACGAACACCTCCCAGTCGGAAAAAATCTGTATTTCGTCCAAAAAGACATAGATGCGTTCTTTCATATCGGGTTTGGCGATTTTGAGGTAGTTTTCATAGATGGTATCAAGGTAGGCCGGATCGTTTTTGTGCGGGATAAATGCGGGCTTTTCCAGATTGATGAAAAAGATGTTTCTGGGATTGGTCGCAGGCAGCAGTGAGCGGATTATCAGCCGTGCCAGTGAGCTTTTACCGACCCGGCGCGCGCCCAGAATGGCGATCGCCTCTTTGGCTTTTAGAAAGCTCAACGCTTGGTCGAGTTTTTCTCGGGGGGAATACTCATCATAGGCATGGAGGGCGTCCCAGTGCGGGTTATCATCTACGAGAATGGAATCCATTTGTGTTTATCCTTTTATGGAATACATTCCATTACTCTATCATAAAATTTTACCCCATTGCATCACCCCCAACTGCTAAGCCCAGCTTCACCTTCTCTTCACCCCAAAACCGGATAATGGCGCTTCCATAAGGAGAGGCGTGTGCAACGGTTGATCGGATTGCTCTTTTTTCCCCTGACGGCGCTTTGGGCGCTGGATGTTTCCATGCTCACCCCCGAAAAACAGGCGGTTTTGGCCCAAAAAGCCGCGGCGATCGAAGCGGGCGAGCGGCGGCTGAAATACGACTGGGTCGGCGAAGTCTCTTTGAGCGCTTCGGCCACGGAGAGCAAAGGCGCGGGCAGCAACGAAAGCACGCTAAGCCAACAGGCGGGGGCAAGTTTTGCTCAGGATCTGTTCCGTTCCGGCGGCATTACGGCCAGTATCCGTTATGCCGATGAATGGGCGCGCGCCGAGCGGTTGGCGCTGGAGCAGACTACCAACGGCTATTTGCAGGAGCTGGCCCTGGCCCGGCTGGGGTACGAACAGGATCGCATCCGTTTGGAACAAAACGACCGGCGTTTGGAAAACAGCGAGATCGCTCTGTTTCTCAAGCGCCGCCAGTACGAAGCAGGCGAAGCCGATATTACGCAGCTTAACGACGCGCTTCGGGAGCGCAACACCCTGCAAAAGGCGCGGGTGGAGCTGCAGGCGGCGCTGCGTAACCGCCGGCTGGAGCTAGGCCGTCTAACGCCCCTGGAACCGGAGGCGATCGCGCTGCCCGTTTATGCTCCGCTCACCCAAGAGACCTTTACCGATCGCCATCTGGCTTCCCGGCTGGCCCAAGCGCAAAGCCGAATGGCCAAAACCCAGCAGGCGATCAGCGCCGCAGGTTATCTGCCCGCCCTCAGCGCCACCGCCAGCGTGGATTACCGCCAAAGCGAAGGCCTAAGCGCCGACGGCGAAAGCTACAGCGCGGGGCTTCGCCTGTCGATGCCGCTGAGCCTGACGGCCACCGCCGCCGTGCAGGAGAAAAAAGCCGAAGCCCTAAGAACCCGCTCGCTGGCGCAGGATGCCAAGCTGGCGGCGGCGGCTTTGTACGATCAGACCGCGGCAACGATCGCGGCGCTGGAAGAGGGCAGGGCGCTGCTGGGCAAAAACATTGCGCTTTACGACGAACTCATCGCCGTCACCGATCGGGCGGTGCGGTCGGGCGAACGCAGCCGCTACGATCTGCAAACCCTTCAAAACACCCGAGCGATCGACAACGACGAAATCCGCCTTAGCGATCTGGCCATCCGGATCGAGCAGGCAAAGCTTCACTACGCCCTAACTTGGACAAAGGCCTCCCATGAATAGCCCGCAAATCGACCTTTCTTTGCTCCATCCCCCCGCCAAGTCGCGCCGCCGCTGGCTTTGGGTGTTGCTTATCGCGCTTGTCGCGTTGGCGGCGGGGGTTTGGTTCTTTTTCTTCCGCAGCGCCGAAACGCCGCTGAGTTTTGTCACCGCCGAGATCAAGCGGCAGGACTTGGTTGTCACCGTGCAGGCCACGGGCAATCTGGAGCCGGTGCATACGGTGGAGGTGGGGATCGAGGTTTCGGGGACGCTGGATGAGGTGCTGGTGGACTTTAACGATCCGGTCAAAAAAGGACAGGTGCTCGCGCGGCTGGATACCGCCAAGCTCGACTCGGCCCTGCGAAGCTCCCGCGCGGCCCTCCGGGTGGCCGAAGCCAATGTGCGCCAGCAGGCGGTGGCCCTGAACGAAGCCCGCCTTCAGCACGATCGGCTGGAGGCGATTTTTGCCGAAACCCAGGGCGGCTACCCGTCCACCAAGGAGATGGAAGCCGCCCGCGCCGCCTTTAACCGCGCCGAAGCGGCCCATGCGGCCAGTCTGGCGCAACTGGAGCAGGCCAAAGCATCGGTGGCGACGGACGAAGAGAATCTGCGCAAGGCGGTGGTGCTTTCGCCCATTGACGGCATCGTGCTCACCCGTGAGGTGGACCCCGGTCAGACGGTGGCCGCTTCGATGCAGGCGCCCAAGCTCTTTACGCTGGCCGAAGACCTGAAAAAAATGCAGGTGATCGTGGCGGTGGACGAGGCCGATGTGGGCGAGGTGAGAGCGGGTCAGGCGGTGAGTTTTAGCGTGAACGCCTATCCTGATCGGCTCTTTGAGGGCACGGTGGCGCAGGTGCGCTTGGGTTCGCAGATTGTGGGCGGCGTGGTGACCTACAACGCCGTCGTGCGGGTGGATAACAGCCAGGGGCTTTTGCGTCCGGGCATGACCGCGCAGGCGTCGATCATCACCAAAAAAACCCCCAATGCGCTGGCGGTGCCCAACGCCGCTTTCCGGTTCACTCCGCCCCAGTCTTCCGCAAGCGCTCCGGCGGGCGGGCTGATGCGCGTGCCCGGTTCCATGCGCACCCGTTCAAACGCCCAAAACGGCGATCGGATCTGGCTGCTTAAAGACGGTCAACCGGTGATGGTCAAGGTCAAAAAAGGCGATACCGACGGCTCTTTCAGCGCCCTGATCGAAGGCGACGCGGCGGAGGGCGATCGCGTCATTACCGGAGCGAAGCAGAAATGATCGCCTTTAACGGCGTCAAGCGGGTTTACGGCGCGGGCGACGCGGCGGCGTGGGCGCTGCGCGGGGTGGATATGTCGATCGAGGCGGGGGAGTTTGTGGCCATTATGGGGCCGAGCGGTTCGGGCAAATCGACCACGATGAATATTGTCGGCTGTCTGGACACCCCCAGCAGCGGCGAGTACCGTTTTGGCGGCGTGAGCGTGAGCGCGCTCGATCGCAACGGCCGCGCGCTGCTGCGCCGCCACTATCTGGGCTTTGTGTTTCAGGGGTTTAACCTGCTTGGGCGCACCACGGCGCTGGAGAATGTGGAGCTGCCGCTGCTTTACCGCGGCACGCCCGCCAAGGAGCGGCACAAGATGGCGATGCAGGCGCTTGAACAGGTGGGGCTTGAAAGCGTGGCCCACCACACCCCCGCCGAACTCTCCGGCGGCCAGCAGCAGCGCGTGGCGATCGCCCGGGCCATCGTGACGCAGCCGCTATTGTTGCTGGCGGACGAACCCACGGGCAATCTCGACACCGCCCGCAGCCGCGAGGTGATGGGGCTTTTGCAGAGCTTTAACCGCGATCGGGGCATTACGATCGTCATGGTGACGCACGAAGAGGAGATGGCCGCCTACGCCCACCGGATTATTCACTTCCGCGACGGATTGATCGAGCGCGAGGAGGAGGGCAGCCGTGTTCTTTAACGCGTTTTTGCTGGCCCTGCGGGAGATCCGGCGTAATCTGCTGCGATCGTTTTTAACGGTGCTGGGGATTGTGATTGGCGTGGCGTCGGTGATTGCCATGGTGATGCTAGGCGACGGCACCACCGCTTCGGTGCAGCAAAGCATTGCCAAACTGGGCAGCAATATGCTGATTTTGCAGCCCGGACAGGACCGGCGCGGCCCCACCCGCAGCGATGTGGCGTCGCCGCCCTTTAAGTACGCCGATGTGGCCGCCATCCGCGCTGAGGTGCCGGGCATTGTGGCGCTGGCCCCGGCGGCCAATAAATCGATGACGGCGGTTTACGGCAACACCACCTACACCACCACCGTCACCGGCAGCGAAAACGACTATCTGAAGGTGCGCGACTGGGAGCTGGCCTCCGGCCGCGCCTTTTTAGAAAACGAAGAGCGTATCGGCGTGTCGGTGTGCATTATCGGCGAAACGGCCCGCAAGGAGCTTTTCGGCGAAGCCGATCCGGTCGGATCGCTCATCCGGCTGGAGAAGTTCAGTTGCGAGGTGGTGGGGCTTTTGGCGGCCAAGGGGGCTTCGAGTTTCGGGATGGATCAAGACGACTTTATCATGGTGCCCTTTTCGCTGTTTCAGCGGCGCATCGGCGGCAATCAGGATATTCGCACCATCTACCTCTCGGCCGATCCCGATATGCAGATGGAGTCGATCAAGGGCAGTCTGACCCAGCTGATGCGCGAACGGCGCAAGCTTAGAGCCGAGATGGTCAATAACTTCAATATCCGCGACACCAAAGAGCTGATGACCACCATGACCGCCACCACCAAAACCCTCACGCTGTTGCTGGGCAGCGTAGCGGCGATTAGCCTGCTGGTTGGGGGGATTGGCATTATGAACATTATGCTCGTTTCCGTCACCGAACGCACCCGGGAAATCGGCATTCGCCTGGCGATCGGCGCGCTGGAGCGCGAGGTGCTCACGCAGTTTCTTGTTGAAGCGGTGGTGCTTTCGTCCATCGGCGGCCTGATCGGCGTGGCGCTGGGGCTGGGTATTGCCGTGGGGGTGACGAGCGCCTTTGAGTTGCCCTACATCTTTAATCAAAACATTGTTTTAATCGCCTTTGGCTTTTCGGCGCTGGTGGGGGTGGTCTTTGGCTTTTTCCCCGCCCGCAAGGCCGCGCAGCTTGATCCGATCGAAGCATTGAGGCACGAATAGCGTCGCCTCTTGGGCTATAATTCGCCACTTAAAATAATGAAAGGAGTCAATATGAAGCGTTGGTTTCGGTATGTTCCGGCGTTAATTATTGCACTCTCTTTCATGCACGATTTTACAAGTGTGTTGATCGACCCCGCGCCGGTTCTGGAGCACCATGTGATCCATGCCGAAGACGATGGGGCGGGCGGGCCGGGTCATTTTTGCATCAGCCATCCGCCCGCCGTACAAACGCCCGCTGTCGAAACCCCCTTTGTCGCGATTGCTGCTGTGCGCACCCCGGTTGCCAAAGATTCCGATCTGCCTGTAGGTTTTGCGCTTTCTGTTTTTCGCCCCCCGCTTTTCCTGCTTTAATCAATCCGCATTTTTCATAATCTTTTTAAAGGAGCGTTATGCGCATCCCTATTGCGTGGGCTGCGGCGACGATCTTAGCCGTAGCGCAGCCTGTGAGTTTTGAAATGTTTATGCAAGAGTCTGCTCCTCAAGAGGCGGTCGAAGCCATAAAAAGCAGAAGTGATGCCGCCGCCGCCGGTTATGGTGCCGAAGCGGGGTTGGGTACACCTGCCTTGATGTTTGAAGGGGCCCAAGTAAGTGATGCCGCCGTAGAGGGCGGTGAGTGGCGGGTTGCTTTTGAGCAGCCCATAGCCCATCTTAGAAGCGGCGGGCTTTACGGTGATCGGGCAAAGCTGGGGCGCGAATTGTCCCGGCAACGCATGCAAGCCGATCGGGCCGCTTTGGAGAGCGCGCTGTTCCTAGCGTGGAACCGCCTGTGTTTGGCGGAATCGATTCATCAGACCGCCCATGAAGAGGAAAATCTTTCCTTGGCGGTGCTAAAAAGTGTAGAGTCAAAAAATCAAAGCGGCATTCTGTCTGAATCGGCCCTGATTTGGCCCCGGATCGAAGCGGCGCGGGCCGCATTGTACGCCGACGAAACACAAGCCCGCGTCAAGGCGGAAACTTATGCCTTTGAGGCGGCGTTTGGCCGCCCGCCCCCCAAGGCGCAGGTCTGTGTCTCTCCTCCGTTGACGTTTGACTTCAGGGAACAAAACGCTCCGGCGATTCGGGCATTGGAGCTTTCGGCACAGATTGCCGCGATCGAGGAGCAGATTGCTTCGCGCAGCAGCTTTGACGAATTGAGCTTGGAGGTGGGTTTTGGCAGTGAAGTCGAAGCCAAGCGAGTCTATGGCGCCCTCAAAATTCCCTTGCCCGCCGGAGACGCACATCACCTGAGTGTTGAGAAGGCACGCCTAAGCGCTAGGGCAGATGCGCTTGACATTAGGCGGGAGATAGCCGAAAAAAGTGCACTCATTAATAGCCTGCGTGAGCGCCTAAGGGTTCTGGAGGGTGGTTTGAGGGCCTATGGCGTGCTTTCAAGCGAGGCCGATCGGGCTGTGCAGGGCAGCCGCAGACTGCTGGAGCTGGGGCAGGGCACTTTAACCGAAGTGCTTTCGGCCCGCAGCCGCGCTCGGGAGGTGCGGGCGGCTTTTATCGAACAACAAAACAGCTATTTTGAAACCCTCTATGCCCTTGAAAGCGCTTTGGGCGCTCGGCTAACTAAAGGAGAATAACCATGAAACACTTTTTACTGCTGGTGCTGGCCGCCGCATCACTGCTGGGCGAAACGATCGCCTTTAGCGACAAAGCCGTGGAGAACCTGAATGTGCACCACGAAAAAGCGCAGGTGCGCGAAGGCATTCCCATGGGGCCGTACCCCGCGCGGGTGATTGCGCCGCCGAGGCAGATCCGTCTTTCGGCTTCGCTGGTGGACGGCCTGGTGGATGAGGTGATGGTTTCGCTGGGTGCCTCCGTCGAGCCCTCTCAGGTGCTGGCAACGATGATCAGTCCGACCCTGCTGGAGTGGGAGAGCGGTTTTGTGGAACTGTTCACCCAGGAGGCCGAAGCGCAAAAAAGCTACGAGCGTCTTTCACAGTTGGGACGCGAAGGACTGGCCTCCGAACAGGAGGTTTTGCAGGCCAAAACCCGTTTTGACACCCTGCGGCTGCAGCGCCAAAGTCAGGAGGGCCGTCTGCGGCTGACCGGCGTGGGCGAAGCGGAGCTGGCCGGACTCAAAGAGGGCAAAGCGCCTTCGGCAAAACTGATCATCCGCGCGCCGCTTTCGGGCCGCGTGGTGGAGGTGCTGGTGGGGCAGGGGCAGCGTATCGAAGCGGCAACCCCGCTGTTTAAAGTCGCCTCTTTGGAATCGGTGTGGCTGGAAATTTCCGTCCCCCGCGAAGCGACCTATATGCTTTACCCCGGCCTTGAGGCGTGGGTCAGCGACGAAGGGCAGCGCACCCGTGCCAAGGTGGTGGGCGTGTCGGCTTCGGTGGAGGGCGCCAGCCAGTTGAGTCTGGTGCACGCGGAGGTGGAAAAAGCCCACCATCTGGCGCTGGGTCAGGAGTTGAACGCTTTTGTCGCCCGCGAGGGACGGCTGTGGTGGCTTCCGGCGGCGGCGGTGACCAAACGCGCCGGACAGGCCTATGTGTTTGCCCGCATTGAGGGCGGTTACGAGCCCGTTTTGGTACAGATTTCCGGCGAACAGGGCGGCGGGTATCTGCTGCTGGGCGCGTTGGAAGGCAAAAACTTTGCCGTGAACGGCACGGCGGCGATCAAGGGTGCCTGGAGCGGATTAGGCGGCGGCGATGAGTGAGTGGCTGATACGCTTTTCGCTGGCGCAGAGAGCCTTTGTGCTGCTCTTTGCGGCGGTGCTGGCGGCGGCGGGGGTGATGGCCTTTTTTAAACTCCCCATCGACGCTTTCCCGGATATTTCGCCGACTCAGGTCAAAATCATCATGAAGGCCCCGGGGATGACCCCCGAAGAGGTTGAGGCGCGTATTACGGTGCCGATCGAGCTGGAAATGTTGGGGATTCCCCATCAACGCACGGTGCGATCAACCACCAAATACGCTCTGGCGGACGTGACGATCGACTTTGAAGAGGGTACGGATATTTACTGGGCCAGGGCGCAGGTGGCCGAACGGCTGACGGCGGCGGCGGAGTCTTTCCCGCAGGGTACACAGGGCGGACTTGCCCCCATCACAACCCCGCTGGGGGAGATGATGATGTTTACACTGGAGGGTAATGCGTCGCTAGAGGAAAAACGGCGTGTGCTGGACTGGGTGATCCGTCCCAAAATCCGGGTGATTCCGGGTGTGGCGGACATGAACAGTCTGGGCGGTCTGGTCAGAACCTTCGAGGTGCGGCCCAACCCGCAAAAGATGGCCGCGCGCGGCGTGGGTTTGCAGGATCTGGCCCAGGCGCTGGAAAAAAACAACGCCAACAGCGGCGCGGGCCGTCTGGGAGTGGGCGAAGAGGTGTTGCTGGTGCGCAGCGTGGGCACCCTGAAAAACACCGACGACATTCTGGCCACGGTGGTGAAGGTCGGCAACGGCGTTCCGATCCGCGTTTCGGATGTGGCTGATGTGGCGATCGGGAGTTTGACCCGCTACGGGTTTGTGGCCAAAGACGGCCGCGGCGAAGCGGTTGAAGGACTCGTGCTGGGTCTGCGCGGGGCCAATGCCCGCGAGGTGGTGGCGCAGGTGCGTAAAGCCTTTGCGGAGATTGAGCCCTCCCTGCCCGAAGGGATGAAGGTTGAACTCTTTTACGACCGGGGCCGTCTGGTGGACAAGGCGGTGGGTACGGTCAGCCGCGCGCTGATCGAAGCGGCGGTGCTGGTGCTGGTATTGCTGATGCTTTTTTTGCAAAACGCCCGCGCGGCGCTGACGGTGGCGCTGATTTTGCCCTTTTCGGCGCTGGCGACCTTCTGGCTGATGAAACAGTTCGGCATGAGCGCCAACCTGATGAGTCTGGGCGGTCTGGCTATTGCGATCGGCATGCTGGTGGACTCGGCGGTGGTGGTGGTGGAAAACATGGTGACGCACCTTGCCCACCCTTCGCCATTGCCCAGAAGCCACCGTATTTACCGGGCGCTGACGGAGGTGTCGCAGCCGGTGGTTTCGGGTATTGCGATCATTATGATCGTTTTCCTGCCGCTGCTGACGCTGGAAGGGCTGGAGGGCAAACTCTTTAAACCCGTGGCGCTGGCGATCGTATTTGCTTTGGGTGCGTCGCTGGTGCTTTCGCTCAGCGTGATTCCCGTGGCGGCGTCGTTTCTGCTGACAAAGGTCAAAGAAGAAGAGGGGCTGCTTGTCCGCTTTCTGCTGCGCGTTTACGAACCGGCGCTCAAGTGGTCGCTGGGCCATGCCCGATCGGTGGTTTTGATTGTGGTGGCGGTGCTGGTCATTGCGGTGATCGGGTTTATGAATCTGGGTAAAACCTTTATGCCGACAATGGATGAAGGGGATATGGTTGTGGGGCTTGAAAGCCTGCCGACAATCAGTCTGGAGGCCAGCCGCGAGCAGTCTTTGGCGGTACAGCGGGCATTGATGGCCGCCGTTCCGGAGGTCAAAGGCGTGGTGGGCCGGACCGGTTCGGATGAACTGGGGCTTGACCCCATGGGGATGAACCAGACCGACAGCTTTTTGGTGCTGGCCCCCGTAGAAAGCTGGCGCAACCCCGACAAGGAGTGGCTGCAAGGGGAAATCCGCGCCGTGCTGGATGAGTTTCCGGGTATCAGCTACAGCTTTACCCAGCCCATCGAGATGCGCATTTCGGAAATGCTGACCGGAGCGCGGGGCGACGTGGCGGTGAAGATTTACGGCACCGACATGGGCGAGCTTTCGCGTCTGGCCGGCGAGGTGGCCGCGGCGCTGGAAACGGTGGAGGGCAGCGTGGATGTGTACGCAGCACTGAACGACGGCGTGCGTTACCTGCAGGTGGAGCTTGACCGGCAGCGGCTTTCGCGTCTGGGGATGGACGTGGAGAGCCTGCAAAGCGTGCTGAAGGCCAGTCTGGAGGGTGAACAGGTGGGCACCATTCTGGAGGGCACCATGCGCACACCGCTGGTGATCAAATCCCCCGAACGCTGGCAGCGCGGCGAAGAGTTCTTTAAAGGACTGCCCGTGACGCTGCCCGACGGCAGCAGTGTGCCGCTTTCGACGGTTGCGGTGATCAGCGAAGTGGAAGGGCCGGTGATGATCGCCCACGAAAACGCGCGCCGTCTGGTGACGGTGCAGTCCAACGTCGAAGGGCGCGACCTGGTGGGTTTTGTGGACGAAGCCAAAAAGATTGTAGAGGAGAAGGTCAATTTTCCCGAAGGGTACGACACCCACTGGGGCGGCGAGTTTGAAAACCAGCAGCGCGCGGCGGCCAGACTGATGCTGGTGGTGCCTGTGGCGCTGGGTCTGATTTTCCTGCTGCTGTTTTTGACCTTTAATTCGATGCGTCAGGCGGTGATTGTGCTGGGGAACATTCCTTTTGCAATGGTCGGCGGTATTGTGGCCCTGTGGCTGAGCGGCGAGTATCTTTCGGTGCCCGCCAGCGTGGGTTTTATTGCCCTGCTGGGGGTTGCGGTGCTCAACGGCGTGGTGATGGTGACCTACTTCAACCAGCTTTCTGCCACGGGATTGAATGCGCTTGAGGTGGTGATTACCGGGGCCAAACGGCGCCTAAGACCGGTTATGATGACCGCGTCGATCGCGGCGCTGGGTCTGGTTCCGCTGCTGTTTGCCACGGGGCCGGGTTCGGAGATCCAAAAACCGCTGGCGATCGTGGTGATCGGGGGTCTGATCACCTCAACGGCGCTGACGCTGCTGATTTTGCCGCTGATCTATTACCGTTACGGACAAGGAGGAACGTATGAGCGCGTTGGTTGAACTGATCGTACCGCCCGCTTCGGCGGGGGCGGTGGCCGATTTTCTGGCCGAAAACAAAGTCGCGTTTATCGAGTTTTCCGGCGGCTTTTTTGCGCCGGGGCTGGCCCTGGCCGGCGCGGAAGCGGTCGAAGGGCGTCAGAAAATGACTCTTTTCAGGCTCTACTGCGACGACTACGCAGGGCTGATTGGCGACCTCAAGGCCCATTTTCCCTTGGGCGGCTGGGACTATTTTGTGATTGTGCCGACCGCTTCGGGACGCATCGGCGGCTAAAGAGAGACGGCTTTATAATCTTGCAAAAGGTGGAAGTCAATGATCTATTGTCTTGAGCGCACTCAGATTTTGCCTGTCAGGCCCGAAGCGTTATGGCAGTTTTTAAGCCGCCCGGAGAATCTCAACGCCATCACTCCCCCGTGGCTGCACTTTGAGATTCGCACCGCCGTACCCGAAAAGATGTTTAACGGTCTGCTGGTCGAATACCGCGTGAGGGTGCCGCTTTTTGGCACCCAAAACTGGCTGACGGAGATTAAACACATCCAGGAGGGGGTCTGCTTTGTGGACGAACAGCGCGCGGGGCCGTACAAGCTTTGGTACCACTACCACGAGGTGCAACCCCACGAAGCGGGCAGCCGCATGATTGACCGCGTCACCTACCAGCTGCCCTTTGGTTTACTGGGCGACTTGGTGCACACGCTGGTGATTAAGCGCCAGCTCAAGCAGATTTTTGACCACCGGGAGCGCGCGCTTTTTGAGCGGTTTGGCCGCTAGCGTTTTAACACCACGCGAATAACCGCGCCCGGCCCTTGGTGGCCGTGGCCTTCGTTCAGTTGGGCGATCGTCTCTTCCAGATGCAGCGGTTCTAAACCCAGTTTTTCAAAGAGCGCGGTTTCATAGAGCAGATCGGGGTTTTTGGGGCCGCCGCTGGCGTAATCGAGCTGCTTTTTGGAGAAAAACTCCCCGATAAACAGGCCGCCCGGCTCCAGCCGGTCAAGCACGGTTTGAAACACCTTGAGAGCGGTTGCTTCATCCAAGTGCAGATAGGTGGCGGTGATCGCGTGGTAGGTTTCGTCGCACTGCCAGCGGGTGAGATCGGCCTGTTCGGTGGCAATCGACACCTGCCGATCGGCGGCGAGTTGCCGGGCTTTTTTGAGCGCCTGCGCAGAAAAATCGACCGCCTTAACGCTATGGCCGAGCGCCGCCAAAAAGGCGGCATTGCGCCCTTCGCCTTCGGCCAGACACAGCACCTTGGCGCCGGGTTTGAGGCGGCCTGCCTGCGCTTTAATAAAGGCGTTGGGCTCGGTGCCGTAGAGGTAGGGTTCGCCCGCGAATTTATCTTCCCAGAAATCCTGCATTGATGCTCCTTGCGCAAAAGGCCGATTATAACCGCGAAGGTATAATGACCCAAATGTTCAAAGGAGTGGCATGGAGCTGCTGTTGTTACTGCTGGCGGGATCGGGCGTCTTATTTTGGTCGGTGAGGGCGCGGCGTCTTAAGCGGCGCGAAACGGCCCTGAACGCCCCGGTGGACGAAGAAACCCGCCGTTGGGTCAGCGGCGCGGTGCCCCATTTTGCCGGGATGCCGCAACCGCTGCAGGAGCGGCTTTTTCACTTGACGCGGGCGATCTGCATGGAAAAAACCTTTGAGGGGTGCGCGGGGTTTGCACTGAACGATGAGGTCAAAACCGTTATCTCCGCCCAAGCGGCGCTTTTGGTGCTGGAACTGGGGCTGGAGGCCTACGACGGGATCGACCGGATTTTGGTTTACCCCGAGCCCTTTGTGGTGGATCGCGCCCACGAGGAGGGCGGCATTGTGGCCCACGAGGAGGAGGCGGTGCTTAGCGGCGAAGCGGGGGAGTTTGGCACGATTGTGCTGTCTTGGAGCGATGTGGTTTTTGGGGCGCGTCACGACAGCGACGGTTACAACGTGGTCATCCACGAGTTTGCCCATCAGCTTGATTGGGCCACGGGGGAGATTACCGGAACCCCCAAGCTCGAAAGCGCCGAGGATTACGTGCAGTGGGGCGCGGTGATGAAGGCGGCCTACCGCAAACTCTCCATGGAGTGCGAAGGCCAGGACGATCACCCGGTGCTGGACCCCTACGCGGTGGAGGATCCCGGCGAGTTTTTTGCCATCGCCAGCGAGGTCTTTTTTGAAAAGCCTGTGGTGCTGCGCGAATGGGATGCGCCGCTTTATGCGCTGCTTAAACGCTACTACCGTCTGGACCCCGCCGGGTGGGTTCGGGGGTGATCGCCACGTCGAAGGCCTCGGGTAAGGAGATCTTCGGGTGGGGGATGTTCGATTTTGCCAATCAGGCCTTTACGCTGCTGATCATTACGGTGATTTTCGGCGATCTTTACACCCGCGTCATTGTCGGCGACGGGCCGGATTACCGGCTGGGCAACTGGCTGTGGAGCCTGGCTTTGTGCGCGAGTTACCTGCTGGTGGTGCTGACCGCGCCGCTGCTAGGGGCAGTGATGGATTACACCCGTTCCAAAAAACAGTTTCTTTTTATCAGTTATATCGCCACGGTGATTTTGACGGCGCTGCTGGTTTTTGTTCAGCCGGGTTTTGTGTGGCTGGGATTTTTTTTGGTGCTGCTGGCCAACTACGCCTATAGCGTCGGCGAATCGTTTATCGCCGCCTTTTTGCCCTTTTTGGGATCGGCGGGTGAACAGGGGAAAATCTCCGGTTTCGGCTGGGCGCTGGGGTATGCGGGCGGGCTGGCGGCGGCGGGGTTTGCGTTGCTGTTTTTAGGCGAGGTGAGCGCCGAAAATTTTGAGCGCGTTCGCTGGGTTGGCCCCTTTGCGGCGGCTTTCTTTTTGCTGGCGGCGATCCCGACCTTCTTGTGGGTCAAAGAGCCGATCGTGGGCAAAAAACGCCCCCTGCGTACCCGGTACTTTGCCGTGGGTTACCGCCGGATGTTTGAAACGGTGCGGGCGGTGGCCGACTTTAAAGACCTTGCGTGGCTGTTTGCGTCGATCTTTTTGGCGATGGCGGGGGTTTATGTGATTATCGCCTTTGCGTTTATTTACGGCGCGCAGGTGATCGGCTGGGATGAAGCCACCCGAAATCTGATGTTTGTCACAGTGCAGATTACCGCGCTAACCGGCGCGCTCTTTTTTGGCTGGATTCAGACGCGCTTTGGGGGCAAACGGGCCTACGGGGCCACGCTATTGCTGTGGATTGTGGCCATTTTTGCCATTGTGGGCGTGCGGGAGTTGACAGATTTCATCAATGCAGCACTGGGCAGCGACTACGCGGTGCAGAGCATCTTTTTGGTGGCCGGGGTGCTTTCGGGGTTGTCGCTGGGGTCGTCGCAGGCAACGGGCCGCGCCTTGGTAGGGGTGTTTAGCCCGCCCGCTAAGGCCGCCGAGTTTTTTGGCTTTTGGGGTCTGTTTTCAAAACTGGCGGCGGTTTTTGGGCTTTTTGGGGTGGGGCTTTTGCAGTGGGTGTTCGGCTTGGAGGGCGCGGTGCTTTTTTGCGCCGCGCTCTTTGGGCTTTCGCTCATACCGCTCTATTTGGTCAACGAAGCGCGGGGCCAAAGCGCGGCGGAAAACTACCGCGCTTCATCCTGAGCGGGCTTATCCGGTTCGCAGACGGGGTGCAGCAGTTCGGTGTGCTGGGCGACAACGGCGTTGGCCTTGCGCACCCCCTCGTGCCAGTGGGCGTGGCGATCGAGGGTGTAGTGGGCGCACACCTTGCCGTGCCACATCGCGGGCAGCAGCTTGCGGTTGGGTTTAAACAAAAAGGCCGAGAGGTGGCCGACAATGCCCAAAATCACCAGCACCATGCCCAGATTGTGCAACTGGGCCATCCAAAAGTGCATTCCGTCCGAAAGGTTCCAGCCGGGGAGGTTTTTGGCCATTTTGATAAATCCGGTCACGATGACCAGCCCCACGGCAAAAACCATAAAACCGTAGGCGAGGCGCTGTTCGGGCAGATACTTTTCGCTGGGCGGTTCGCGGTGGCCGCGGATCATGGCCCAGATGACCAGCACGGAGTGTTTAAAATCCCCCCGTTTGGGCAGGATGTCGAACTCCCGGCGCAGGGTGTGGATGCTCACATGGTAGGCCGCCACACCCATCAGCACAAAGGCAAAGAGGTAATGCAGCCATAGGGTGATGTCGTAGCTGCCCGTCCAGCCCAGTCCCGGAATGTCGGAAACCATGTACCGCTTGTAGGCGGGCATCTGCCCGATTCCGGTGATGATCAGCATAAAAATACTCGACGCGGTCAGCGCGTGGACAATCCGGTTAGAAAGGCTCTGGCGTTCAACCTTCATGGCCGGCCTCCTCTTTTTTGCGGGATTTATAAAAGGCGATACCCGCCGCAGCCACGCCCGCCAGCGGCGCGATAACTCCGGCTAGGAACATCCCTTCGGCGCTTTTGAGCGGGTTGGCGATGCCCACGGGCATTTGCGGACGGCCCGGCAGTTTGTCGCCGCTTTGGGTTTTGGCCAGCGCGATGGCACGGTCGATCACCTCAAAGGGAACCTTCGAGACGTAAAAAGTCGCCGTGCCGCCCCCCTCTTCCAGACCGTAAACGTGTCCGCCGATCGCTTCGGCTCGCCGTACGGCTTCGGTTTTCATCGCCTCCAGCGGGCCGAAAACGACTGCTTTTTTCGGACAGGCGTTTTCGCAGGCGGGTTTTTGGTTGTTGGCCAGCAAGTCGGCGCAGAGGTCGCATTTGTACATCACGCCGCCTCCGGCCAGTTTGGGGGCCAGTTTGGTGTAGATGCCCAAGCCTGCCTGACGCTGGGGAATGTGCCACGGGCAGACGTCGCGGCATTTGCCGCCGCCCATGCAAAATCCGGTGTCGATTTTGACCGCGCCCTCGTCGCTTTTGCCGATAACGCCGAAGGGGCAGAGTTTTTGACAGGGGGCGTCGGCGCAGTGCATACAGCGCCGCGGCACAAAAACCGGATTTTGGCCCGGAATCTCCACCTTTTCCACATAGGTCCAGTTGTAGGGGGTGAGCCGATCGGTGCGTTCGGGGTTATCCGACCAGTCTTCGTGTTTTTTCTGGGGCCAGTAGTCCTGCAAATAGGCCGGATCGGGCTGGGGATAGTTGGTTTGATTTTTGTTCCGGCAAGCCAAGACGCACTCGGGGGTGTTTTGATGCGCACACCCGTCGCACAGGGTCAGATCGATAATCGAACCCACCCGGCGGCTTTCGTTGGCTGCCTGCGCCGCTGGCGTCAAAACCGCCGAAGCGGCCGCGCCCACGGCCACGGTTTTAAAAAATGATCGCCGGTTCATTGTTTAAGGCTCCTTTGTCGGGAAGGATACTCAAGTATAGCACAAATATATAAAAATTCTATTTTAAATATAATAAAAACTTATAATAATCGATTGGTATGAATTTTGCTGATATAGAGGCTAATTTAACAGGCATGGACGGGCAAATGTTCAAACGGCTAACGGCGATCGCGGCACTGCTGTGGATAACAACGGCTACTTTAGAGGCGGCACAGGAGCAGGTTCTGGTTCAGCCGGCCGATCGCGAACGGATTATCCGGTTGCAAGACGGCAGGCAAATCCGTCTGCCCGCCGGAACCGAGCTGATCCGCTCCCCCGACGGCCGGTTGATGGTGCGCCGTCCCATGGCTGCTCCACCCGCAGCTCCTCAGCAGACACCGGCACCAAAAACCGCAAAGTCTCCCCGGCTTCAGCCCGCCGAAGCCCCCCGCGTTTCGCAAAGTTCCGCCAATGCGGGCCGATCGCCGTCGTCGGGCTGGGGCTGGTTTGCCGGTTTGGAGGCGGCGCAACGTTCCATTAGCCGCAACTGGTCAATCACTACCGAGGCGATCGAAGATGCCCAGGCGATATTGCCCGACGGAACCCGTGTTGACCTTGACGGCAGCACCCATAGCGTGAACTTGAGCGAGGGCAGCACCAGCTTCGCGTTATCGGCGGGCCTCAAGGACTTTGGCGGCGAAAACAGTTATAGCGCAACCTACCAGATGGACTCCGAGTTGAGCGAGTTGATGGTGTCGGCGCAGTTTGGCTTTCCTTCTGTCTCTGTGGTGGCGGATATGGTGCCCTATGCGCGGCTGATGGCGGCCGTCGGGTTTAGCGAAGGCATCACCTCCTTTGAAGCAAACGCTTTTGCCTACGGCTTTGGAGTCGGCGCTACCTATCCCTATAGCGACTCCATTGAAACCTATTTCGGCGTCGATCTGATCACGCGGCAGTGGGGTGACGTGATTGCGCGGGACGCGACGATCGGCACCTACGGCGTGGAGAAGGTTGAAGATTCCGAAACCCGTCTTTACTTGGGCGCAAGATACTACTTCAAGTGAGAACGCTTTTTTGGGTCGTTCCCGTGGTGGTTCTGCTGATAGGGTGCGGTACAAAGGAGCCGCTCATCGCGGAAGGGGAACAGGCGCTCAAGGGCATCCCCTTTGATGCGCCGCGCTGGGTGGAAAACCCAGTTGTTGAAGGCAAGCTCGCAGCATCGGGTGGTTCGCCTCAGGTAACCGGAGGTTTGCGTTTTCAACAGATTGAAGCCGCAGGCAGAGCCAAAGAGGCTTTGAGAAACCAAATCGAAATACGCAGCGCACAGGCTGCGCAGGCGGTTCTTGCAATGCTAATGCCGGAGCCTGCCTCGGTTGTGGAAGTGGCTCAGACGTCCCGCATGCTTGGTTTGATGGTTGGCGCACAGGCGGCCAAGGAGTTTAAGCGCGAAGAGATCTGGTGGTCGCCCAGCCGGGAGCACTATGTTCTTTTTACGATAGATCGGGATTTGGCCAAAAGCTTGACCGCCGAAAGCATCCGCTTAATGATTCGCTCGGATGAAACCTACTGGGAACGGTTTGTTTTGGCAGGGGATCCGCAGATGATCGAATCGGCAGTGGAGCAGGCTTTTTTACCCTAGGAACGGCGGTTGCTGGAGTGGGGAAACTCAAGGGGGTTGCCATGCAAGTTCAGGTCACCGGAAAAAGCAGCGTTTGCGCGCGGTGCGGGGGCACGGTTGTGCCGATGCTCCGGTTTTACCGGCGCGAGCCCGACGCCTTTATTTGCCCGGAGTGCAAAACGCCTTTGCACCGTTTTTCCAATGAAGCGCGCAGGCAGGACCGGCTTTTGGTTTCCACGCTGGCCGTGGCGGGCTTTTTAATGCTGCTGGGCTTCCTCTTTCATTAACCGGTCCGCTAGGCAGTCTGCACCGCCGGGACGCATTTGTTGCCCTAGGGCGGATGAGACGGCGCTTAGATCGCGATCGAGTAAATCTTCAAGCACACTGGGTGTAAGCGTCTGCTGATCGCACTGCCAGGAGAGACCCCGGTCGCTCAAAAAACGGGCGTTTGCGCGCTGGTGATCGCCTGCGGCGTGGGGGTAGGGCACATACAGGGCCGGAAGGGCGTTGGCCGTTAGCTCAAAGAGCGTGCCTGCTCCGGCTCTTGCGATGGCCAGATCGGCCTGGACGATAGCGTCGATCACGTTGGCGTCGAAGTCGAAGCAGCGGGCGTTAATACCCGCTTCTTGGTAGAAACTTCGCATCGTCTCCAGCTCGGTTTTTCCTGTTTGATGAATAATTTGAATACCCCTGCTTGAGAGCATCGGGGCGCATTGTCGGGCAAAGGCGTTGATGGCTGCCGCTCCTTGGGAACCTCCCAAAAAAAGCACGGTTTTGACCCCGCTACGCACCCTTGCGCGGCTGAAAAACTGCGTTTTGACCGGATAATCCGGGCAATCGCCTCCGGCTTCGAAGGAGGAGAAAAATGCTTTGGCAAAGGGGCGCAGCAGACGGTTGAGGGTCCCGCCGACGGCGTTTTGTTCGTGGATAAAAAGCGCAGTTTTTTTGAGTGTGAGGGTGGCGAGCGCCGCGGGCGCGGCGGAGTAGCCGCCTACGCTAAGCACGGCTCTGACGCGGTTTTCTTTGAGAATCTTCCGGCACCGCCACGCCAGCTGCAATGTGTTCAGCAGCGCAAAGACCCGCCCAAGCCCCCGTCTGTTCATCACGCCGCGGCTGGGCAGAAAGATTGTTTGCGCAAAACCGCCGTCGCCTTCGAACCATTGCCGGTCCTGGCCCGCTGACGAACCGATAAAGAGCGGTTTCTCGCCCCGGGCGTTGAGGGCCTCTTTCACCGCTGCGGCCACGGCCAGATGGCCTCCTGTTCCTCCGCCGGTTAGAACGATCACAGTCTGGCTTTGCGGCTAATCATCAGCACCAGGCCGATCGCAATGCCGGAGGCGACCATTGAGATGCCGCCGTAGCTGATAAAAGGGGCGGTAATGCCCTTAAGCGGAATCAGGCCCGTGGTGCCCAGCGCGTTCATCAAAAATTGCACCGCCAGCATGGTGCCGATACCGATGCTAAAGAGGTAGAAAACCGGATTTTCGCTGCGGTTGGCGATGCGGAAAATACGGTAAACCGCCAGCAGCAGCAGGACGCTGACGAGGAGCACGCCGATAAACCCCGTCTCTTCGGTAATACCCGCCAGCACGAAGTCGTTGTGCACATCGCTTAGAAAACCCAGCTTGACCACCCCGTTGCCCAGTCCGGTTCCAAAGAAGCCGCCGTTGTGAATGGCGTGCAGCGACTGGGTGACTTGATAGGCGGGGTTGGCGATGACGTCATCGATCCGCAGGGCGTTGGCGATAAAGTCGGGAAAGAGCGAGAGTACAAAATCCTGAACACTGCCCCACCACTGCAAAATCCGTTCAATCCGGTGGCGCGTCTGCAAAATCAGCGCCATGCCGCCCAAAAGCGACAGCCCGATAAGAAAAAAGAAGACCTTGATGCTTGAACCCGCAAAGAAGATCATCAACGCCATCGTGGTGCCTAGCACAATGACCTGTCCTAGATCGTTTTGCATCACCGCAATCAATACAACCGCCACCACAAAGATAAGCGCGTAGGGAACCAGCGTGCCCAGCTCCTGCGCGAAGGTAAAGCGCTCCTGTGTCAGCGCCTTGGGCCGGTAGAGTTTGCGCGTGAGACTCCATGCCAGAAAATAGACGAAACCGACCTTGAAAAACTCCACCGGAGAGAGGCTTAGTCCGCCCAGGCGGATCCAGCGGCGCGCGCCGTTAATGGTGGGAACGATGCTTTCGGGCAGAAAGGGCATGACGAACATCAATAAAAAGAAAAAGAAAAACAGCCCAAAGCCCATGCGGCTCAACCAGCGATCGGGGTCTCGGCGCGCCAGCCACCACATAAATGCAATGGCGATCAGGGACGCGAAACTTTGGCGGATAAAGAAGTGAAACTGCGAAAACCCCGCACTCTGGGCGAAATAAACCGGGAGCGAGTAGGAAAAAAGAATGCCGCAAAAAACCAGCGCGCAAACAATAAAAAAGAGATAGCGGTCGCTCAATAGAATCCCGGTTTTAAAGGTGCGGCACGAGCGGCATCATATAGTTCTCGGTGGCAAAGTCCCTTGCCAGCTTGCCTTCGATCGTCCGTAACGATACGTCTGCCCCCGCGCCGAGCAAATACTCGACAATATCTTGTTTTCTTGCCGCTACCGCGTGCATGAGCGCGGTTTGGCCTTTGGTATCTTGAAGATTGACATCCGCTCCGGCGCCGGTCAAGAGTTCAACCAATTCGAGATTGCCCCTCTCGGCTGCCTCCATCAGGGCGGTTGTGCCGGTGTTTTCGTAGGCTATATTGAGATCGACACCCTCTTTGATTAGAGTTTTGATCTTCTTGATATTGCCCTGTTCCGCCGCAAGGAGGAACTGCGCTTCGGGTACCCGTTTGACGGAAATACCCTGTGCACCCGCTTCCTTAAGCATCTCAACTATCTCGTCATGGCCGAATTGGTCGGCAAGAAAAAGGGCAGTCTTGCCCTCCTGTCCATAGACATTGACTTCGACTTTGCGCTTTAAGATCATCGAGACAATTTCTTTGTGACCGTAGGCGCTCGCGGCCATAAGCGGGGTACGGCCCTTTTTGTCGGCCAAGTGAGCCAAGGCCCCGTTGTCAAGCATCTCATCCGCCAGATCTTCAAAGCCGTATTTTGAAGCCAGAATCAAAGGGGTCACACCTTCGTCGTCAGCCATATTAAGGGGCATCTTGGCATCCAAAATCAGATCGAAAATCTCTTGCATCTCCTTCGGTTGGCAGATCAGAAGGTGATGTAGCGCGGTCTTGCCGGTTTTATCGGTTGAGATTACCGATGCCTTTTCCTTGATGAGCCGCTTGGCTTGCTTGACGTTGCCGTAGCAGACCGAATGCATCAGGGCTGTTTTGCCAAGGTGATCGACTTCGTTGAGATTGTATTTTTTCTTTGAAAAGTAGTAATCAAACGCCTTGGCATGGTTGTGTGCCGCGCTTTCGACGAGTGACGCATAGGGAACCGAGGCGGCAAATGACGATAGGACGCACAATAACCCAAGAGACAGAATGACGATTGGAAAATTTCTCATGCCAGCCTCCTAAAACTTGTAGATTTTGGGCTTGGGTAAAGCCTTGGGCTTGGGCAGATAGGGTTTGGCATCCGCCTCATTCAATCCGGCTGCTTCAAAGAGGCTGATTAGCTTCTTGGCTTCGTAGGGCTGTGCTTCGCCGCCCTCTGTAAGCAGCAGGTTGCCGATGTTTTGTCCTTTAAGCGTCACTTCGCCCTCCAAAGAGGCCAAATGGATTGCCGAGCCTTCGATCGAGAGGATCGCTTTTGCATTTTCGCCTAGTGTAACTTCACCGGCCTCAGTATTAAGCCGTGTGGCTCCGGCTATGAGAAAGGTGCCTTTTTTCAGAGCGGCGGGGGCTATGGAAATGTTTGCGTCAACGGCATTGAAAACCATTTCACCTCCCTTGCCCGCTTGCAAAGTCACACCTCGGACAAATTCGATGCGTGCGGCTTGAACAAAAACGAGAGCGTCTTGCTCCAGAAGCGTCAAGTTGTCATCGCTGAGTCCGGGCAGCTCCTCTGCGCGGGTCAGCTTGATCGCACCGGCCTTGCCGATCAATTTGCCGGCAACGGGCGGGATTGTGATGGTGGCATTGGTTTCGTTGTTTTCCTGGACGGCTGGCGGTGGTACGAACCGCTCGGTTTCGCCCGCAGCTTCGTCGTCATCCAGGCCCAAAGCCCCGAAAAAAGCCCCCAGAACGGCAGCGCTCAAGGCAACGGGCGCGCTTGGCGCGGCACCGGGTGTTGCGGAGGTCATGGAGCCTGCGGGTACGTCAACCGCCCCAACGTCGGTCGTGACGCTGATGGCGCCCTCCAAACAAGCGGCATCCAAAGCCCCTTCGGCCCCCAACGCGGTAATAAAGTCGGTTCCCCGGATACCCATGGTTGCGGTTTTGGTTTTGATCTTGAAGCGATCGGGGGCGATTTTGCCGATTTGTCCCGTAATGGTACGGAGTGTGCCTTGGGCAAGATCGAAGGAGGCATCGTTGGTTTCGGTGCTGAAGGCCTCGATTTTCATCTCGGTACCGCCGCCCACGGTGATGAGGGTTCCGTCACTCATTTTGATGCGCACCTGTGCAGCCTTGGCCCGGGTGATGACAATATCACCCTCTTCAAGCGGCATGCCTACGGTGGCGTTAAGCTCCTGCGTCTGGGTTGCCGGCACCGCGGCAGTCGCTTCGACCGGAGCGCTCAGGTTGACGTCGCCGATGCTGGTATTGCCCTCTTCGGGCACCGTGGCATTGAGTTCGCCGGTCTCGGTGGCGTTAGTCTCGGCAGTTGTGTTTGTTTCAATCGCGGCGGGCGCAGGCAGGGCGACAACGCGCTTAACAAAAGCGTCGCCCTTAAGAAGTGTGATTTCACCGACGCTGGCCCAGCTGACGGCAAAGGCAAGCAGGGTTGCTGTAACTATCTTTAAGGGTGACATCTTTTCTCCTTAGCGAAGCCGGACGACCGGCCCTTCTGATCCTTGGGTGATGGTGTATTCGTAGGCGCGGTCAAGCTGGATAACCACTCGGTACCAGCCGGCGTGGCGGCCGATGGAGACTTTCTGGAAGGTGGCGTCCTGCAGGGGGACGACCAGATTTTGGGCACCGGCGCCGCGCTGGAAGTCCACAACCAGCCGATCGGGGCGGGTGAGCATAAAGTCCTTAATAACCGCGTCGCGGGTTTTAAAGTTCAGCTCCTTGCCTTTGTATTCCAGATGGAAAAAGTCCATCCCTTTAAAGCGCACGATCGTTGGCGCGCCGATGCCTGCATAGGAGGTTGGCTGAACCCCGGCCGCGCTTTGAGCGACGGCGCCGCCTGCAAGCAGGGCGCGCAGTTCGTTGAGGGTACGGCTTTTTGCAATTTCGGCGGCCATCCAGCCGCGATCGCTCTCTTTGGCTTCAAAACCCCGCTGGGCCAGCGCTTGAACGGCGGTTTCGTTACCGGCAAAGACCGCCCAGGCCACCGGATTGTACCCGTGGGCGTCGCGGGCGTCGCCGCGGGCGTTTTTGGCCAGCAACGCTTCGACCACATCGTTTTGACCCAGCAAAATCGCCCAGCTTAGGGGGGTCATGCCCTCTTCATCGCCCATTTCGACATCGGCGCCGTTTTGAACCAGTTTCAGGGCCAGATCGTTTTGTCCGGTCTTGATGGCGTAAATAAGCAGCGTATGTTCGCCCACCGCGCCGTAGTTGGCATCCGCGCCTTTATCCAGCAGCATCAGCGCCATATCGCGGTAGGCGCGGCTGGTGATGCCGCCGAGGGTCGCAATGGTCAGCGGCGAGGGGGCGCTTTCGCCGCCGACATTGGGTTTGGCGCCGTTTTCCAGCAGGGCTTTGGCGCTTTCGAGGGTGCCTTCTTGCAAGGCTAAAGAGAGCAGCGGCAAGCGCTGGGGGGTGAGTACGTCCGCCGTGGCGCCCGCGCCGATCAAGCGGGCGGTCATGGCTGCGTCGTTGGCCTGAACGGCGATCATTAGGGGCACGACCCCTTGGGTGTCGGGCTGGTTGACGTCGGCTTTTTTGCCCTCGATCATTTCGCCTAGGGTTTTGCTGGCGTCGTCAAAGGGTTTGCGATCGCCGCCGTTTCCGGCGCTGCGGGCTGCCGAGTAATAGTCGCGCAGTGCGTCGGTCAGGAACGGGCCGTCCCCTTTGACGGAGGGCTTGGGCTGCTCCATCACCGGTTCGACGGGCATCACCGTTGTTGTGGCCGCTTGGGCCGCCGCGGCCGGAGCAACCGCCGTCGCAGGCTCCAGCACCACCTCGGGTTGACGCTCGACGCACCCGCTAAAAATAAGCGCGCAGAGCGCCGTGGTCCCCAAAACTACTACTCGCATCCCCATTCTCCTTTATGCCGCCGTTATTGCAAGACCAGCTGAAGCGTCATCAGGATTAACACAAAAAGGGTAATCCCGGCCGCGATATAGCCGATTAAGCGGTTTTTCTGTTTGGATTCTTTGTTGTCGAAGTCGTCCATTTCGCCCAGCGAGGGTTCGCGTTCGTCCATCTGTGCCATGAAACGCCTACCGACCCTGCTTGTAAAAAAGCAAAAAAGCATACAGGCCGATGCCCGCCGCGAAGCCCACAATGCCGCCGATCGAGGCCACCGCAATGCCCAAAATAGCGGGCGCGTTTGAAAGGGCCCAGTTCGAAATCTTTTCGAAGGGCTTGCGATCGAGAACAATCTCTTCCTGCTCGTTGGTTTTTCTGCTCACGGGGATTCCTTGCCTTTGGATTGAGAAGCGACCGGATACGCTCCAATGGGGTTGATTGTACAGCCATTTGGCTAAAATGGCGCGAAATTTCTTAAGTAAGGCTTTATGAAGATGATGCGTTTGGTAGCTTTTTTAATTCCGGTCTCTCTTTGGGCCGTCTCGCCCGGTATGCTGCTGGAGCCGCCCAGGGAGCCCAGCGGCGCTACCGAGCCTGCCGCCGCCTTTCGGCTGATGAGTCATAAACCCAGCTATCTGTTACCTTTTATCACCGATCGGGTCAGCCATGATAACCGGATGGCGACCGAGGCCAAGTTCCGCCTAAGCCTGAAGCGTCCCTTGCTGATCAGTCCCGGCGGCCCCACGGTCTATCTGGCCTATAGCCAGCTTTCGTTGTGGCAGTTTTGGGACGAGGAGAACTCCCGGCCCTTTAGGGAGACCAACTACAACCCCGAGGTGTTTATCCATGCGCCCTTTCCCCGGGCGGACATCACCTTTTTTAAATGGTGGCGCGCCGGGATCGAGCATGAATCCAACGGACTGGATCTGCCCAACTCCCGCAGCTGGGACCGCGCCTACGGGGTTTTGGGCGCGGCGCACGGCAAGTGGCGCTTTGAGTTTAAGGGGTGGTACCGTTTTCCCGAAACCGAAAAAACCGACGCCAACGACACCAAGGGCGACGACAACCCCGATATCGATCGCTACTACGGATACGGCGAAGTAACGGCCATTTTCCAAAGCGGCAAAAGCCAATGGCGGCTGCTGGCGCGGCAAGGGTCGCACAGGGGCGCTTTTGAGCTGGGCTACTCCCGCCCCATGGCCGGAAACCTCTTCTTCTACGCACAGGCCTTTAGCGGCTACGGCGAAAGCCTGATCGACTACGATCGGCGGGTTGAGAAGTTTGGCTTTGGGGTGATGTTCTCCCGGGGGGAAATCTAAAACCGCCAGGTCACATCAAACCACGGCATAAAGGGCAGCTGGGTGAAATAGCCCTCTTTTTCGTATTCGTCGTCGTAGTCGATGCCGCTGGGGTTTTCGCGCATCAACAGGTTCATCAGCTCAAAACTTGTCTCCAGCGAACTGCCGCCGGAAAGTTTGCGGGTTTTGGCCAGCCGCAGGTTAACGCCCAGATAATCGGGCAGGGTGGCGCTGTAGGGTTCGCCGTAGTTGGGTTGTTTATAGTCGGTGCATTTGTTTTGATCCGCACAGGGCAATACGGTGTAGTTTTTGCCGTCGCCTCCGCGCACCAGCGGCGTATAACGCGCCCCCGTGCGGTACTGGGCGCGCAGGCCCAAATCCCACCCCTTAAGCCACCCGCTTCGCAGTTTTTTAGAGCCGATCAGGTCAAACACATGGGGCACTTCGCCAAAAAAAGGCTGCAACCCCGAGGTGCTGTTGGTGTCGCGCCGGGCTTCGATGTAGCTGTAGGCGGCGATCAGTTGCCAGTCGCCGTCAAAAAGCCGTTTGTAGGTGATATCAACTCCGGTCGATTCCCCTTTGCCCGTGCTTTTGTAACGTTCGGCGGGGTCGTAAACCGCCAGATCAAAAAAGCGTTTCACATAGGGCTCGATGCTCAGCGAAGTGTGTGTATCCAAACGGCGGGTGTAGGAAAGCACAAGGTGATCAGCCTTTTCGGCGGTGAGTTTCTCAGAGCCTAGTTCGCGGGTGGTGCGGAACCCTTCGGGGCTTTGGGTGTAACGGCCTGCGCTAAGGGCCAGCGAATCCTGATCGTTTGGCCGCCACACCAGCGACGCGCGCGGGGCCGGGTGCCAGTCGTCCATCAGATAATCGCCCCGCAGGCCGTACCGCACCGACCAGCGGGGCGAAAGGGGCACTATCTCCTGTGCAAAAAGGCCGTAATGGTTGCTGTTTAGGGTGCGGTCTATTTTGACCGGCTCTAAACCCCCCAGCGAATCGCCTTGACCTTCGCTTTGGCCGAACATGACACCGTCGTATTGGATGGGCAGACGGTTGTTGACCGCCTCAAAACCCCACTGCAAACGGCGGTTCTGGCCGTATTTGAGGGTGCTTTTGTGCACGACTCCCGTGGCATGGTTGAGAAAGTCGATCCGGTTGTCGTAAAAACCGGTATCGATCCGGATTTTGGTGTAATAAAGCAGCGTATTGGCGGTGTAGCCTGCGCCCGCATCATAAATCCAGCGGGTACCCAATGTGGTGTAGCCGTTGGCCAGCTTAATGCGTCCCGTGGCTGCCGGATCGCGCTCGGCCATATCCTGCGTGTCCACCTCCAGCTCGTCCAGTCCCGCAAACAGCTCAAAGCTCAAGAGGTGATCGCCCCTGTAGCCCGACACAATGGCCGTAGTGTCCCAAAAACGGGGCACCTGAAACACGGTGGTTTTGTCTTGGCTGAAACTCTCCGGGTCAACGATCAGGTCCACATAGCTGCGCCGCGCCGCCGCAAAACCGCTGACCGAATCGGAGATTTTAAAGTCGTAACCGAAACTGGCGTTGTAAAGGCCGCCGTGCACAAAACCGCTGTTTGAGCCGATGGGGTAACGGGGGGTCAGGTCGATCACCGCGCCTAAGGCGTTGCCGTAGCTGGCGTCAAAACCGCCCAGATAGACATCGATCTGTTCGATTGCTTCAGGCGGCACGGTGGAAAACAGGCCGCCCCAGTGGTACAAAAATCCCACGGGCAACTGGTTGTACACCACGCGGCTTTCGCGCGGACGCGCCCCATGGATAATCAGCGCTCCCGAGGCGTCATTAATGCTGACCACCCCTGCTAGCGAACCGATTCCCTTGATGGGGTCGCCCCCCGCGCCGGGAACGTTTAGGCTCTCTTTGACCGAAAGGCTCTTTTGCGCGGCTGCGCCTTCGAAAAATCCTTCGTCGCGGATATAACGCTCCTCCTGGGTGCCGCCCACGGTTATTGTGCCCAGATCGTCGGTGCTGGCCAGAAGTGATACGGCTAGTAAAAAAAGTGTGCTGATAACTCGCATCTAACATCCGGTATCAAAAAATTGACCGGATTTTAGCCTGTTAAAGCTTGCTCAGATCCGGCGGTGTGGCGTGGCTGTCGATGTATTCCTGCAGGGTGCCGTTTGCGTCCTTTTTGCGTGCCCAGTCGATGAGCTCGGCCCGTTCGCCCTGGTAGCCGTAAAGCGGCACGCCAAAACCGCAGCTGGTTTCGACGGCGTAGATTTTTAGCCGGATCAGCCGCCGCACCGCTCCCGCCTGCGGTTCGTTAAAGAGGCCGATCAGCGCGGCAAAGTCGGCCCGATCGGGCGTGATTAATTCGCCCTTGCAAAAGAGCCGCAGTATCTTGGCCGGGCCTTCAAAGGCGCAAAAAACCGCCGTCACTTCGCCGCCCTTTTGAATATCCGTCGCGGTGCGGTTGCCGCTGCCGGGGTAGTCTAGGTAAATCAGGCTGTTTGGGCCTTCGACCCGGATGCAGTCGAGTCCCTTGGGCGAAAGATTGACCTCTTTGCCCGAGCAGGAGGCCAGAAACACAATGTGCTGCTGGGCGATAAACGCCCTGTCTTCGGGGGTGAGCGCGGCGTATTGTTTGCCCATCGGGGCTCCTTTTTACGGTTTAAGTTTTTTAGGCAATCCGGCCACAATCAGCGCATAACTTTCGTCAATCAGCTCGCGGATTAGCGGTTCTTCCACCGTGCCGTCGATCGTGATTGTATTCCAGTGCGTTTTGTTGAGGTAGTACCCCGGCGTGATGGCCGGGTAGAGGGCGCGCAGTTCGCGGTTGCGTTCGGGCGGGCCTTTGAGGGAAAGGCGTTGCGGCGTTTCATCGGCGGCCAAAATAGCGAACATCTTGCCGCCCACTTTGTACACCAGCGCCTCGGGGCCGAAGGGGGTCTCTTCGGCGGCACCTTTGTAACTTTTCAGGATGTTTTGCCAGTCGGTCATAACAGCTCCTTAAAATTTATCCAGATCGGCCACGGCAACATGGAGTTTGGCGGCGATGGCGGCGTCGTTTTGCCCTTCGCGGCGCAAGCGGGCCACCACCTGCGAAAGCGGTTCGCTTAGCTCCACAAGGTGCCCGTCGGGGTCGCGCAGGCGAAAAACCCGCTGGCCCCACGGTTGTTCGATCAGCGGATTCAAGAGTGCCGGATGATCGCGCAAAGTTTCATAAAGCGCGGCCACATCGCCACACTCCAGACACAGCTCAAAACCGTCCCGCCCCGCCGGCCGATCGCCACCGAAAATTAGATTGTGGGCCATACTGCGCTGCCAGATCGAAAAGCCGCTATAAAGCACATGAACGCCGCTATCGGCCACCGGTTTTACCCCTAGCAGGGTTTCGTAAAAAGCCCGCGAGGTGGGCACATCGGCCACAAAGAGAGCGGCAAAGGCGTGGGTGATCATAAAGGCTCCTTGGCTTTTTGGAGCCGAGTTTAGAGGTTTTGGGGTGGGTTGTCTTGGATAATTGCGGCAAACCGCTTAACTTCCCGGTATAAATGCGCTTGATCGTAATAACCCGCTTCTAGCGCCGATCGGGCGCTAAAGTCGGTTTTAATGGTGCGGCGAAAGCGCATGATGCGGCTGTAGGTTTTTAGCCCCAGTCCGGTGGCGGTTTTGAAGCGGCGTTCTAAAGTGCGGCGGCTGTAGCCGATCGCTTGGGCGATTTGTTCGATGGGTTCGCCGCGCTTGAGCCGATCGGCGGTGTGGAGAATGAGCGGGTCGGGTTGGCGGTTTTGCAGGTGCTTGATGAGCGTTGGCGCGTCGGGGAGTTTTAGGCCCAGATCGGCGGCGTTAAGGTGCCGATCGGTCGCTTCGGCCCAGTCCATCTTTAAAAGCGTTTGCGCGCCGCCGGGGCGAAAGCGCAGGCCCGTGCAGGGGCGATCCGCCTGCGCCAAAGCCGCTGCGGTCATGGCCCCTACCACAAAGGGCGCGCCGCCTTCGGGGAAGATGATGTCGATCGCGCCGTCGGGTAGCACCCGGTGAGGTTCTTGCCCCGTTTCAGGGATGAAAAACCACAAGGCCGAAAGGGCGGCGGGTAGATTGGCGTTTTGCTCTTTGTAGCTCATGGGTTGATTTTAGCAGATGAATATTTTTTAGGCACCCGCCTGATCGCCAAAGGAGTAGGATGAAGCCATTTTGCAAGAAGGTTTTGCATGGGCCTAGACCCGTTGGAACTGGTTATCTGCACCTGCGGTGAGAAAACCGTGGGGGAGGCGATTGAGATTTTTCGCGGCACCTCATTGCCCTATAAAAAGGCCAAAAAGCTGGTGACGGGGTGCGAAAAAAGCTGTTGCCGCCGCCCGCTCATGCGGCTTTTTGACATGGTGGAGTTTGGGCGGATCGACCTAGAGGAGATTGCGCGGCTCATTCGCGTCGAAGAAAACCCGTTGGAAAAACTGATCGATCAGCTCAGTGCCGAGCCGTGATTTGGTGATTTTTTAATCAATCAGTCAGTTTGGATTGACCTAAAATGACCCACACAAACCTACACAAGGAGCATTCATGACAACGCGCGTCGAAGTGGTCAACGACTTTCTGGCGATCAACGTCAAACCCGGCGAGAGCCTGCAGGACGTAATGGAAAAAATGGGCAGCGGCCTGCCGTTCGGTTGCCGCGACGGCGAATGCGGCACCTGTATCGTTGAGGTGCAAAGCGGGATGGATTTTCTTTCTCCCAAAACCGACAAAGAAAAAAAGGTGCTCGGCAACTTCCCCGACGCCAGCGAAAACGCGCGTCTGGTTTGCCAGATGAAGGTTCAAAAACACGACGGCCTTGTTCGGCTGAAGTACTAAAACCGGGGCTTCGGCCCCGATCGAACCCATTGCTAAACGCCGTTTCCGGCGCTGGGCAATGGGCTCAAAGAAGGAGCGCAGATGTTTGACGTATTGGTCGTGGGGTCGGGTTTGGCCGGGTTGTCGGCGGCGCTGGAGGCCAAAAAAGCGGGCCTGAGCGTCGCGGTGATGACCAAGGGCAACCCCTTTCGATCCAACAGCTCCATGGCCAGCGGCGGCATCAATGCGGCGCTCGGCACCGCCGAACCCGATCTGCCTTCGCTTCACGCGCAGGATACGATCGCCGGAGCCGACGGGCTAAGCGGCGAGGCGGCGGTGCGGTTTTTGTGCGAAAACGGCCCCAAAACGGTGCAGATGCTCGACGCGCTAGGCGCGGGGTTCGACCGCGACGAAAAGGGCCGCATTGCCCAGCGCAGTTTTGGCGGCGCGGGGCGCAAGCGCACCTGCTACATACAGGACAAAACCGGCGCGGGACTGGTGCAAGCCCTGATGCGCGCCTGCAACGAAGCGGGGGTGGTGACGCTCTCAAACCATTATCTTTTGAGCCTGCTCACCCGCAAAAACCGCATTAGCGGCGTCTGCGCGCTTAAGCAGGCTGATAGCTCGGTCGTGGCGATCGAGGCCAAAAGCGTGGTGTTGGCCGGGGGCGGTTACGCGGGGGTCTATTTTGGCCACACGACCAACCCGGCCAGTACCGGGGGCGATATTTTGGCGGCGGCTTTCCGCGCGGGGCTAAGACTGGTGAATATGGAGTTTGTGCAGTTTCACCCCACGGGGCTGGAGGGTTCGGGCGAACTGGTCAGCGAAGCGGTGCGCGGCGAAGGGGGCTACCTGATCTTGGAAGACGGCAGCCGCTTCACCGACGAGCTGCAAACCCGCGACAAGCTGGCCCGCGAAATCGCCCGCGCGATCGAAGCGGGCCACCGCGTGTTTGTGGATGTGCGGCATCTGGGCGAAGAGTTGATCCAGTCGCGCCTGCCCACCTTCCGTCGCGCGGCCATGACCAAACTGGGGCTAGACCCGGTGAGCGAACCGGTGCCGATTAGGCCTTCGGCGCACTACACGATGGGCGGGATCGAAACCGACGCCGAAGGGCAAACGGCGATCGGCGGGCTGTTTGCCTGCGGCGAATGCGCCTACAACGGCGTGCACGGCGCGAACCGTTTGGGCGGAAACAGCCTTTTGGAAGCGGCGGTTTTTGGCCAACTGGCGGGAAAAAAGGCGGCAAGCTTTGCCAAACACCATGCCTTAGCGGGCGTGGACGAAGGGCAGCTAACCGAGCAACGCACCCGCACGGAGCGGATTTTGGGCGGCGAAAGCCGGTTCAACATTAACGCCCTGCGAAAAAGCTTGGGCAAAACCCTCACCCTTAAAGCGGGCATCTTCCGCGACTCCCACGGTCTGAACGACGCGCTCGATTACATTGAGTATCTCCATACGCTAGCAGGCGGCCTGCACTGCGTGGACAAGGGCCGATCGAACAACGTCGAACTGGTGATGATCTTGGAGTTCTTGAGTGCGCTCGAAGTGGCGGAGGTGACGGTGCTGGCGGCCTTAAAACGCAAAGAGTCCCGCGGCGCGCACTACCGGATCGACTACCCGCAGCACGATGACAAGTTCCGCAAAAACAGTTATTCAACCCTCAAGGGCGGGCACTACTACGACGTGCAGCTCTTAAAACCGGGCGGCTTTGAATGGTGGCTGGATCGGGTGCGTAAGGCGCTGATTAATTAGTGGAGCGGGAGACGGGATTCGAACCCGCGACCTCTTGCTTGGGAAGCAAGAGCTCTACCCCTGAGCTACTCCCGCACAGAAGGCGGGAATTATAGAGCGCGGATTGTAAAGGGGCGTTGAATCAGCCCTGCAGGTTGAGCCCCTTTTGGGTCAGCGCCATAGCCAGACGCTCCATCAGGCGCACGCTTTGAATCTGATCGTCCTGGCCCATGCGGCGCAGCACGTCGGCGCCTTCGTTGATGGCGGTGCGCACGTCGCCCCGGCTGAGATCGCCGAGCAGACTGGGTTGTTCCTGCCCGCTCAGCGCGGCGATCATCCCGCCGCCGTTAATGAGCCGCTGGCTCTGTTCGTAAGCGGCGGCGATCAGCTGCAACCGCTGCGCCGCGCGCTGGGCGTCGGTGTCGCTCATGCCCTGCGTGGCGCGCATAAAGGCTTCGTACTCTTCGTCGTTCATGTTTTCGATCAGGGGCAAATCAAAGGTTTGGCGCTCGTTTTTGGAGGCTTCGGGCGTCTCCTGGGTTTCGTTTTTCTGGGCGATGCGCTGCGCGTTGGCTTTGGCCTGGGCGGCGGCATCGGCACCGAGTCCGGCCTGCTGCTGCAAAAGGGCGCTGGGGTTGTAACTGTCGGCAATCCGCATAAAATCTCCTTGGTTCTTTGCGGCCAAAAAGCAACAGTCGATCCGTTGTAAGATCGGCCACCTTTAAGCAGGAGCCCCCATGACCGGATTAGTCCAAAAGTGGTATAAGAAATATTTTGTGGATGAAGAGGCGGCAATTTTCGTCCTGCTGCTGCTGGGCGCGATGCTGACGCTGTTTTGGCTGGGCGGAACCCTTGCACCCTTTTTGACGGCGCTGGTGTTTGCCTATATGCTTCAAGGGATTGTATCGTCGCTGAGCGCGCGGGGCGTGCGGCCCTTTTGGGCGGTGATGATCGCCTTTGGCCTGTTTATGGGCGGGCTGCTGGCGGTGCTGCTGCTGGTGCTGCCGCTGGTTTGGCATCAGGGGGTCAACCTGCTTTACGAAATTCCCGGCATGATCGCCCAGCTGAAAGCCCTGGCCCAAACCCTGCCGCAGCGCTATCCCAATCTGTTTTCCGCGGAGCAGGTCGCCGTGTGGATCAACGATGCCACCAGCGGCGCGAATCATATCGGTCAAAAAATGATCGCCGGCTCCTTTGCCCAAATTCCCACGCTGGTGGGGGTGATTATCTATGTGGTGCTGGTGCCGATTCTGATCTTTTTCCTGCTCAAAGATCGTCAGGCGCTGCTGCAGACCGTGCTGAATTATCTGCCCAAAAAGCGCACCTTTCTAACCGCCGTCTGGCACGAGACCGATCGTCAGATGGGCAACTACATCCGGGGCAAGGGGATCGAAATTGCCATTGTGGCGGTGGTGACCTATATCACCTTTGCGGCCTTGGGGCTTGACTATACCGCGCTGCTGGCGATCGTGGTGGGTTTTTCGGTGCTGATTCCCTACATCGGCGCGGCGGTGGCGACGCTGCCTGTGGCGGCGGTGGCCTTTTTTCAGTTTGGCGTGGGGGATTACTTCTTTTATGTGCTGGCGGCCTACGCGGTTATTCAGGCGCTCGACGGCAATGTGCTGGTGCCGATTCTCTTTTCCGAAGCGGTCAGTCTGCACCCGGTTTCGATCATTCTGGCGGTGCTGGTTTTTGGCGGGATGTGGGGCTTTTGGGGCGTGTTCTTCGCCATTCCGCTGGCCACCTTCATCAAGGCGATCGTTACCGCGTGGCCGATCGGGATCGAAGAGGTCAGCCACGAGGCCGACGTGCAAGGGGGGCTGGCATGAGGGCGCTGGTTCTGCTGGGCGCATTGGCTGCCCTGCTGCACGCGGGTTGCGTGGGGCTGATGTATCACCACTTCGGCCACAAAACCCCCAAATCCACCAGCGTGACGCCGCAACTGTTTGAATCGCACCTCGGCTATCTCAAGGAAAACGGCTTTAGCGTTATCTTTGCCGGCGAGGCGGCGCGGCTGCTGAGGGAGGGCAAACCCCTGCCCGAAAAGTGCGTCACCCTCAGCGCCGATGACGCCTATGTTTCGGTCTATACCGAGGCTGCGCCCCTTTTGAAAAAATACGGTTTTCCCATGACCGTATTCGTCACCACCGAAGGGATCGAGCGGGGCTACAAGGCCTATATGAGCTGGGATCAGATGCGCGAGCTTCAGGAAACCCGGCTTTTTGAGTTTGGCAACCACAGCCACACCCACGGCCACTTTGTGCTGGGTAAAGAGGATTTCGAGGCCGATCTGAAAAAAGCCGCCGCGCTTTTAACCAGGGAGCTGGGCGACGACGGCCGGATTTACGCTTACCCCTACGGCGAATACACGCAGCAGATGGCCGCCGTTTTGAAGGCAAACGGCTACGCCGCCTTTGCCCAGCACTCCGGCCCCTTTGGGCGCTTTTCCGATTTGCAGGCGCTGACGCGCTTTCCCATGGCGGCGGGTTTTGCCGCGATGGAAGAGTTTAAAACCAAGGTGCATAGCCGCCCCATGCCCGTTATCCGTGCCGAACCCGCCGATCCGGTGGCCCGGGATCTGAAAAACCCCTACCGGCTGAGCCTCACCCTGGAGCGCGGCGCGTTCAACGAAAACGCCGTCGCTTGCTTCTATGGCGCCGATCGGCTCCAAACCCGCTGGAGTCACCGCGATGAGGTGATCGCCATGCTCGAAACCGCCACCCCCGTGCCGCCGGTACAGGGCCGCAGCCGGATCAACTGCACCGCGCCGGCGCTTGAAGGGGGCGGTTTTTACTGGTACAGCCACCCGGTTTTTAACCTCAGCAACCCCAAGGCGCTCAACTAGAAATAGAACTCTTGACAACATAACGCTCAATGTTTTATAGTTGCGTTAGCACTTGGTTTAGTAGAGTGCTAAATCAATCGGTCAAGGAGCGACCCATGACATTGCAAAAGTTCGATCCCTTCCGCGAGATTCAGCGCCACTTGGAGGCGCTGAGCAGTTCGAGCGGCGTTGCGCCCAATCTCTCCTCCTTCTCTCCGGCGGTCAACACCCGCGAAAGCGCCGAGGCGTATTTCATCCAGATCGATCTGCCCGGTGTGGATAAAGAGGCGATCGCGGTGGACGTGAAGGAAAACGTTCTTTCCGTCAGCGGCGAACGCAAATATGAAAAAGAGACCAAAGAGGAGGATTATTACCGGCTTGAAAGCCGCTACGGACGCTTTGAGCGCCGCTTTAGCCTGCCGGAAAACACCGATGCCGACGCGATCGAAGCGGGGTATAAAAACGGGGTGTTAACCATTAAGCTGCCCAAAACGCAGCCCAAGGGCGCAAAGCAGATTAGCATTCAGTAAGCAAACCCCCGGAAAACCGGGGGCAAAGAGGCTCAAACCTTAGGGCTTGGCCATCGGTTCGGGTTTGGGGGTTTTGGCGGTTGAAGCGGGAAGCTGGGGATAAACCACTTCCGGCTTGCGGCCCTCAAGCGCCTGCAAGAAGACGGTGATCGAGTGGATTTCGTCTTTTTTCAGGTTTTGACCCAGCTGGGTGTTGGCCATGATCGCCACGGACTCTTCGAGATCCCACGTTGCGCCGTTGTGGAAATAGGGCGCGGTTTCGGTGATGTTGCGCAGGGTCGGCACGCGCACGCGGCCTTCGGCGTCGCCCTTAAAGTCGCCGAGGTTGGCGTATTTGTATTCGTTCAGCAGCGGGAACATCTGCATGCTGCTGCCGCCGATACCGACGCCGTTGTGGCAGCTGGCGCAACCCTTGTCGATAAAGGTTTTCAGGCCCTTTTGCTCCTCTTTGGACAGCGCTTTGTAATCGCCATGCATAAAGTCGTCAAAGCGGCTGGGGGTGACTAGCGTGGCCTCAAAGGCGCCGATCGCTTTGCCCACGTTGGTGAAGGTTACGGGGTTCTTTTCGCCCTTGAAGGCTTTTTTGAACTCGTCCACATAGGCGGGGATGGAGGCGAGACGTTTTTCCGCCGCTTCGGGAGAGAGCGCCATTTCAGGGATCGCCTGAATGGGGCCCATGGCCTGATCGGCCAGATGCGCGCTGCGGCCGTCCCAGAACTGCGCGGTGTTGAACACGGCGTTATAAACGGTGGGGGCGTTGAGGTGGTGGGGGTTGGCCATCCACTGGTGACCGATCGAGGTCGGTACGCCGTCCACGCCGCCCAGACCCAAGTTGTGGCAGGTGTTACAGCTGATAATGCCGCTGAGCGAGAGGCGGGGGTCAAAATAGAGCTTTTTGCCCAGCTCGATCTTTTCGGCGGTGATGGGGTTCTCTTTGGTGCTGACGAGCTTATTCAGCTCGGACTGCTTGTTGGGGATAGGGGCCATGCCGGCCTCTTTGGCCGCTTTGACCAAGTCAGCCGACGCGTGAAGGGAAGCGGCGGTAACCAGCGCTGCAGAAAGGGCAACGATCCGTTTCATGGATGCTCCTTGTGTGGGTTTGAAGAACCCCCATCCTAGGGCAAAAAATAAATTTTATCAATGAGTTAAAGCTACTAGTTAAATTTTTTTAGCTCTATCGGACAAATTTTCTCCTATTCATAGGGTTCCGGTTTTGGCGTTTGAGCGGTCGATCGGGGCAGTTGCGGATAGACAATTTGCGGTTGACGCCCTTCGAGGGATTTGAGAAAAACCGCCAGATTGGCCGCATCGTCGGGGGTGACAAAGACCGTCAGCTGTGCCTCACCCATAATCATGACCGCTTCTTGCAGCGACCAGGTGCTGCCGTTGTGAAAATAGGGAGCGGTCAGGGTGACGTTGCGCAGGCTGGGCACCCGCACCCGCCCGTAAATATCGCCCGTGAAACTGCCCACATGGGCGTAACGGAACTTGCCCTGCGCGGGAAAGTGCTGCATGCTGCCGCCGCCGATTCCTACGCCGTTGTGGCAGACGGTGCAGCCCTTCTCCAGAAAAATGGACAACCCCTTTTTTTCGGCGGCGCTGAGTGCGCGCTCGTTGCCGTGCAGAAAGTCGTCAAAACGGCTGGGGGTAATGAGCGTGGCTTCAAAGGCGGCGATCGCCTTGGCGATATTGTCGAAATGGAGGGGCGCTTTTTCGCCCCGGAACGCTTCGTCAAAACGGCGGACATATTCGGGAATACTCCGGATTCTGGCAACCGCCTCGGACGGATCGACCGCCATCTCCGGCGGCGCGACCATCGGCCCTTTGGCCTGATCGGCCAGATGCGGACTGCGCCCGTCCCAAAACTGCGCGGTAAACAGCGCGGCGTTATAGACGGTGGGGGTGTTAAGCCCCAAGGGATTGGCCGTCCAGCCGTGCCCGATCGCCACGCTCAGCCCGTCCGCGCCGCCCAAGCCCAAATTGTGGCAGGTGGCGCAGCTAATGAGGCCGCTTTTGGACAGGCGCGGCTCAAAAAAGAGCATTTTCCCCAGCTCGATTTTGGCCGGGGTGAGCGGGTTGTCCTTGTGTTCCACCAAGGCCAGCAGCTTCGCCTCATCGCGCGGGATCGCTTCCAGCCCCGCTCTTTTGGCCGCCTCGATCAGGCTTTCGGCCATCAATACGCCCGTTACACAAAGCAGCAGTAAAATCTTCTTCATGCAAGCCCCTTTAAATAGGAGGAGTTTATGAAAATTATTGTGTGGTGGCTGTGTGCGGCCCTTTGGGTTTTTGCCTGCACCCCTGCGCCCAAGGCCGATTGCCGGGGCGCGGATTTGAGCCATTACAGCTTTGGCGCCGTGGATTTAAGCGGCATCGATCTGCGGGGCGCGACGCTTTTTCGCACCTATTTTAACGGCACCAATCTTTCCGGCGCCGATCTTTCCGGCGCGGTTTTAAGACTGGCGCGGATCGTGGACGGCAATCTGCAGGGGGCCAATCTTTCCGGCGCGGTGATGCACAATATCGATCTCATCAGCACCGATCTTTCCGGGGCCAATCTGTCCAAGGCCGATTTGCTGCGCGGCGAGTTTCTGGTAAGCGACTTTTCCGGCGCGAATCTCAGCGGCGCGCGGCTGGATCGCACCGTGATGCGCACCGTGAATCTGACGGAGGCCAATCTCAGCGGCGCGACCCTGTGGTGGGCGGTGATCGATCAAGCCGCCTTGCGCAATGCCGACTTGAGCGGCGCTTCCTTTAGGTGGGCCGAAATTACCCGGACCAATCTGCAATCGGCGGTGCTGAAAAATACCGAACTGCCCGGCGCGACGCTGCGTCCGGGCAATGTGCGGCCTATCCCCTTTGACGGTATGCGCTAAGTGCGGTTGTGGCAAAATCGCGCCTCTAATTAAAGTGCCGTCAAGGAGTGTGCCATGGTGATCGAAGGAACGCTGAGCCTAAAAAAAGGGGCCAAAGTCGCGGTGATCGCCGCGCGGTTTAATCACATCATCACCGATCGGCTGGTTGAGGGCGCAAAGGATAGCTTTATCCGTCACGGCGGCGAGGAGAAGAACCTCGATCTGATCTTGGTGCCCGGCGCCTTTGAAATTCCCATGGCGCTCAAAAAAGCGCTCAAACTGAACCGCTACGACGGTATTGCTTGCGTGGGCGCGGTGATTCGCGGCTCCACCCCGCACTTTGACTACGTTTCGGCCGAAACCACCAAGGGTATCGCCAGCGCGGCCATGGAATCCCTCAAGCCTGTTACCTTCGGCGTGCTGACGACCGATACGATCGAGCAAGCGATCGAGCGTGCGGGCAGCAAAGCGGGCAACAAGGGCTTTGAGGCGATGACCGGGCTGATCGAAATGATGAGCCTGTATAGCACGATGGAGTCGCTCTAGTGTCCAGCGCGCGCCGTCAAGCCCGCCAAGCGGCTATCGGGATGCTCTACGCCTACGATGTGGGCAATGAGCGCGTCGCCGCCAATACCGACCTGTTTTTAGAAGAGAGCAAGCTTAAGGGCAAGCACCGCGACTTTGCGATCGAGCTGTTCCAAGGAGCGCACGGCAAGCTGGCCGAACTCGACCCCGTTATCAGCGGCAAGCTGGTGGAGGGCTGGAGTTTTGAGCGCCTTGGCCGCGTCGAGCGCGCCATTTTGCGCTTGGCGGTGTACGAACTGCTGCACACGCAAACCGATCAGCCCATTGTCATTAACGAAGCGATCGAGATCGCCAAGGAGATGGCGGATGATCAAGCGCCCAAGCTGATCAACGGCGTACTGGAATCGATCCGCAAAAGCATTAAAAAAGCCTCATGAAGCTTTGCGTCGCGCTGGATTTGGCCAGCGACCAAGAAAATCTGGCGCTGGTCGAGCAGCTTAGCGGCCTTGACCTGTGGCTCAAAATCGGTCTGCGCAGCTTTATCCGCGGCGGTTGGGGCTTTGTGGAGCAGGTGCAAAAGGCGGGCGGTGGCCAGCCGATCTTTCTTGATCTCAAACTCCACGATATTCCCAAAACGATGGCTGATGCCGCCGAAGCGGTGGCCGATCGCGGCGTAGCGATGGTGAACGTTCACGCCAGCGCCGGGCCGACCGCCATGCAAACCGTGGCCGATCGGCTGGCTAAGCACAAAAACCGCCCGATCGTGCTGGGCGTCACGGCGCTCACCAGCTTTGCCCCGGCGGAGTTTGAGGGCATCTACCACGCGCCGCTGGCCGCCGTGGCCGAGCAGATGGCCCGCAATGTTTACGCGGCGGGGCTGGACGGTGTGGTCTGCTCCGCCCACGAAAGCCGCGCAATCAAAGCCGCCACCGCAGCACGGTTTATCACCCTCACGCCGGGTATCCGGCTGGCCGATAGCCCGGCGGACGACCAAAACCGCACCGCCACGCCTATGGAAGCTAAGGCGGCGCTTTCGGATTTTATCGTCATGGGCCGCCCCGTTTACGGCGCGCCCGATCCCCGTGCCACGGCCCAAGCGGTGATAGCCGCCCTCAATTAAGCCCAAACTCAAAGAGTAGCGGTTAAAATCCCACTCTTCTTTTACGGACAGGTGGGTGAGTGGCTGAAACCACGTCCCTGCTAAGGACGCATATCCTTTATCGGGTATCGAGGGTTCGAATCCCTCCCTGTCCGCCACCTCTTAATATATAAAATCATTTAGTATTGTGATCTTAGAACCTCACCCATGTATTCCCTTGTTGCTCCAGATTCTTGAGTTGCTTCTTTTAGATGTGCCAGTGCTTCATCATAGGTCTTGGCCCTTTGGATGTTTAAAAGCAACTTATTAAATTCTTTGAGCCTTGTACGGAGCTTGTCATCGCTAACACGTTCGACTAGGGTTAGAAAACGGACGCGGTTCAAGCGATCCTTCTCCGAAAGTCCTTCGGGGATCAAACCCTTCCCCCATTCTTTGTTCTCTTTGTAGAATTGATGGTCCGCACGAAAAGTTAGACCTACTGAGCGATCGAGTTCGTTAGCGACATCTTGAAGCTCTAGTAGTGTTTTTCTTTGGAACTCACGTTGTCTTTCAGTCTTCTGGTTGGCAAAGTCAGACGCTTGTAGTGAACGATTATTCTTTGCCATGATCCATGTTGTAACAATACTTACCGCAGCACCAACAAAAACCCCCGAGAATCCTAAAACTACTTCATCCATTGTGTTCCCCTTTTGTGTCCGAGCTGAGAGTATCAATCTTCAATTTCATATCCCGGATTTAAAGTCTTCAAAACCAATCGGTGAATTTCGCGTACGGTTTTTGCGGACAGTTCCCCCAGCTTTTTCACAAAACGGTCATCGGAAAAGTTTTTCACCTGAAAGCAGTCTGCTGAGGAGAGCTTGCTTAGCCCATTTGCTGCGGTCGGTTCCAGCTTGAGCATCCACGGGTAGGCATCATGGGCGGGTTTGTGATCGGTCACGGGAACAACGGTTTTTAGGGGTAGCCGACCGATGCGATCGTCGCTAATCACAACTGCCGGGCGGGTTTTGGCGATCTCGCTGCCTACTTTGGGGAAAAACTCCACCAACCACACCTCACCCTGCTTAATAGTCATGCAGGTCTCCCGTGTCGCCGCCGGTTTCGGCAATTAGCGTTTTGTAGGCGCTGTCGTTTAGGGCGCGTTCGACGCCGCGTTCCCATTTTTCCAGCTCTTTTTGGCGGATGTAGCTTCGGATCGCTTCGTTGTAAATGGCCGAAAGCGAAAGATGCAGATCGTCTTTAAGCGCCATGACCTGCGCTTTGAGATCGGCGGGCATATTAAAGGTGATCTTTTCCATGGGTTCAGCGGTCATTTTGCCTCCTGTTTGAGCCATACGATTTTGCCGTATTTTAGGAAGGTTGGCAGGGGAAGTCAAGTTTTACATAAACTTTTTCGTCCGTGTGGTGGCTTGCGCCTCGGCGGGGTTGTCGGGCCAGTAGTGTTTGGGGTAGCGGGCGAAGAGCTCTTTTTTGACCTCTTTGTACGACCCCGCCCAAAAGCCGGGCAGGTCGCGGGTGATCTGAATGGGGCGCTGGGCCGGGGAGAGCAGATGCACCGTAAGCGGATGGCGGCCGCGCAAAACGGTTGGGTGATCGCGGGTGCCGAAAAGTTCTTGAATCCGCACCGCCAGGACGGGGGCATCGGGATCGGCGTAGTCGATCGTGACTTTTGAGCCGCTGGCGACGGTGAGTTTGGCCGGGGCCAGCGCGTCGATTTGCTGGCGGTCGTTCCACTCGAAGAACCCTTCAAAAATCTGCGTCCAGTTCAGATTTTCCAGATCGCGGCGGGTGGAGATGCCCGCAAGATGGGGCAACAGCCACGTTTCAAGCGTTTCTAAAAGGGCCGTTTCGCAAAAGTCGGGCAGGGTGAGTTCCTGCGCGTTGTGGCGGGCCAGAAACCGGATGCGCTGCAAAAAACAGACGGCGCTTTCCTCCAGCGGCAAAAACCCGAAACCTTCCTTGCGAATCAGTGCCAGCCACAGATCGGGCAGTTTCTCTTTGGGGGGCGCAACGTCGCGGCTGCTGAGTACGAGCGCGCCCAAAACCCGCTCCTCTTTGGCTTCGATCCGCCCGGCTTGGGGGTTCCAGCGCACCTCAAAGCGGCTTTGCGGGGCGAAAAACCGCGCAATCGCCGCTTCATCCAGTACGGCGGCCAGCCGGATTTTGGCCTCTTGGGCGTTGCCGTCAAGGTTGGCGGCTACCAAAAAGGGCTGCCCGGACAGGCCGTCGTTTTTATCCAGCCATGCCCCCTTGCCGCCGCTGAGCAGATAACGCCCGTCGCCCCCGCCGCGCGCCTTGGCAATCCGGTCGGGATAGGCCAGCGCCAAGAGCGCGCCCGTCAAGGAAAAATCGGGCGCTTTTTCGCCGCCGCCCAAACGTTTCAAAAACTCCCGCGCCGCCGTTAATGCGGGCGTTTCGTCCCGGCTTCGCCAACGTCCAAAGAGCGCCGATGCGCGGGGTTCGAGATCGGCTCCGAAGGCGGCTTCGCGGAAGGGGTCTTTTTCGGTTAGCAGTCCCGCGATCAGCGCGCCCAAAACCCCTTCGCCCAGTTCGCGGGCTTTGATCATCATGTGGCCCAAACGCGGATGCGCGCCTAAGGCCAGCACCGCTTCGCCGTGGGGGGTGATGCGCCCCTTTTCATCCACCGCTTCCAGATTGCTCAGCAGGGTTTTGGCCGCCTGCACCGCAACCTCCGGCGGCGGCGTGGGCCAGTCAAGTGCGGCCGTATCCCATGCGCCCCACCGGGCCAGCTCCAGCATCAGGCCGCTTAAGTCCGCCGTGGCGATCTCCGGCGCGCGCCGGGCGGCCAGCGCGGTGGTTTCGTGCCACAGGCGGTAGCAAGTGCCCGGTTCCAGTCGCCCGGCGCGGCCGGCGCGTTGCACCGCCGAAGCCTGCGCAATGCGGGCCGTTTCCAGCCGGTCCATGCCCGAAGCGTAGTGAAAACTCAGCGCCCGCTCAAACCCGCCGTCGATCACCACGCTTACACCCTCGATCGTCAAGCTGGTTTCGGCGATATTGGTGGCCAAAACCACCTTGCGTTTGCCCGGCGGCGGCGGCAAAATGGCCGCCTCCTGCGCCGCTTTGCTCAGATCGCCAAAGAGCGGCGCAAGGATGATGCTGGCATCCAGCCCCGAAAGCAGCGCCTGTGTGCGGCGGATTTCGCCCGCTCCGGGCAAAAAGACCAGAAGATTGCCGCCGTGGGTTTGCAGCGCGGTTTTGACGCTCTGCGCCGCGCATTCGGGCAGGGCGCGTATGTCGGGCTGGGGGGTTTTGGCGTCCAGATAGCAAGTTTGCACCGGAAAGCTCCGCCCCTCGGCGCGGATGTGGGGCGGGTTTTGAAGCAGGGTTTGGAGCAAACCGCCCTCCAGCGTGGCGGACATGACCAGGATTTTGAGATCCTCGCGCAGAAGCTGCTGGCTTTGCAGGCTCAAAGTCAGCGCCAGATCGCCGTGCAAATTGCGCTCGTGAAACTCGTCAAAGATAATCAGGCTCACCTTTTCCAGCGCCGGATCGGCTTGGAGCATCCGGGTCAAAATCCCTTCGGTGACCACTAAAATCCGCGTATCCGGCCCGGCAACGCGATCGTTTTTGACCTGATAACCGACCCGATCGCCCAAGTGTTCGCCCAATAGATCCGCCATACGCGCCGCCACGGTGCGGGCGGCCAAACGGCGCGGTTGCAGCATCACAATCAGCCCCGATCGCCACGGTTCATCCAGCAAGGCCAGCGGCACGGCGGTGCTTTTGCCCGCGCCGGGGGGCGCTTCTAAAATCAGGCGGTTATGGGTTGAAAGCGCCTGCGTTATTTGGGGTAAAACGCCGTAAACGGGCAGCGCGCTCAGGGCGGAGGGCAGCTTCAACCCAGCGGCTCCAGACCCGCTTCGTTCATAAAAACCACGCGGTTACGGCCGCTTTTTTTAGCGGTGTAAAGCCGCGCGTCGGCTTCGCGCAGCGCCGAATCCATGCCGCTGGCCCCGCTGCGAACCGCCACGCCGCACGAAAGGGTCATTTTGATTGCTTTTTTCTGGTACTGAAAGGTGCTTTTTTCCACCTCGGCGCGCACCGTTTCGGCCAGATCGGCGGCGGCTCGCAAGGCCGCGCCGGGCAGCAGCGCCACAAACTCTTCGCCGCCGTAGCGCCCCACCATGCCCCGATCGGGCACCATGCGGTTTAAGAGTTCGCCCACCGCCTGCAAAATCCTATCGCCCCCCTCGTGGCCATAGGTGTCATTGATGCGTTTAAAGTGGTCAATATCAAAAAACAGCACCGCGTAATCCTGCTTTTTGCGTTCATATTCCCGCTCCAGCTCGGCTAAGCGCACGTCGATCATCCGTTTGGTCTGCACGCGGGTTAGGTAATCTTCGGCGTTTTCCTTGGCCAGTTCGGCCAGCTGGGCATTAAGCGCCGCAATCTGCGCCTTGAGCCGGGCGATCTCTTTTTCTTGATCCCCCAGCGCCCCGGCAAAGTTGCCCGCCTGCGTTTGCAGTTCGCCCGCTAAAGATTCGAGCTTGGTTTTGAGATCGCCAAAGAGCTCCTGCGTCAGGGCTTCGGGTTTGAGCGCGCCTAGATCGGCCTTGATGCGGCCGATATCCGCTTCGCCTTGGCGGACGTTTTGGGTCATGGCGCAGACGAGATCGTAAAGCGCCTGCACGCTTTTATCCAGCTCGTCGGCTTCGCGGCTGATGCGCTGGCGGTCAAAGCGGATGCGTTCGGCCACCAGCTTGACCACCTTGGTTTGCCATGCGCTTTCAAGCACCTTGGCCGGTGTGGCTTCGATGGCGCTGAGGGTTTCATTGAGTTTTGCGGTATCAAATTCCGCAAAGGAGGGGGTCATCGCTTTGGCCAGCAGGGCGATCAGCTCGCGCACGACGCGATCGGCATCGCGTTGGGGAATCGACGCGGTGCGGCGCAGTTCGCCGATCAAAAAGGCGGCCAGCTCGTCGAGTTGCCGGATATCGCGGGTTTGAGCCTGGGTTTTGAGCGGTTCGGGCAGGCGATCGATATGCGCCTTGGCCGGGCGGCACTCGTCCAGATCCAGCCCCGCTTTGCGCGCCACTTGGCAGAAGGTTTTGGCGTACACCTCCGGCGTGGCGGTGACGCGATCGCGCTGAATCTGCCGCAGGGTTTCGACGATTATCTCTTTGGCCAGCATGGTTCCCCCCGAATCGTTTGGGTGATTGTGGCAAAAGTGCGCTGACGCAAGAAACTTGACAAAACCTCACTCAACTTGTATAATCCCGCCGTTACAAACTTCACCCCCTTCATGGCTGAAATTCAACCAAGGAGGTTTTATGAAACTGGAACTAAACCCCAAAGATATCTTGATCGTTCTCTCCGCTCAGATTTTTCTTTCGACCCTGTTTCTCTTTCTGCTTCAGCGCTAAGCCCCGCGGGCTAAAATGGTGCCATGAAAAATGTGGCGATCATCCCGGCCCGCGGCGGCAGCAAACGAATCTTCCAAAAAAACATCAAACCCTTTTGCGGCAAACCCATCATTGCATGGCCGATCGAGGCGGCGTTAAAAAGTGGCCTGTTCGATCGCGTCGTGGTTTCGACCGATGACGAGGCGATTATCGGCGTGGCCCGCGAGTGCGGCGCGGAGGTGCTGCGGCGGCCTGCGGAACTCTCAGACGATTACGCCGGGGTGCTGCCTGTGGTTTCCCATGCCATTCATACATTGGGCGGCTGCGAAAAAGCGTGCCTGATCTACGCCACCGCCCCCTTTGTGCGGCCCGCCGATCTCAAAACCGGTTTGGAGCTGTTGGGCGGCAACGATTTTGCGCTGTCGGTCACACCCTTTGAAAGCCCGATTTTCCGCGCGCTTAAGCGGGACGAAACGGGCCGGATCGCGCCCCTTTGGCCCGAATACGAAAAAACCCGCAGTCAGGATTTGCCCGTTGCGTGGCACGACGCGGGGCAGTTTTGCTGGGGCAGGGCCGAGGCATTTTTGGAAAACCGCCCGGTGTTTAGCGGTCGCACGATCGGCGTGCCGATCCCGCCCGAACGGGTGCAGGATATCGACACCCCCGAAGATTGGGCGCGGGCCGAAGCGATGTTTAGGGCGCTCGGATGCGCGTAATTATCCGCGCGGACGCCTCCGTGGCGGTGGGGACGGGCCATGTCATGCGTTGCCTGGCGATTGCGGGGGAGCTGAAAAAACGGGGCCACAATGTACGATTCTTAAGCCGCGAACTGCCGGGCAACCTCTTTGGCCGCATTAAACAGGAGGGGTTTGAGGTGCTGCGCCTTGCATCGCCATCTGCCCCCTTTGAGCCCGCCGTTAAAGAACCCTTTCACCTGCCGTGGCTGGGCGTGCCGCTACAAAACGAAATCGACGAATGCCGCGCAGTGCTCGAACGCGCGGGCGGCTGCGATCTGCTGCTGGTCGATTCCTACGCGCTGGAAAGCGAATGGGAGAGCGCGGCCAAACCCTTTTGCAAAACGCTGGCAGTGCTGGATGACCTGTACGATCGCCGCCACGACTGCGATGTGCTGATCGACTACACGCTGGGCCGTACCCCCGCCGCTTACGGGGCGCTGGTTCCCTCAAGCTGCAAACTCTTTTGCGGGTTGGACTACCTGCCGCTTCGCCCAGAATTTGCGGCGCTTCGATCGCAAATCAAACCCCGCAACTTTCCGCCCCAACGCATTCTGGTGACTTTGGGCGGCACCGATCCGCTTAACTTCACCGCGCCGGTTTTGGAAGCTTTGAGCGTGTCGCCCTTTAAGGCCGCGCTGATCGACGTGGTCTTAACCGGCGGCGCTCCCCATCTGGCCGCCAACCGCGATCTATCCCGGCGGCTGGGGCTGAATGTCAACTGGCAGATCGACACCCGAAAAATGGCCGAACTGATCCTAAAAACCGATCTGGCCATCGGCGCGGCGGGGGTAAGCAGCTACGAACGGGCCAGTCTGGGGCTGGCAAGCCTAACGCTGCAAACAGGGGAAAATCAGGCGGGGAATCTAAAAATTCTGGCGGAATCGGGCGCGATTATCGCCACCACGCCCGATCGCTTGAGGGCCGATCTGAACGCGCTGGACGAAAACGCAGTGCGCAAAACGGAAGCGGCGGCGTTAACCCTTTGCGATGCGCAGGGGTTAGAGCGGTTTTGCGACGCTTTGGAGCAGAATGTTTAACCGCGCCGATTTTTCCCTTCGCCCTTTGCAGCAGGCCGATCGGGAGCGACTGCTGTGCTGGCGCAATAGCGACCGGGTGCGGGAAAATATGTACACCGATCACCTCATCGGCGAAGACGAACACAATGCGTGGTTTGCCAAAACCCTCAACGACCCCGCCGTGTGGTATCGCGTGTTTGCGCACAAGGATCGTCCGATCGGGTTAACCTCGCTGACCCGGATCGAAAACGGCAGCGGTTTTTGGGGTTTTTATCTGGGCGAACCGGATGCGCCCGCCGGGTGCGGCGCGGTGATGGAGTGGCTAAGCCTAGAGGCGGCCTTTGATGAATTGGGGTTAAGCGAGGTGTTTTGCGAGGTGTTTGCCTTTAACGGCGCCGTGATTAAACTGCACCGTAAATTCGGGTTTATCGAAACGGGCAGTTTGGAGCGATCCAAAGACGGCCGCATCGAGCGGGCGGTTGCCCTGCGGCTTGATCGGCCCACATGGGCGCAAAGCCGTTCGACGCTGGAAAAGAAGCTTTGGAGCGCGGAATGAAAATTGACGGACGCGAGATTGGAGCCGCTTGGCCCCCATACCTGATCGCCGAGCTTTCGGCCAACCATGCGGGCAGTCTGAAGGCGGCGTTGCAGGGGATTGACGCGGCCAAGGCGGCGGGGGCCGATGCGGTTAAGATCCAGACCTACACCCCCGATACGATGACACTGGATCATCGCGGCCCCGGTTTTGTCATTGAGGGCGGTTTATGGGATGGGCGCACCCTTTATGATCTGTATCAGGAGGCCCATACCCCCTACGCGTGGCATCCGGCGCTTTTTGAGCACGCCCGCAAAGTCGGTATCACGCTTTTTAGCACCCCCTTTGACACAAGCGCCATCGAGCTGCTTGAGAGCCTGAACGCGCCCGCCTATAAAATCGCCTCCTTCGAGCTGACCGATCTGCCGCTGATTGAGCGCGCGGCACAAACGGGTAAACCGTTGATTCTTTCGACGGGTATGGCCGACGAAGCAGAGATTGAAGCTGCGGTTCAAACCGCGCGGGCAAACGGCGCGCGGGAATTGCTGCTGCTACACTGCACCAGCGCCTACCCCGCGCCGGTTGAGGCGGCCAATGTGCGAAGCATTCCGTTTTTGGCCGGGCGGTTTGGCGTTTTAACCGGGCTTTCGGATCACACGCCGGGCGATACGGTGGCTTGTGCGGCGGTGGCTTTGGGGGCGGTGGCGGTGGAAAAACATTTCACCCCCGATCGTGGCCTTGGGGGGCCGGATGCGGCCTTTTCGGTGGAGCCTGCGGAACTGAAAACGCTCAAGAGCCGCATGGATGAAACCTGGCGGGCACTGGGAGAAGAGGGGCTGGTTCGCAGCGAGGCGGAGCGGGAAAACCGCCGTTTCAGGCGGTCGCTTTACGCGGCGGCGGATATCCGGGCGGGCGAAGCCTTTACGCTCCAAAACGTGCGGGCCATCCGGCCCGGTTATGGTTTGCCCCCCGCCGAATGGCCGCGCGTTTTGGCCTCTAAAGCGGCCTGCGATATTCGGCGCGGAACGCCGCTACATGAGGCGTTGATCAAAGTTTAAGCAGTTGCGTCTTGACGCCATATATGAAAACAGTTATCATTCTCCTACTTGAAAACAGGAGGACTTCATGTTGAAAAAAGCGTTAACCGCCCTGGCGGCCTTTTCCGCTCTGGCGCTGGCTGCGGAGGTGAATGTCTATTCCCACCGCCATTACGACAGCGATAAGCTGCTCTTTGAAACCTTTACCAAAGAGACCGGCATCAAGGTTAATGTGGTCACCGCCAAGGCCAACGAACTGCTGCAGCGGCTGGAGCGCGAAGGCAAACTCTCCCCGGCGGATGTGCTCATTACCGTCGATATCGGCAACCTGCAGGAGGCCAAAGAGAAGGGGCTTTTAAAACCCGTCAGCTCCAAAACGCTGGAAAGCAACATCCCCGCCCATCTGCGCGACGGGGACGGCCAATGGTTCGGCCTGACCAAACGCAGCCGCGTCATTGTGTACAACAAAGCGAATGTCAAACCCGAAGCGCTTTCCACCTACGAGGCGCTCACCGATGCCAAATGGAAGGGCCGCGTATTGACCCGCTCTTCGGATAGCCTTTATAACCAGTCGCTGCTGGCCAGCCTGATCGCCCACAAGGGCGAAGCGGCGGCGGAGAGCTGGGCCAAAGGCGTGGTGGCCAATCTGGCCCGCGCTCCCAAGGGTAACGACCGCGACCAGATCCGCGCCGTCGCGGCGGGCGAGGGCGATGTGGCGCTGGTGAACACCTACTATCTGGGGCTGATGCAAACCTCCCCCAACGAAGCCGATCGCCAAGTGGCCGCAAGCGTGGGGGTCTTTTTCCCCAATCAAGCGGGTCGCGGCGCGCATATCAACATCAGCGGCGCGGGGGTCACGGCGGCTTCCAAAAACAGCGCCGAAGCGATCAAGCTGATTGAGTTTTTGGCGAGCGAAAAGGCGCAGAAGGTGTTTGCCGAACAGAACTTCGAATACCCCGCCAACCCCAAAGTTCCCGTCTCCGACGTGGTGGCCGGATGGGGCAAGTTTAAAGAGGATACGATCGCGCTTTCCAAAGTGGGTGCCGAGGTCAAAAAGACCTTGCCCCTCTTTGACCGCGCAGGCTGGCGCTAAGGTTTAACGCAAGGGGGAAAGGGATCTGAAGCTTCTAAGTCCTTGGATTCTTTTTGCCCTTGCGATCGGCCTGCTGGCGGCCTTGGCGCCGCTGGTGGTTTTGAGCCAGCTTTTTACCGCGCCCACGGGGGTGTGGACGCATCTGTACCAAACGGTGTTGCCCGGTTATATCGGCAACACCGTTTTTTTGATGTTTGGCGTGGCGGCGCTGACGCTGCTCTTTGCCGTTCCGGCGGCGTGGCTGGTGACGCTGTACCGCTTTCCGTTTTCTAACCTCTTTGGCTGGGCGCTGATTTTGCCGCTGGCTTTTCCCGCTTATATTCTCGGTTACGCCTACACCCCGGTTTTTCCTGGCGGCGGTTTGCTGCCCGCGACGCTGATTTTGTCATTGGCGCTTTACCCCTATGTGTTTGTGATTGCCCGGTCCTCTTTTGCGCGGCAGGGGACGGCGGCGATCGAAGCGTCGCAGAGTTTGGGGCGCGGCGCGTGGGCGAGCTTTTTTCGTGTGGCGTTGCCGCTGAGTCGTCCGGCATTGGTGGCGGGAGTGGCGCTGGCGCTGATGGAGACGCTCAGCGACTACGGCACCGTGCACTATTACGCGGTGGATACCTTTACCACGGGGATTTTCCGCGTCTGGTTCGGTATGGGCGACGCGCAGGGCGCCGCGCAGCTTTCGGCGCTGCTGATGGGCTTTGTGCTGATGCTTTTGCTGGGCGAACGGTGGCTGCGCGGACGGCGCGGCTATCAGCTTTCCGGCGGCGATCGGCCCTTTGTGAAACGCGATCTGACGGGGCTAAACCGGTGGGCGGCCTTCGGTTTTTGCGCGTTGCTGCTGATCGCGGCGTTTGTGTGGCCGATCGCGCAACTGGCGATCTGGTCGATCGACGTGGCCCATCTGCTCGATACGCGTTATATCGGCTGGCTTTTGAACACCTTTTTTCTGGCGGCCTTTGCGGCGGTTATCGCCGTGTGCGTCGCGGTGGTGCTGGTCTTTGCCGCGCGGCTCTTTAAGGGCGCGTTGATGACCGGACTGTTGCGGGTGGCGACGCTGGGGTACGCGGTGCCGGGCACGGTGATTGCCGTGGGGGTTTTGATTGCCTTTACGTGGGCCGATCACCGCGTTAATGAGCTGTCCGAACTGCTTGGCGGCCCGGTGTTGGGGCTGATCTTTAGCGGCACGATCGCGGCGCTGGTTTTTGGGTATGTGGTGCGTTTTTTGGCGGTGGCGGTGGGCAGCGTGGAGTCGGGATTTAACAAAATCGCGCCGGGGATCGAAGAGGCGGCGCGTAGCCTGGGGGCCAGAGCGTCGCGGGTTTTGTGGCGCATTGATTTGCCGCTCTTAAAAAACGCGCTTTATGCGGCGGGGATTTTGACCTTTATCGACGTGCTTAAAGAGTTGCCCATGACGGTGATGCTGCGCCCCTTTAACTTTGATACCCTGGCGGTGCGGGCTTACGAGCTGGCCAGCGATGAAAAACTATACGAAGCGAGCCTGCCGGCGCTGCTGATTGTGCTGGCGGCATTAATCCCGGTCTTGATGCTGGAAAAGGGGATAAAACGGTGAGCGTTTTAAGGGTTGAAAATCTTCAAAAACAGTTCTGTAAAGGCACGGTGTGCGTGGCCAACCGCATCACCTTTGAGGTCAAAGAGGGAGAGATTTTTACCCTATTGGGCGAAAGCGGCTGCGGTAAATCGACCCTGCTGCGCATGATCGCCGGGTTTGAACACCCCGATTCGGGGACGATCGCACTGGAAGGCAAAACGGTTTTTGACGCGCAAACCTTGGTGCCGCCGGAAAAGCGCCGGGTGGGCATGGTGTTTCAAAACTACGCGCTTTTCCCCCATATGCGCGTATCCGAAAACGTGGCCTTCGGGCTGAAGGGCCAAAGCGCGGCGCAACAGAAAAAGCGGATCGATGAGGTTTTGAGTCTGACGGGGCTGGCGGGTTTAAGCGATCGCTACCCCCACGAACTTTCCGGCGGGCAGCAGCAACGCGTGGCGATCGCCCGGGCGCTGGCGCCGGGGGCGAAACTCTTGTTGCTGGACGAACCCTTTAGCAATCTGGACTATTCGCTGCGCCTGACGATGCGCCAAGAGTTGCGCCGGATGATCAAACAAAGCGGGGCCAGCGCCATTTTTGTCACGCACGATCAGCAGGACGCCTTTGAGATTAGCGATCGCATTGCGATCATGAACGGCGGCGCGATAGAGCAGATCGGCACCCCCAAGGCACTTTATTACACGCCCCAAAGCCGCTATGTGGCCACCTTTTTGGGCCAGTGCAACCTGATCGAAGGACGGGTGGAAAAGGGGATGATTCAAACGCCGATCGGCGCCTTTGATCTGCCAAACCCCTATGAAGAGGCGCAGGCTCTGACGCTGCTGATCCGCCCGGAAATTGCCGAGCTTTCCCGCGCCGCGCCGGGCTTGGCTGCGCAGGTGATCGAAAGCCGCTTTTTGGGCGAGCATCAGGAGGTGCGCATCCGCGCGGGGCAGACCGAGCTGCTGGCCTATGCCCACGGACTGGAGCATTACAAAGCGGACGAAGCGGTGTTTGTGCGGTTTGAAACGCGGCTCATTGGGGTGTGCGAAAGACTGTTTTGATAAACTGGCATCTTTAAAATCCGAGCCAAAAGATTTGTTGATGTCAAAGGCGTATATTGCCCGCCAGATGATTGTTGACGGCAATCAGAATATTTTTGCCTACGACCTTGCCTTCCGTCAAAATACCATCAACCGCGCCGTGTTTGAAAATGCCGACAACGCCAGCGCCGCCGTGCTGGCTGCGGCGGTGAGCGATTTTGGCGTTAAAACGCTGCTGGGCGAGAAGATCGGCTTTGTCACGCTGACGCCGCCGATGCTCTATGAGGAGGGTTTGGGGGCAATTCCCGCTAAACACTTTGTTCTTAAATTGCCCCTGAGCAAACTCACCCCCCAGTCGGCAGAGCCGATCGAGCAGCTTAAAACCGAAGGGTTCGAGTTTGCCTTTTCGGGCACCGCCGCCGAGTTTGCCGCTGCCGACGCGGTACTGCTGAGCAAGGCGCGCTGGCTCAAGCTGGATATTTCCGGCCTTACGAAAGAGCAGTTGACGCAGTTTGCCGCCGCGCAAAAGGGGCGGCTGGATCGCTGGATTGCCCAAAAGGTGGAGAACTACGATCAATACGCCCTGTGCAAGAAGCTGGGTTTTGGCGGGTTTCAGGGCTACTTTTTTGCTAAACCCGCGGTGATGAAGGGCAAAAAACTTTCTCCGTCCAAACTGACGGTTCTGCAGCTGGTGGAGGAGCTTTCCGGCGGTAAAGAGGTGATGGAGGCGAAGAAGGTTTTTGACCAGAACCCCGAGCTGACGCTCAATCTGCTGCGGTATCTGAGCAGTTCGTATTTTTCTACCCGCAACCCGATTAAAACCATTCCCCAGGCGCTTTCATTTCTGGGCCGCGCGGGGTTGATGCAGTGGCTGATGCTGCAACTTTACGGCGCGGGCAAAGAGGACGGGCGGCGCAGTACGCTGGCGGAAATGGCGATGCTGCGCGCGCGGATTATGTACGAAATGGCGCACAAGCTGGGGCGCAAAGAGCTGGCCGAAAGCGCCTTTATGACGGGGATGATTTCGCTTTTGGGGCCGCTGTTTGAGATGCCCAACGAAGAGATTTTGTCCGACATTATTCTTGATGATGTGATCAAAGAGGCGGTGCTCACCCAAAAGGGGCCGCTGGGCACGCTGCTGGCCATTGCCGTGCGGATCGAAAACGGTCAGTTCGCGCCGCTGGAGGCGTGGCTGAAGAAGATGAACAAAAGCGTTGAACTGCTGTCGATCGTGCTGGCCGAGAGCTATGCGTGGGTGGCGCAGACGCAAGAGGCGCAGGCGGCATGAAGTTTTTGATTGTGGGCCCGGCCTGGGTGGGGGATATGGTGATGGCCCAAAGCCTGTTTAAACACCTCAAAACCCGCTACGGCACCGACACGATCATCGATGTGGTCGCCCCCGCATGGTCGCTTCCGGTGCTGGATCGAATGCCCGAAGTGCGGCGGGGCATTGCGCTGGATGTAAAACACGGCGAGTTTGGCTGGAGTGTTCGCAAAACGTTGGGCGAAAGCCTGCGGGCCGAGGGGTATGACCGCGCGATCGTGATGCCGATCACCTGGAAATCGGCGCTGGTGCCGTTTTTTGCCAAAATTCCGGTGCGCACGGGGTTTATTGGTGAGATGCGGTTTGGGCTGATTAACGATTTGCGCAGCCGCAAAAGGGCGGGCGAAAAAACAGTGATCCGCTATGTGTTGTTGGGTATGGAGAAAAATGAGCCGCTGCCGGAATTGTCCGCCGTACCCTTTCCGGGGCTGAAACCCCGATCGGCGGAGGCTGCAATCAAGCGCCTTGGTCTGACACTGGACAAGCCGGTTGTGGCGCTTTTTCCCGGCGCGGAATACGGCCCGGCCAAACAGTGGCCGATCGAGCACTATGCCCAACTGGCCGCACTGCTTGAAGAGGCGGGTAAGCAGGTGTGGGTATTTGGTTCCGAAAAAGAGCAGAAGTTGGGCGATAGGATTGCGGCAGATACGAATGCTGTCAATCTTTGCGGCCAAACCACGTTGGCCGAAGCGATCGACCTGATTGCTCTGGTTGAATCGGCGGTCACTAATGATTCGGGTTTGATGCACGTGGCGGCGGCGTTAGAGGTTCCTTTGGTTGCGATTTACGGATCTTCCAGTCCGGAAAGGACGCCGCCTTTGAGTAGGAAGGCAGCCTTTATGCAGGGTAGTCTTGAGTGTAGCCCTTGTTATAAAAAGGTTTGTCCGTTTGGGCACACAAATTGCCTGAATATCATCAGGCCGATCCAGATTTTAAAATCCCTACAAAATACACAACAAGGAACCTGAGTGATTAGTATTATTGTGGCTGTTTACAACCAATTGGAAATGAATAAGCTTTTTGTTGAAAGTTTGAACCGTTATTCTACCCTTCCTTTTGAGCTTATCATTATCGATAACGGATCGACGGACGGAAGTGCTGAATTCTTTGAAGGGGTTGGCGCAAAAGTCATTAGAAACAGTGGCAATTACTCTTATCCGGTATGTCAAAATATAGGTATAAAAAATGCAAAATATGATATTTATGCTTTTTTAAATAACGACATCATCGTCTCTCCAAAGTGGGACGAGCGATTCGTTGAGGTCATGAAGCGCAATGGGTTGGATATCGTCACCTCCTGCGGTATAGAACGAATGGAGTCAAAACAGATCAAAAAGTTTTACCGCAAAAAATGGTCGAAGATAAAAGAGCTGGTCGGATTTTTCTTTGGGCAGGGTCGGTTTTCTCTAAAATTAATGCATCGTTTAATGTACGGCAACTGGGAGCAGTTCTGCGAAAAGCGTTTTTCTAGATTTGGGTACCGGGCGGAAGAGGCCTTTGTCGGTAACTGTGTGATCATGACAAAGCGTGCCGTAGAATTGATAGGATTGTGGGACGAACGAATCCAAGCGGCAGATTACGATCTTTACCTAAGAAGCAAAAAGCGAAGTTTGGAGACAGGCGATATTAAACCAGTCCATGTTGCACTGGGAATATGGGTTCATCATTATATTCGTTTGACGGTCAAGGGGGGCTATCCGCCTTTTGTGGATAGGGCAAACATTATTTCCCCGGAAGAGAAGTGGGGCGAACAAACAGTTGAAAATTATTTATCCTACATCAAGATCTAAAGATGTCAAGGAGCGTTATTTACACATCAATCAGCGGTGATTATGATACGCTTTATGAGCCAACCGGGGAATTCCGGGATATTGATTTTGTCTGTTTTACGGATAATCCGAACGTCAGCTCAAAAAGGTGGGAAATCCGCTCTTTGCCAAAAACAATTAAAAATCCGATTCTGGCTAGTAGGCATCCTAAGATATTGCCCCATATGTATTTTCCCGATCACGAGACAAGTATTTATATTGATGGAAATTTCGAACCGCAAAGGTCAATCGACGAACTACTGGAAAAATATTTAGCAGATAAACCCATTTTGCTTTTTAGGCATCCTCGCCGGGACTGTGCTTATAAGGAGATAGAGGAATGCTTGAGGGTCGCAAAAGGAAATCCTGACATATTAATCGCCCAAAGAGAGTCTTACCTTGGGGCGGGTTTTCCTTTTTCGTTCGGCTTATATGAGGCGGGCGTAATGGTGCGAAAACACCATGCTAGCAAGGTTGCGGAGGCAATGGAAGCGTGGTGGCAACAGTTTGAAAAATTTTGCGGTCGCGATCAAGTTTCTCTCCCTTATGCGCTATGGCAAACGGGGCTTGTACCCACGGTTGTTTCGACAACGGTCCGGGATACTTTTTTCTTTAGTCGCCAACACCGCAAAGAGGGCTCAAGAGCGCTTCGCCAAGATATGCATAATCGGCTTATAGCTTACGCCCCCTATCGATGGGTTTACTCGCTTTTTCGTAAAATAAAAACCCTCAAACGGGTATCTAGGATACGAAAACACGAGGAAGGCAAAACGATTTGAAGGCGATCATCCTCGCGGGAGGTTCCGGCACCCGCCTTTATCCTATTACCAAGGGGATCTCTAAACAGTTGATTCCTGTTTATGACAAACCGATGATCTACCACCCCCTTTCGGTTTTGATGCTGGCTGGAATCCGAGAGGTTCTTATTATCACAACGCCCCACGATCGGGAGTCTTTTTATAGCCTACTGGGCGATGGGCGCGATTTGGGCATCTCTCTTTCGTATGCCGTGCAGCCTAGCCCCGATGGTCTGGCTCAAGCGTTTATTATTGGCGAAGCGTTTATCGGCGATGACGATGTTTGCTTAGTGCTTGGGGATAATCTTTTTTATGGACATGGTTTTAGCGACCTGCTTAGAAGCAGTGTGCAAACGGTTAAAGAAGAGAGAAAAGCCGTTATCTTTGGCTATCAAGTGGCCGATCCCCAGCGCTACGGGGTGGTGGAGTTCGACCGCAATATGTATGCGATAAGCATTGAAGAAAAGCCAAAACGCCCTAAATCCAACTATGCTGTTGTCGGCCTATATTTTTACACCAACGAAGTCGTTCGCATTGCCAAAACCATCCAACCTTCCGATCGTGGCGAGCTGGAGATTACCGCGGTTAACGAAGTATTTTTGAAGCAAGGTAGGCTCAAGGTGGAGCTGATGGGTAGGGGTTATGCTTGGCTGGATACCGGTACCCATGAAAGTATGTTGGAGGCGAGTAACTTTATTGAGGTAATCGAAAAGCGCCAAGGATTGAAAGTGGCCTGCTTAGAAGAGATTGCCTACGAGATGGGTTATATCGATCGGGAGCAGCTCGTGGCGCTAGCTGAGCCATTAAAGAAAAATCAATACGGTCAATATCTGATCCGGTTGGCGGAGCATAAAAAGTGACCTTTACCCCCGCTGCCATTCCCGAAGTCATCTTGATCGAACCCAAAGTCTGGGGAGACGAGCGGGGCTATTTTATGGAGACCTTCCGCGACGATCTCTTCACGCAAAACGCTGTCAGCACTCGATTTGTCCAAGACAACGAATCCAAAAGCGCCCAAGGGGTTTTGCGCGGTTTGCACTATCAACTTCCGCCCTTTGCCCAAAGCAAACTGGTGCGGGTGGTTGAGGGCTGCGTGCTGGATGTGGCGGTGGATATCCGCTTTGGCAGTCCCACCTTCGGCCAATGCGTCTCGGTGGAGCTTTCCGGCGAAAACAAGCGCCAGCTCTTTATTCCGCGCGGATTCGCCCACGGATTTGTGGTGCTTTCCGAAAACGCGATCTTTCAATACAAGGTCGATAACTATTACTCCAAAGAGTGCGATCGGGGCATTGCTTTTGATGATCCGGATTTGGCCATTAACTGGGCTTTGCCTAGGAAGAAGTTATTGCTTTCGGATAAAGACGTCAAGCAGCCGCTTTTAAAAGATGCGGAACTGTTTAAATACGAGAATCTTTATGTCTAAAATTCTTGTCGCCGGCGCAAACGGACAGTTGGGCCGAGAGCTAGTAAAACTCTTGGGCGATCGGGTTGTCGGGGCCGATCGGGGCGTGCTGGATATTTATGACGAAAAAGCGGTGGCGGTCTACTGTCAAGCCCACCAACCCTCGGCTATCGTCAACTGTGCCGCCTATACCGCGGTGGACAAAGCCGAGAGCGATACCGAAGAGGCCTTCGGTGCCAATGAGATTGGTCCGAAAAATCTGGCGCTTGCCGCTAAAATACTGAATATTCCGCTAATTCATATCTCCACCGACTTTATATTTGACGGTCAAAAGCCCACCCCCTACACCGAAGAGGACGCCGTAAATCCGCTAAATATCTATGGCCAAAGCAAGCTCGCCGGAGAAAAGGCGGTGCTGGCCACGCGCTCCAAAAGCCTGATCATCCGAACCGGCTGGGTCTATAGCGCCCACGGCAAAAACTTTGTAAAAACCATGCTCCACTACGGCAAAGAGCGCGGCCATCTACGGGTGGTGTTCGATCAGATCGGAACTCCCACCCATGCCGCCGATCTGGCGGCGGCGATTGCGGATATTCTGCCGCAAGCAAATAGGGGGTATGGGCAGATTTTTCACTACAGCAATGAAGGTGTGGCGAGTTGGTACGATTTTGCTTCTGCCATTATTGGGCTAAGCGATATTGCCTGCACAATTGAACCGATCGAAGCGGTCGAATATCCCGCCCCCGCCAAGCGCCCGGCCTTTAGCGTCCTGAACAAAAAGAAAATCAAACAAACCTTCAAACTCGCAATCCCCTACTGGCGCGAAAGCCTGAAGCGCTGCATGAAAGAGATAAATCCATGAAAAAAACAGTTCTTGTTACCGGGGGTGCCGGGTTTATCGGCTCGGCGGTGATTCGCCACCTCATTAACGACACCGGGCATGCAGTCGTCAATCTGGACAAACTGACCTACGCGGGCAATCTGGATACGCTCGAAAACGTGAGCGCAAACCCCCGCTATTGTTTCGAGCAGGCCGATATCTGCGACGGGCCGGAAATTAACCGCATTTTTCAGGCCCATCAGCCCGATAT